>CAZMJG010000001.1:0-44353 GCA_964566675.1 uncultured Gammaproteobacteria bacterium
GAGAGTAATGCTCACTACGTGTCGCAAACTCTCAGTGCAAGCCTTCCACCGCTCATATATCTTCCTTTGTTATTCTGTTGATTTCTCTTACATTTCTGATGATAATGAATAATGTCACTTCCTAAAGAACTTACAACAGTAACACGATTTTCCAAATTTTTTGCGCTATTTTTGTTTGTCGCGCTGCCTTTTTTGACTTTTCTGTTTGGGATGAATGCACGACGGGTTCCTAAAATTGTCAAATTACACCAGAAATCTACGCCTTCACCGACACTCATATATACAAGTCCTCCACGGATTCCGTTACCGCTTGTATACTCGACAAATGCTGACTACGTAGTACGTCCAGAGATTTCACCTCAAAAAGATGGGTCTTATGAACTAGTGTTCACGATTCGTCACAGAGCCGAGAGTACTGAACTTGTGACACAAGACATTGTTCATACAGATACACAAAACAGCATATTATGGAAAGAAAAAGTCAATGATATGTTTAAAAGACGTCTTGACAGATTTGCCAAAGAGTATGAGCCCTTAGCAAAGGATGGACGGCCAGATCTTGCCACATGGTCTTCTGATGATAAAAAAATTGCTCTCTATCTGCCCGATAAAATTGTAATTATGGATGTATCGATACATGTCGCAGAAAAAGAGACGGAAGGACATACATACAATCATCATATTATTACTGTAGATAAGTCGGATAGTATACAGATTCCTATTTTAGACGCCTCTATATACGATCCAGAATTATTTTTTTCTGGTGATGGAAGTGAGCTGTATTACAAATCATCTCCCGATACCTTTCAATATCAGAGGATAGATCTTTCTACCTTAATAGTTTCGAATGTAGATGTGAGTTATCCATATCCTATTCCCCGCTCAAAAGGCTTTGTATATTGGGAAAAGACAGATTCATATGAACAGCATACAATGGTTGTGTATACAGGAGATACGAAGAAAAGATACACCATTAAGCAGTCATTTGATTATGCCGATAAGATACTCCTTTCACCACAAAAAGATAACGTATGTTTTGAAAATGGAAGTTCGGGATATCATGGCTATACAATATATAGTTTAGAAAGGAATGTCTCCATTGATACAGGTATACAGTATAGTTATTGTGTGAAATGGATTGATAATAATACCGTGATCCTTAAGGAAACGCCATATTCTTTTCCAGAATATACTCAGTATTTCACATACAATATTCAGACAAAACAAAAAACATTGTTGACACAAGAGAAAAGTGTCTATTAGATATCCTCGCTATCTATATACCCCCCGATAGTATATAATTACCTACACATACTCAATAGTCTTGTTGTTTCACTTTCAGGAACACATTTATTCTTTTTAGAAAATCTCCTCATTTCATTTTTTGTTAAGGAACTATGTATTCAGTGTATATACTGATGGGTTTTTATTAGTTTTCTACTTTCTTTTATGATAGCCTACTTCATCCTGGTACATAGGTATCCAGAGCAATTTCAACGTTTACTTACTTCTGTTTATTCTCCTAAGAATTACTACTTGCTCCATGTAGATAAACGCTCAGGGAAAAAATTATATCTACAAATACAGAATATGGTAAAGCATTACCCAAACGTTTCATTACTGGAAAGTCAGAACGTAGTATGGGGAGGCTATAGTATGGTAAATGTGGAACTCAAGGCCATCAAGAAATTGCTCGAGATCAACACGCAGTGGGAGTATTATATAAATCTGAGCGGGCAGGATTTCCCTTTGAAATCACAGACTGCTATACAAACCTATTTAAAAAAGAACAAGGGAAAAAATTACCTAACATTTGCTAATCAGATAGAAGATCGTCCCAACACACTAAATCGCATAAAAAACTATTATATGGAATCAACTAATGGATTTAAAGGAAAGCCAGTACGACGTGCATACATGCAAGATACAACTCCTTATATTGGAGGACAATGGAAGATTCTTACTAGGGACTGTTGTGATTTTATCTCAACCAGTCGGAAAGTGTCAAAGTTTCGTGCCTACTACAGACACACACTCATACCTGATGAAAGTTTTTTCCAGACGGTGCTTATGAATACGCACTATACCGGAACACTTGTAAACGATCATAAACGAGCAATTATATGGATTCCCGATATTGCTTTGACTCAAGGTAAAAAGAAAAGTGTATATTCTACGCAGATGCTCATTGAGAGTGGAAAAATAAAACTACGTCCAAAGATCTTTACCTTAAAAGATAAGCAGTTTTTATTTACAAGTGAAGCATTATTTGCCCGGAAATTTGATCAGATAGTAGATGATGGTATTATGCGTCTACTTGAACAAAGAATATTAAAGACAGACCTTATTCATATAAATAAAAAGGTGCAAGTATCTCGAATTGTGCCCGAACCATATTTACAGGTTGGATTGGCAGGGTAGATCAAATACTAGGATCAAACATGGCGGTCGATTCTTGCGCATTGGGAGGTACTTCTTCCCATTTATATACCATGATCCCTCCACTATCATGTTTTCCAAACACGTTTTCTTTATATGGTACTTCAAATGATGTATCAGAATAATGATAGTGAGTATTCAGTTGTGGATAACTACCTGAAGGGCGGATAACATCTACCTCATCAAACTCAATCTGATTTATATCAATAGTATCCCAACCCATTTGTGTTAAACGTAACTTGAGTGTATCACGTGGATCAGTACCCAATGGTTTACTCCTATGAATCGAGTGTGAATCGGCAGATCTGTCTACTCTATCATAGCTGTCGGCTTTTTCTACGATTTTATAATCAGGGATGAGCCTATATCTTCTATTATTATGCGTGGCAAAAATATCACCTCGGATGACCTCAATTTCCCTTACTGGTTCCCCTAACTTGAGTTCAAGACGACCTAGATTGTTGGCAAGTTCTCGGGCGAAACTTTCTTTGGTGTCTAAAGACCACTGATTGATAGATGGAATATCGAGATCCTCGAGTTGTCGGACTATTTCGGCTATTGGAGGTACTGATTGTACAAAGCGGCGATCTTCAATATTGTAGGTCATAATATCACCTGTATTGGCAAGATGTCGACGATATGCAGGTTGTTTATCAGGAGAAATGAGAGAAGACTTTTTCCTATCTTCCTGTATATCTTCAGCCTTATCATCTCCACGAATGATAATAATACGATCTTTAGCGGCTCGACGTAAATAATCCGCTATACGGATTTGATCTTTCCATTTGGTTTCTCGAAAAGGATAATTGAGAATAGTAACAGTTTTATCTTGATTTAAAGCCTCAATTACGGCAAAAAGGCGATCCATAGTGCGTGAGGTAGGGGTTATGGGATGACCTAATCTGTATTGATTATTTAACTCTCTCATTTCATCATCAGTAAATAAATTACTATCATTAAGTAATGTTATAATTTGGAGTTTCTCCATGCCTTGAAAAAATGAATGCGTTTTCTGACTTTTGTCGCAGTTATACAAATAAAGCTCACTTGGATCTTCATCTAAATGAACATTGATATCTCCATCTTTAGTACGAATATAGGTGGTTCCTTGCAAATTTCTTTTTTGTTCAGCAAGTATTTCTAAAAGAGAAGTACTTACTTGGTCTCCGGCTAACTCTGTCAGATATCCAGGTTCGGCAACTAGAGTACCATCTCTTAAAAACATTTTGCTATTTGCAAAACCAGCTTGAATGTTTGCAAATACAACAGCAGTTTCAGGTGTCCTATCTGTTTTGGAAGGTCTAACGGTATGCTTGCCCATTAATGCGGCATCTATGATGTTATATTTTTTTACAATTCCCTTTTCTGGTTTTTTGAAACTGGCGTCAAATGGGTCGGCATTGATAAAACGATAATCAATGATTGCAGGTCCGTCGATACCAGGATTAAAGCCAGTGGGGTTGTTATTTCTATTGTATATATATTCTTTTTGTACTTGACCTGGGATCATTTGAATCATTGGTGCTGTTTGTCCCGTTATGAAATTTCGGTCCGGTAATTCTAAGTCTACAGTGCGGTCATGGACGAGTTCTTCTCTTTTTTTCTCACAGTAAGCATGATATTCTTCTGGGGTAACCAGCTCATTAGCCTCATACTGTGCCCAATTTATAAATGCATGAAGTTTTTCAATAATACTTTCCCTTTCAACCTTATCGGGAGAAGCTGCAACTTCTTCTACTTCATTGAGTGTCATAAAAGTAGCAAGATTTAAGGCAATCTCAAGATTTTTACCCGCAAGTCCTGTCACACTAAGGATATTTGGCAAGTAATTTGCACTTCCTTGAATACTACGGCCAGCAATTTTTGTAACCATCTGTCTAACTTTTTCTCTAAGAGGAGTAGCGCGAGAATATTCACCTAATTCTCTTAATTTCTGCTTATATTTTTCGCCTCCCATGGCGGTCGCAATACCTACACCAGCATAAATACCAGCTTGGAGAAACTGCCGGTTGGCTATCAGTACGGAAGAATTGACCAATGTGGAGCCAACTACCGCAGGTATTTCTGATTGCATTGCATTCATGGTAGTAAGATCTCCGGATACGTCTTGTATAAAAGATGCAAATTCTTCGCGGTCATTTAAATCACTATCTGGAATCTGGCTTATATCATAGGCTATTGCACATTTTTGTAAAGCTTTTGTGAGTAATTTTTTTAAGCTATAGGCGGAAAATTTTTCTTTAACTGGTTCAGATAGAATATCTACGCCAATGGCTCCTGCAATAGCAACTGCTGTGAGTGAATCTTGACCATTTAAAACAGTTTCTGTTATAGTGCCTTGAAGTGCAAGATTTGCGGCCTGTTTAAGGCCAATGGTAACCAGTTTTTCACGCACAAAAGCTGCTTCAAGCGCATCTTTAAATCCTTCTTCATCATTTGGGATGACGGTAAGTAATTGATCTATATCACGGAGAGTAAGTCTGTTCGGTTTTGAGCTTGGTTGATTATATGGGTGATCAAGTTTCTCAAACATCTCAATAATTTGTCTGCCTGTACTCATCCAGAATGTTGGATCTTCTTTGCCGGTTGCAACAACTGGTTTTTCAACTTTTCTCAGTAATTTTGCACAATCCGGATGAATATAGGCTTCAAGAGTCTGTCCTCCTCTGGTGATTGTTTTAGTATTTGTCGTGTAGACGGGATAAGGATCTTTTTCACCGATAGGTATTTCACGACTTCTTTTCAAATCATCTTCACTCAGGAATATATAGTCTGGATTAGAATCTAAATCTTCAAAAACCTCAGTGGTACCTACAACATCGTATATGGTAGTAGGTGTAGGGACTACTCGACCATCTGTATGAGGTAAGAGAAGACTCTCTTTTTTATTATAGACAGCATAGAGTGAAGGTTGGGCATTTTCGGGGTCGGTACAGGCATCTAATGTATCGATAATAAGTTGGTTCGCATAATAATGAGGTTCATGTAACCTTTTTTTTTTTGCGTATTAGTTTCTATAGTATCAACTGATTGTATAGGCGTAATAAAAGCATTTGTACCTTCCTCGGTTGGCTTGTTGTATTTAAACAAATATCCTTTATGTGGAACGTAAATACCGAGCATGGAGGCTTCGACGCGGGGATGAGTTTCATTTTCTTTGGTCATTTGAAAAGCTTCAGGAGGTGCTTGAGGTTCCATATCGTGATTGCATTCATTATACAAATTTTTTTTACTTGTAAATAGAGAATGATTATGCAAGAGATTCTAGGTGATGGAGAGCTTTTCTAAAGGCTTCTTTATCGGAATCGTATGTGAGGATAGCAGGTATGTCTTTTTCTGAGGCAAATTTGGCTTCTTTTACCTCGGCATCATGGTCTGAAGGATCCCCAGAAATATACGACATGAGATAGTAATACACTGTCTTTTTATGTAGCGTATTGCCGTATCGGAAAAAATACGTAGTAGTAAATGGTTTATCGGATATGATTTTTGCCTGTACACCGCCTTCTTCAACCACTTCACGAATAGCTGCTTCTTCAAGCTTTTCGTTGGGAATCTTGTCTCCCACATGGCCTTTTGGAAAACCCCAGTGACGAGCTTTTGAGTGCTGGATAATAAGCCATTCACGATCTGTGGCCTTATCACAATAAACCATGCCTCCGGCAGAGGTTTCGTATATAGTGTGTAAATTCACAACGTTATTGTAACACACGAACTCTGATCACATATATAAAGAGAAAGCATAGCTACATACCACAATCGCTGAAACGATGATAAACACAACACCTGCTTGAATAACCATACTTTGAGAAGGATCATGCTTTTTCTTGGGTGCAGCCGCTGGAGCCTTAGTACTTTTTGTTACTTTTTTTGCCATACATTTATGAATTTATAATGATAGTTTCAGCATACGTAAAATACCTAGTCTTTGTCAAGAGAGAAAATAAAACGTTGATGGAGAGCCTCAAATTTTTGTAGAAGATATATAAGTTCCCGAAGAAATATCACCCAGCAATGTGTCCTTGATGAGATTTTTTTGTTTCCCGTTTATGATGATACTTGAGATGCCGGAATCGGCTAGTGCTAACATCTCCTCAATTTTTTGTTGCATGCCGCCCGTGACATCAACCATATCGGAAGTATAAAGACTTTTTTTGACTTCATCATAATTGCTGCGGGTAATTTGGGTTATAATATTTCCTTTCTGATTCATGACGCCATCATAATTGCCAGCATGAATGATAAGTTTGGGAGAAAGAGGCGTGGCTGCGTACTTTTGTGCGATTTCTCTAAACAATCGATCGGTAGAGTATACGGTTGCTCCAACGTGTGAATCTATAATCACATCACCATAGATAAAAGGTATTATTCCCAGACGTAACATATCTTCAAATACGGATAGATCAAGATGAGTAGTGTGTCGATTTTGTGCACGAATAAATGCGGAGGGTTGAAGAGAAAAAACTGGTAGTGATGCCGCATGAAAGAGGCGAGAAATAAGATGATTTAGATAGGTGGCATCCTGATGAGTAACCGCTGCTCCATACTTGCCCTCTGCTGATGTCGCGCCATTTTTGAGTTGGTATTTGGTCGCCGATTGATGAGCGAAAGAGCCAGCACCATTGCCAAGTACAAGTTGAATTTCGGGATCTGTCTGTAGTGCTGCTGCCACTTCTTGAACGATTTGTACGACCTGGGATTCCTGAAAAGTATAGGCCTTTTTTTTATCGGTGACTAGTGAACCACCGAGTTTAAGATAGATAATTTTTTTCATAAAAGATGATCTTGTATTTCATGTGTTCCTATACACGGCTCATTGTAAATAGTTGAGTGTACCAGTGACAAACCTTGTAGTCGTTTTTCTAAAGCTGGAGCATTCTTTTTTTCGCAAATGATATGCACATTGGCTCCTGCATCGATGGAAAAATAGCTTTCAAGTCCCTCACGACGCCATTGGGTGACTGCATTCATCACTTCGAGGGTCCCTGGCTGCCAGTAGAAAATAGGAGGCTCCGATGTCATCATGACTGTATGCATAGAGATGGTATCTGCCTCAATAAGAGGTCCGAGTACTGAAAATTTTTTATCAAGGATGGCTTTACGAGTGTGATTTATACGATCAGGAAGTTCTTTTAGCCGAGTTTCAAAATACTGGCTGCTTTCCACACGGGTATGGCCTTCACTTGAAGATATGTCTTTTTTTACTGTTGAAACAACAGCTATGAGATCGATGATATCCCAATGGGTTTCCGCTGCAATTTGATGTGCCACTGCTGCCTGATCATCGCCTTCGCTAAATTCGACAAATCCACCATACACCGAGCGTACGGCCGATCCAGAGCCCGCAAGTCGTACAAGCCGTGATAATGCTTTTTTATCTTCAAATATATCTTTTCTGCCAAAGGCTAAAAGTATAGAGGCGGTAAGCGCAGAGAAGCCAGAAGCCGAGGAGGCAATTCCCGCATCTGAAGGAAACGAATTTTCAGTATAGATTTTGATATATTGACGCTCGCCTAGCATATTTCGCAAGCGTTCAATTTGATCATAGGCTTTGGCATTTTTGCCGTGGGTTTTGGATAAAGGAATAAACGTGTTTTTTTCTTTGATATGAATAGTATCTTCTGAAGCTGAATCATCTATTTGTGCGGTGGTAGTGGTGAGGCATCCACTGAGATTCATGGAAATACTGGTGTTGTAGGGAAGGTAGAGTGTCTGATCTTTGACGCCCCAGTATTTGATAAAGGCTATATTGGCCGGGGACTTTACGGTGACTTTTGACATGGATATATTATAGCGGATTCAGCCTATAAAGTAGAAAGTCTGTAAAGCTGAAAGTCTATAAAGTCGTAAAGTCAAAAGTCTTTATGCTTTTAGCTTTATAGACTTTCAGCTTATGGATTTTATAAACTTATAACACTATATATACACTTGATATGCTATCATAGCTCTACAACAGTATGAATAAGCAAGACTTCGTATTTTCGGTAGCTCAACTCAAAGAATATCTCACTTCAAAAGGATGGGATATGAGTCGTATGGAAAAGATGGGCGCCTGGCCAGAGCATGGATTTAATTTACTCATCCCGAAGTATTATATCGACCTTATCGATTGGTATGATGAAGAAGATCCTTTAAGAAAAATGGTGATGACCAGTAATCTGGAGCAAGAAATACAGGAGTATGAAGAATCAGACCCAGTGGGTGACGAATCTCATAGTCCGGTTCCTGGGATAATCCATCGCTACCCAGATAGGTGTCTCCTCATGCTCACAAATGCGTGCGCCGTGCATTGTCGTTTTTGCTTTCGTAAAAATTTACTTCATTCTAATATTGCCCTGTATCAGAAGTGTATGGATTATTTAAAAGAACATACTGAATTATGGGAAGTGATACTTTCGGGTGGTGATCCGTTTACATTTACTGATGTTTTTATGGAAAAGGTGATACGAGATATTCGGGCTATACCACACCTAAAAATGATACGGTTTCATACACGTACTCCAGCGGTATATCCGCAACGAGTAAACGATCGTTTTCTTGAAGCTATTGGGCAGGCGATGCCATACACAGTAGTCATACATATAAATCATCCAAAAGAAATAACGTCTGACTTTGCTGATTCTATAAAAAAATTGCGTTCTACTGGTGGGCTTATCCTGAGTCAAACAGTACTTATGAAAGGGGTTAATGATAACACCAAGACATTATCCGCATTGTTTAAAAGCTTGATTGAGATTGGTATAAAACCCTATTATTTACATCATCTCGATGCGGCGGCGGGAACTCATCATTTCCGAACTTCAGTTGAACAAGGGAAAAAACTCATGCATGAATTGCGAGGGCACATACCCGGTACCTGTATACCCGAGTATGTGATAGATACCCCGGGTGGGTATGGAAAGATACCCGTCTTTTGGTTTCAACACACTGGGGAGAAAACCTATGAGGCGACCTCATTTGAAGGGAAAAAAATAGTTTACTCCGATAGAATTTAGTTAAGGGACTTGCGTAATTTCCATCGGGGTACTATACTATAGGATACATGCTTAATCAAGTTAACTAAATCTAAAATCTTGATTTGGCCTACTGGATAAATATATTCAATTATGAAAAAAAGAATACTCTTTGATCCGCATGGAGGACATGCGACTACAGGTCGCGATGATGGACGATGTGATGTGACGAGTAATGTGCAGGCTGCACTTGCAAAAAATATCATACCAAGTATCACGGGACATAATGAAACCAGTGGGTGGAATGACTATCTTGAGGCAATGTCTGCAGCTGGAAAAAGCCACTACAGCATACTAGGTACAGAGTTTGGATACCTTTACACAGATCCTACAACGAAACAGAGATACAAAGGTGAAATCATCTGTTTGCTCCCAGCTCATGAAAAGTTGGCTCAGAAAATAAAAAATGATGTGATTGATTTATGGAGAGCAAAAAAATGGTATAAAAAACAACCTTTAACAGTGCTCATTGACCATGTGAAAAGCAATCTGACACAAAATGAATTTGATCAGTTGGTATGGCATTTGCCTCACCCGGTGACGATAGATGCTGTCCCAGTAGGTAAACTGATTGCTCGAGTGTGGGGAAAGTTTGATATTCTCTCTGCCCCGGAAGTGTTTTTTCCAGAAATTGCTCGGGTAATAAATACTATTGAAGTATATAATGCGGCTCATCCCGGTGTGACAAACCGCATGAGTGTAGATTTTGCCAAAGATCCACGATTTAGTCATGTAGGTTGGGCTGGTGCCTCGGATAGTCACCATGCTTGCTGGTTGGGAGCAGGTGCAACACTTCTTGAGATAGAAGAAGAATCTGCTGAGGGGATTCTGAATGCTATGAAAACAGGTCGTACGATAGCGCTGAGTGGATTTGGTGATATGAGTAATAGCGTGATACCTTTTCTTATGTGGGGTCTTACAATCGGCTTTGCTAATACAAAAGTGACCGATATGATTGCCACAAAAACCAATGCTCACAAAGCATTTGAAACGGTTGAAAGCACTGCTTTCGATGATCTTCTTGCTTGCTCAAAGGAGCTGGGCTGGCTTCGATGACGGTTCATTTATACTTTTCAGTAAAAACTTTATGTGCATCTGAAATAGGCGGAACAAAGTATTTAGCTCGTTCTGCGTCTGTAATGCTATTGTCAAAAGGGGCCATTTCCCACGCTTTTAGTACTAGTTTTCGAAGATCTTTCTTTATGGTCTTCAAGATAAAGCTGTTCAAGTTCCAAATGGATAGCCATGCTTTATTATACTCAGAGGTTTAGAAGTTTTATATTTCTTAGTCGTGAGCAAAACCCATTTTTTCCATGGCGGGGAAAAAAAAGCGTGCTAATCGATCTTATATCCATCTGTTACTGAGACATCGGCTTTTAATATATATTCTGTATAAGTAGGTTTATCCGTATCAAGGATTGATCTCAATTTATTAATTAGAGGTAATCCTTTTCCAGTATCATTATGGGTTAGATTGTCTCCATTGATATTCCAAGAAATTGCTATATCCTTTTGCGGATCATATAAGCCTTGCTTAGCAATTGCTCGTTGGAGCATCTGTGCTTTAACAACTGAATCTAATCCTTTTTCAATTAAACTTTTAGCCCCGGGACCTAGCTCAGAGAGTATCAGTTTTATCGCCTGATTAGTTTTTTTGTTTCCAAAATTTGAAAATACTTTACGAGCAACTAATCCATATATTTCCGAATCTTGTTCTATAATTGCAAATACTTCAAGTGCCTTTTCTAATTCACCAGAATCTAACTCTACTGAATATCCAAAGATATCATTAATAGCAGGAATATGCTTATTTACAAAAACTTGCAATAGCCTTTTAGCTTTATTATCTGCTTCATTTTGTAGTAGCTCTTCCTGATTTTGATTTTCTACTTCATCACGCATAAATTATGTAAATATTATATCACTAGCTGCTCCTTCCCTCTGTCGGCGACATATAGTTGTAAACAAAGGGAAAGAGGATGACGGCGAGCGTCGAGCAGCAAACCAGCGGAACGGCTGGAGAAGCTTGGATTATGGCGGGGTGCGTGGGACGCAGTTGGAACTTATTTGACTCATGCTTCCTAGCATTCTTAAATTATTAAGATGTGTAAATCCCTCTACTCGAAGGACTTTTCAAATGCTTGCCAATAAGGTACAATACCCTTATGAATAAATCAATTACGAGATTATCTTCTTCAGAAGTACACGCATATAGATTTATTTATGATGAACTAACTAAGAAAAAAGAATGGAAAAAGGAGCAGATTTATACTCAGCAAGAATGCCAGCAAATAGATGGAATTAAGAAAAGCTTAGGGCTGTTAACGCCTGAAAATATTATAAAAATAAACGAGGATATTTACTACGTTGTTGAGTCAAAGAATGCAAGAAATAAATTAGATGTTGCATTACAAGAAGCAAAAAGATATGCAGACACAATTAACGGAAAAAGTTCTCTGAAAGCATTATTTGCTACTGGTATAGCAGGTAATGATGATGAAGGCTTTCTTGGGAAAACAGAATATTTTGATGGTAAAAAGTGGAATGTTGTAACTGAAAATGAAATTGAAGTTACAAGCCTATTATCAAAAACTCAAGTCGAAAATTTACTTCAGTCAAAGAATCCTAACATTCAAGATGTGGAAGTATCAGAGACTGAGTTTCTTCATTCAGCTGAAAAAATAAATGAGATTCTAAATGACAACTCAATAAACAAAGATTATAGAGCACGCTTTATTTCCTCGATTCTTCTAGCATTATCAGATGGTTCAGAAATTAATCTTAATGAACAAGATACATCAGTTCTAATTTCTACAATTAATGCAAAGGTTGACTCTATTCTTAATAAACATAATAAGCGGGATTTTTCTCGCTTTATTAAAATTGACGAACCTTCCAGCCCTGATAACCATGTTAAGGTAAAAGCAGCCATCGTTAAGACAATTCAAGAACTACTTGGTTTGAATATACGATCAGCAATGCGGTCTGGGAGAGACATTCTAGGTGAGTTTTATGAAGTGTTTTTAAAGTATGGGAATGGAGCAAAAGAAATTGGAATTGTTCTTACGCCACGTCATATAACGAAATTTGCTGCAGAAGTATTAGATATAAAACATAATGATTTAGTATTAGATCCAGCTTGTGGTACAGGTGGATTCATAGTAGCAGCTTTCGATAAAGTGAAACAATCTAACCCTTCAAACTCACAACTCGAAAACTTTAAAGTCAATGGCCTATATGGAATTGAAGAGCAAGATCCCATCATAGCACTTGCAATCGTCAACATGATTTTTAGAGGTGATGGTAAAAATAATATGATTGAGGGTAATTGTTTTAATAAATGGTTAACTCTAGATACAAGTAAGAATTCTGTTGCAGCAAAATATATATCATCCGATGTGGATACACGAATACAGCCTATTACAAAAGTTATGATGAACCCTCCTTTTGCACAAAAATCCAGTAAGAGCAAAGAGTATCATTTTATTGACCAAGCTTTGAAGCAAATGCAAAACGAAGGAACTTTATTTGCTATTTTACCCACTTCTGTACTAATAGAAAAGTCAGCTAAGCAATGGCGTAAAGATTTGTTAAAGAAGAATACTCTTCTTGCAGTAATCACCTTTCCAGAAGACTTATTTTATCCTACAGGAACTCATACATTAGGAATATTTATTAAGAAAGGTGTGCCTCACCCTGCTACTCAAAGAGTTTTATGGGCAAGGTGTCTAACTGATGGATTATTAAAGAAAAAAGGTAAAAGATTAAAAAATGAAAGGGCTACTAATCAGTTAGCTGAAATCGAAAAGACTGTAAAAAACTTTATAAAAGATCCAATAAATACAGAAGTAGCAGATATACCAGAATTTCAAAAAGCGATCGCAATAGATATGAATGATGAGACTTTGGAATTAGTGCCAGAGTCATACTTGAATGATATTGAACCTACTTATTCAGAGATTATAGGAGAGCTTGAAAAGCTTGTAAAAGAAACAGCAGGTTATTTATTAACATTAGGCGGAAAGAAAATAATTATAAATCAAAAAAATGAAAAAATTGTTCCTAAGAATAGGGTTGCCTATTTTGATATAAGTGGAGAAAATGGATTATGTAATATTGAAAGAAAATATGCTCCATATCTTAATGAGCTTGATAGTGATATTCAAGAAACTCCATATGTAACTACAACGGAATCGAATAATGGTGTATCACTTAGGTGTGATACTAAACCTAATTTTAAAAGAAATACACTAACAGTCTCTTTAGACGGTAAATGTGGCACAACCTTTTATCAATTTGAGGACTATATAGCTGGTGAAAAAACTGCAGTAATTACACTTAAAAAGTCACATGATCCATATGTCCTATTCTACATTGCTGCTTTAATTCGTTTAAAATCTTGGAGATACCATTATGGCAGGAAACTTTCCATGGGACGTCTTGCTTATTTTAAGTTACCTATGCCCATTAATGAAAAAGGAGAAACAGATTTTACAGCAATCGAGCAAATTGTTAAAAATAGCTATGGATGGGAAATGATTGATGCTTATTTATGATACAATTCCTGGCGGCGTGATGGTACGACGTTGGAGCTTATTTTTCCTTTTATTAATACTAAATTGAAAAGTTAAACATATAAACTATTTTATTTTTTTTTAGAGTTAATATTCCTCTAGTTTTTCTATTTTCATAGCCTACTCCGAAGGTTTGATCGGACAGAAAGACGTTACAAGTAGTACCCGGGAAGTAGTAAGTCAACAAGTCCTTAATGTCACCGAGAAGCAAAACCATTTGCTCGATTTATTACTTTCAAAAAAAATTACTCAGGAAAGATATGATGAAAAAGACAAAGAATTTGAAACAAAGAAATTTGATCTGGAATTGCAGTTAAAAAATATGAAACCTATTGATGTTGATGTAACTTTGGAACTTTTAGAAAAAGTAAAAAAGGATACTTGTGACGCTCCTCTCATGTTTAAGGAAGGAGATAATGAAGTGAGAGAAAATTTGCTTAAATCGTTACTTTGGAACTTAAAAATAAAAGATGGAGAAATACAGTCAGTACAATACAAACTGCCTTATGCCTACCTTCTAAATCTTCATGGAAACCGTAATTTAGAAGACTGGCGGAGAGAGTGGGATTAACCGATTTCACTGCGTTCATCGGTACTAACTTGCAGTAATCCTCACTTTGTATCGGAAACTGCAAGTGCAAGCGAACCGTCGGTTCTCATCCGCACTCTTGCATAAAAAAAGTCGAGAACAAATCCCGACTTTTTTCATGGCGGAGAGAGTGGGATTCGAACCCACGAGAGTATTGCTACCCTATCGGTTTTCAAGACCGACGCACTCGGCCACTATGCGACCTCTCCTTTGTACTTTATACGGTGAGGCGCGGAGGGGAATCGAACCCCTGCAGTAGAAGTTTTGCAGACTCCCGTGTTTCCACTTCACCACCGCGCCATATGTGAATGTTCTCTATAAAAAAGCTTGCAGATATTGTAATACATTTTACATATTTTGCCTACTCCACTTTATGAAAGATGCAGCCAGCTATTATCTACTATAAAGGCGTAAGCCCAATGTATCAATTTTTGCTTTGTGTTGCCATATCCTGAAGCACCTCTTCTGCGTGCTCCTGAGGCTTGACTCCCTCATATACTTTTACCAGAATTCCTTCTGGATTTATAAGAAACGAATTTCGCTTTATACCTAAAAACTCTTTGCCAAACATTTTTTTGGGAGCCCAAGAATCGTAGGCTTTTACTACCTCTTTTGACTCATCGGCAAGAAGCGTAAAGGGTAAATTATATTTCTGTGCAAACTTCGCATGGCTTTCGGGAGAATCTGCACTGATGCCAAGGACGACTGCATTGGCTTTCTCAAAACCCGCCATATTATCGCGGATGGTACACGCCTCGATAGTGCAGCCGGGGGTATCATCTTTTGGGTAAAAATAGACAAGCACCCATTTGCCTTTATAATCTGAAAGTTTGTGTATTTTGCCTGTCTGATCAGCAAGTGAAAATTGGGGAGCGGGCGTATTGAGTGGAATCATATATACATAGTATACCGAAGAATATGAAGAGGTAACTCCCATAGGAGATACCTCTCCATACGCACATACCGTTACATAGGCATGGCTTCGTATATTTTGACACTTGTGATGATGGGGCACTCTTTCAAAAGCTTTTCGACCTCTTCCATGTTTTCTGCTTTAATGATGGTATAGCCCACAATTGCATCTTTATCTTGTGGTAAAGACACGCTACCTGATGTGGTAACCTCTCTGCCTGGACCAAAAGGATTGCCGCTATCTACAACACGATCTCCAAGAACCTGGAACCATTTGGTCCACCCGGACATAACTTCCGGAGAATGTTGCCACATACCCACATATAAAAGTATAAATTTCTTCATTTTTTTTCACCTCCCATCTTTGTTGGTGTTTCTACATATTGAACATAATTTTCTAACGATTCGCTTGATGTCCCCCAATAGGCCTGAAACTGCATGAGCCAATCTTGAAGACGGAGTAAGGACTGACGATTCAGAGTGAGCACATGCGTGCGGCCAATTTTTTTATCCTGAACTAACTGAGCATCTTTTAATAAGCGAATATGCTTATGAATTGCGGGTAAAGAAAGATCTCTCATCATGGCAAGCTGACTCACCGAGTGAGGTTGGAGACCCAGCGCAAATATGATAGCTCGGCGGTGCTTGCTAGCAAGCGCTTCAAAAACAATATCTAAATTGGTGTCAGAATCTGATAATTTCATAATAGTTAACTAATAAGTTAAGTATATTAATACAATGCATATATGTCAATGGCAATTCTACATACATAGACAATCGTATCTTTACAAAAAGTTGTATACCTAAAAAAAACTCCTAGATATGTAAACTATTAGTTGCAATTTGTCAGTGATATCTTTAGATTAATGATATGTCAAAAAAAATATGGCTTGGCATGTTGTTTGTACTCTTCTTTATACTAATTCCTACGTTGGTATATGCTGCAAGCATAACCTGGACTGAAACACAACCTGCCGGAAATACTGATATCCAGTGGACAGCGGCAAAAATGAGCGATGATAAACAAACTATACTTGCCGCATCTGCATCACGCCTGTACCTAACGACAAATGGGGGTACTACATGGGCGGAAGCCCAGCCCGCGGGGGATACAGACAAACAATGGTATACAGTAGCGGTGAGTGGAGATGGGCATACCCTACTTGCAGGTGTGGTTGGAAGTCGCCTTTATCTATCTACCAATAGCGGTTCAACCTGGACTGAAACGCAACCTGCCGGTAATGCAGATCGCAGTTGGTATACATCGACAATCAGTGATGACGGGCAAATAATGCTTGCGGGGGTAGGTTCCGGTCGTTTGTATATATCTACAAACAGAGGTAGTACATGGACCGAGACGCAGCCTGATGGAAACACAGATAGATTTTGGATTGTAGTGCAAGTGAGTGCAAATGGTCAATATATATTGGCTGCTGAATATACCGGAAGGGTATATATGTCAACGAATACAGGTAATTCTTGGACAGAGATCCAACCTGCCGGGAATACTGATAAATCTTGGTGGGCTGGCACAATCAGTGATGACGGCCAAACGATGCTCGCAGGATATAGAAGTGGACGACTGTATATCAGTCGAAACGGAGGAAGCAGTTGGAGCGAAGCACAACCAGCAGGAAACACGACCCAAGATTGGTATAGTGCAAGTATAAGCGGTAATGGACAACGAATACTTGTGGCACCAGTAAATGGAAGGGCTTATATCTCTGGAGATAATGGTATTACGTGGGAAGAGACACAACCTGAGGGAAATACAAATAAGGCATGGATCTCAGCCGATGTAACAAAAAATGGAAACAATTATCTTATACCCGTAAATGTGGGAAGAATGTATATAGGTTCCTATATTGAGCCAACCTCCACCCCAGCCGCTGTTTCAAACACTACGGAGCACACTTCGGATGGAAAGGCTCCAGACACATCATGTCGGAGTTCTGCCCCAACAAGCAAACCAGACCTATTTCAAATAGATGTATACGGCACGGATGCAACCTTATACTTTGCACCAGCTACCAACGCAAATAAGTACTTTATAGCCTATGGCGACAGAGATACAACCGAACAGTATGGTGTCGAGTATAATAGCGGAAATGTAAACGGTGTCCTTTCTTATACCATCCATATGCTTAGTCCATCAAGCAGCTACTCATTTAAAGTACGAGGTGGAAATGGATGTATGCCGGGCGAATGGAGCAATGTGATGAAAGCTAAAATGGCAGCCCCAACAAGAGGAACATATAGCTATTATAAAAACTCTACCTCATCCGCGTTCTCATCGACTTTATCACATATAGTTTCTCCAGGAAGTGACAATAACGTCTTGGGTGCAAAAACAACACAAAGCAAAAATTGTAAAAGCTATACGGTGCAAGCTGGAGATTCTTTGTGGAGCATTGCGACGAATGAACTAGGTAATGGTTCAGAATATAGTGTTCTTATGAATGATAACAATCTCTCCAATACGTTACTACAGGTAGGACAGAAAATAAACATAAACTGCAAGTAAGAATGAACTGTTATAATTATTTCTAGTTGTATTTCCTATGATTTTTTCTGAAACATCTTCATTCCCACTGAAAGATAAAGGGCTAGAAGCTTCTATAATACAAAATAGCGTGGAAGATCCATTTATCAGACATGTGCCTCAACTTGCAGCATTAAGAGAATATAAAGGTATACCTTGTCTTTTAAATGTTAGCAATAAGCAAGGAACGATGGACTTGTATAAAGTGGCATCAATGCGGTATCAGAATACATTTATGGTGGAAAATGAAAATGAACATGTAATTCTTGGTATGTGGCTTGCAGAAAATAATCTTCCGGTTGGCTATTTTGATGTTGAATTACCGAGCAAACCTCATGCATTGCCGGTCTATCATAGCTGTCCACTTTTAGAAAATGGAACATCTATTCCCACGGAATTTCGTCAGTTTTTGGAGCTTAAAAAAGCATTACATACTGGTGATGAATATGCAGCGTATATTGCTAAAGAATTTAGAGGAGCAGATCTGGGTACTCTCAATCATACGCTTATGCTTGCCCTTCTTCAAGATATGAACTTTGCGACTTATAGAGTTCCAGACGACATCACTACGGATCATCCTAGTAATCATTACAATATTTTGGCTGATACTAATTCTTTTTATTTTCAGTATGAGATACCTGATGCATTAGCTGAAAAAAGGAAAAAATACGAAGGGTCTACGACACTTACTTCTTATCAGATCAATTTGCTGATGAATGCTTTAAAATAAGAGTACTCTTTATTAATTTTTATTTATATGCAAATACCATATCTCGCAATACTCATCGCCTCAGTCGCTCAGTTTATATTTGGTGCTGTCTGGTACAGCGCGCTTTTTGGCAAGCTTTGGGGTAAAATACACGGTTTTGATAAGCTTTCAAAAGAAGTGCAACAAAAAATGATGAAAGCCATGGGACCTTTTTATGGCGTACAGTTTTTTGTCACAGTCATCACAACATTTGTACTTGCTCTTTTTATGCAAGGACTGCCATCTAGTTGGAATCCATATGGCATTGCGTTCTTTTTCTGGCTGGGGTTTGTACTTCCTACACAAGTAAGTGCGGTGATATTCGGTGGTACTGAACCACAGTGGATTGTAAAAAAAATTGCAGTACAAGCCGGAGCCGCACTTGGATGTCTTGAGATCGCCGCGACGATACTGCATTTTATGTAAAGCAAACTATAACTATTTCGGTATAATGACTTCATGAAACTATACTCATGGAATGTCAATGGCATACGGTCTGTAGTAAATAAAGGCGCTTTCCAAAGCTTTATAGCCGAGCATGATCCCGATATTATGTGCTTACAGGAGACAAAAGCGATGCAAGGACAGGCGACTATAGACTTACCGCAATATAGTGAATACTGGAACTCCGCTGAAAAAAAAGGCTATAGTGGCACTGCAATATTCACAAAACAGAAACCTCTTAATGTAATCTACAACATACCTGAAACTTGCCTGGAAGGAATACAACTAGGCGATAGGTATGGCAACACCAATACAGAAGGGCGAGTAACCACTGCAGAATTTGAGAAATTTTATGTCGTCACCGTATATACACCAAATAGTAAAGGAGATCTGACGAGATTAGCTTTGAGGCACAAAGGATGGGATGTGGCTTTTTTGCGACATGTAAAAATATTGGAAAAAAATAAACCAGTGCTTTTTTGTGGGGACTTGAACGTAGCTCATACTGAGCTTGATCTAGCAAGGCCAAAAGAGAACATAGGAGAGCACGGATTTACCCATGAAGAGCGCAAAGGTTTTGACAACATATTAAAAGCAGGCTTTTTAGATACATTTCGCCTTTTTACTCAAGGAAATGGACATTATAGTTGGTGGACAAATTGGGGCGGCGCGCGAGCGCGGAATGTAGGCTGGAGGATTGACTACTGGCTTGCATCAGCACCATTAAAACCATATATTCAGAAAGCAGAAATTCACCCAGAAATAATGGGCAGCGATCATTGCCCCGTGAGTTTGACCATCGAAGCTTAGCCTATAGTTTGAAGAATCTGTTAGTTCATGATATAATATAGACTTTATTAACAGTCTAAAACTATATGGAACTAAAAAAAATATTCTCAAAACAAGCTATTAATACTCGAAATATAATAGTAGCCATAGCTTTGATCGTTGTACTTGCAACAGCTGCGCATCGTACACTGAGTACATCTTATTCGGCCAAGAAGACAGAAAAAGAAAGTGAAATTGTGATTACTGTAAAACCAAAAAAAACACAGGCTAAACTATCTGTGACACCAAAAGTAACTATAACCACACAAATCACCCAAACACCAAGTGCCGCGCCTACAGCAAAAGTAACGAGCGCTCCCCAGGCAACTGCGACCCAAGCCCCTGTGGCGACAGCAACTTCTGCACCTACAGCAGCGCCAACGCAAGCACCAGCTGATACAGAAGCGCCACATACAAATATCATGTACCCGGGGAACGGAGGAGAAATTACATACAAAACAGATGGTAAAGTATGTGCCATACAAAGCGCTCCAACCGATAACCAGTCCCCACATAATGACATAAGTCTTTCATACAAATTTGACAATGATGGGTGGAGCGATTTCGTCTCAAATTTGAGCTATGTATGCAAAGATTCACTGCCAAACGGCCCCCATACCCTTTCGGTAAAATCGAAAGATAAAGCCGGCAATATAGAAAACGAGAAAGTCATATCTTTTACCGTAACTATAGAAAACAACTAATACGAAAGGGAGACATACAGACTTGTGTGTAGAGTTAATGTACGCAGGTGAAACACTTCATTGACGAACACGGCAAACACTGACATAATAAGATTAGCTTGCTTATAGGGTAAGCTAATTGCAATATGCTATGAATAGTGAAGTCGTGCAGCTTTGGCAGCAAACCATATTTAGAATAAGTATCACCTCGCTTCTTGGCATACTTGTCTTGAGCTCTATCACCCTCGTCAGCCTCATATGGGATGCCCTCAACTACAATCGTAATTTTAATAATGCAAAAAAAGTATCGTTGCTTCTTGCTCCTGAACTTTTTACCATACAATTTATCGTACCGACAATATTACTTATATTTTTTGTACTCAAAATGCCCGATGTCCCCACACTTCTTGCCTTTTATATACGCCTCATACCCTTTACTGCTACATTTTGGCCATTGCTCAATATTCCGGTTTTCCTTGCCTTTATCTTTATCATGAGATCGCAGGTCCTTTCTAAGCGAAGTGTAGCTCTAATAATCGCCACATACTGGATCACGACTCTCATCATATTGTTCCTCACGGCGCCCTACATATATGAACAAATACTTTTTAAAGAAAAAATCTGCTTTGGATTGACTTGCCAGTACTAGAAACTTTGTTGTTGTTTCAAGCGAAGCTAATATTGCGTATCACTTGTAATTAAGCGTCCTATTGCTATAATAGCCACATGCGAAGCAAGCGCTTTATCATAATCACTATTATTGAAATTTTGGTCATTGGATTTATCGTCGTAGACCTTTTTTTCTTGCCATCAAACAATGAGCCTGTCGAAGAACGTCTTTCAAACTCTCAGACTGAGGCCAATCTCCCCGTGATCGGTAAGCGAGAGTACTATGATGCTGTATTCTTGGGTACTTCACATGCTCGTATTTTTTCACGATTTGAAAACCACGCAAGAGTAGAAAAAGTATTGGGAAAAAAATTTATAAATTTGGGACAAGGGTATGAAAGAGGAGGAGTGAAGAGTCAACAAACCTACTTAAATTATTTTTATGAGCGAGGGAACTTTGCGACGACTCTCGTGTATTTTGTTGATCCTTTTATTTTTTATCGTCGAAGTCTGGATGAAAATGTAAGTATCTATGTAAATGAGCCTTACCGCCATGATTTTAATAATCTCCTTAAGGATGTAGAAACCAATAATGAAATAGTAAAATTTTATGAAACAAAAGAGCAAAAAGGAATACAGCCCACCAAGTATCCGGAATTTGAAAAGAAGTATCAGGGAGATATTTCCAGTATCACGCCTGAAGCCATAGATGATCGTATAGCTCACTTATATCAGGACCCTTACAATAAAGAACAGTTCGATAAAACCCTCAGCATTTTATTGCAAACCATTGAAATTGCCCGTGGCCACGGCATGCGGGTAGTCGTGATAATACCTACAACACAGATTCCTGCGCAACCACGTGATATTTATGTGCTGGATGCACTGCGTGCCGAAGCAAAAAAAGGATTATTTACTTTTTATGACTTTTCTCATGTCATAACAGATCCCTCACTTTACTACGATACAGATCATCTCAATACTCCGGGTATTTTATACTTCACTAAAAAGCATCTAAAACCAATCTTAGATAAATAACCAAAGGTTGCAAAAAAAAAGAGCTATGTCATACTAAAAATTATGACAAAAAAGAAAGCAGAGAGTGTGTCTTTTTACAAACGCTATAAAGATGTTGTTTTACTTATCATAGGTTTTGTACTTACAGGGGTTATGGGGACAACTATTACTTACCTGTATCAAAATCACCAGCAGCAGCTGGCTTTGCAGGTAGAGCAGAAGCGTATAGATAGACAAGAGGCATATACTGCTGCTTCTGAAATAAGTGAACTTGTGGGTAAACATCATTTTAACGCGCTGCAATTACGAGGTTCAATAGATTCATATATACAGCAACCTACACCAGATAACTTGGTTTTTATGAATGAACAATCTTCAATGTACCGTGCGAGTGTTCGCGAATGGAATACTGAGTGGAATAAAAACAGGACACGTGTACGAATGCTTTTTGGAAGTGATTTTGAAGGTCGTTTTTATACACATGCTGATATAAGTAAAGAAAAATATGAGCAAAGTTTAACTGGTCTTTTTAATGAAATGCATAATGAGCTAGTTGCAGCAAAAGCCGTAGCTTTTTCTAATAACAAAAGTAAAGGATATGATTTCACACGTTTTGACGAAAAGTACCACGCCATAGGATATGTCTCTTATGAACTATATAATGATATGATTGCAAAAATCCAAAAAGGGGAAGTAGGTACTTTTAATAAGAACCAGTTAGAGAATCTCGCTCCTACCTATGTCTTTCCAACATCGACAATTGAATAAACGGCAATCTTAATATACTGAAGTATTGACAGGAGGCCTCGTTCGCTTATTTAATCGATCTTATAGTAAAATGCTGCGGAAGCATTTCTTACCTGATAATTTGTGAGGAAATTCGGCTCATCTGAACCCTTATTGTATTGTTGTAAAAGTCTAAATATCGAATTCAACAGTGTTGGCAAGCTATGCCTGTTAATGATAACTAATTGTAGGTGTTTATATCATTGCAACAATCCTTTTAGTTATGAAGGTGAACCTTTAAGAAAGGTCAAATGTCTGCCATCGGTAAAAAAATAAATCTGCTCAATTTCTCGCTGTGATAACAAAAGCTGTACAGTATGTAGCAGCGCTGCGTTCCCAAAGATCGGTCCAGTCAAATATATATGCTTATGACCATCTATGTTCTGAGATGAGACTATCGAAAAGTAGGTTTCTAAAAGAAAAACTAAACGAAGTGATTAAGCAGGTTTATTTTCTTAACTTTATTAATTATATCATACTTTTTTTAAAAGTGGGAAGTAAATGACATCCATGAGTTATACTCTATATATGTCTGATAAAGCAATTGTGATGATATTCTTTACCATTGGTTCATTTATCGGAGGGTACGTCCCTTCACTCTGGGGGTCGTCATTTCTGTCTTTTTCTTCACTTATTGGGAACTGTATAGGCGGAATCGTGGGGATATATGTCGGATATAAGATCATTACTTCCTGAGAGGGAGGATGAGATAGATTTTAAACCTATCTCATTGCCTAATGCGATGCTCCAGATCAAATTTTTTATGTCGAGCTTCACCTGCACATTTATCAAGATGCATTCTCACATCATCTATGGATTTACTGATATATCCACACACAGGACAGCCAAGTTGAATATGCATATTTAGTAGCTTGCCGTAGCTAATAGTTTAACTACTAATTATTAATAAACATTATTGTATAAACTGATTGTAAAAATGAGTGGAATGTATTGTAATAAAGCGAAAAGAGATTAAAAGAAGCTATGAGCACTATTCTTTATTATTTTGAAAACCAAAGGTAGGGAGAATCTCCGTGGGCGAAAACGGGGATGGGAGTGGGGTGGCAGTGAGAATTGTAGTGGGTATAGCGGTGGCTGACGGCTGAGGAATCGGAGTAGATGTTGCACTTGGCACTGGTGTATCAGTGGGTTTTTGCTCTTCACCAGGTGTTGGAGAAGGTGATCCTGAGGGTGTAGGTGAAGGTAGACCACACAAGGCTGTAGGTTTAGTACCTCGGATAAAATATTCGGTGTAGGCAGATGAGGTTGCATACTCGACTTTCATACCATCCTCAAAACACACGTTTTCTTCCTCGACAGTCGACGGTTTAGCGAAATTTTCTACAGGTTTTCCTTGCAAATAAGCTTCCATAATTTGTCGCCAGATAGGCGCAGCTCCCAGTGATCCGGCGATACTAGTCATGGGTTTATTGTCATTATTTCCAATCCATACGCCTACCGTGACTTGAGGTGTATATCCTATGGTGAGTGCATCTTTATAGTCGTTGGTAGTGCCTGTCTTGACGGCAGCCGTGCGTGAAATGGTGAGCGCTCCTCCGAATGTGTCGGAACGGGCTTTACTGTCGGATAAAATGGAGGAAATAAGATATGCTACAGAGGAGGGCAGTACTTGACGGGATACGGGATCTCGATCCAGTATGACATTCCCGTTTTTATCGCGAACTTCAAGAAAAGTACTATACTCATGCCATGTTCCCTCGTTGGCAAAAGTGGCAAATGCATTGGTCATCTCTATAAGCGGCACTTCGGCGGCGCCCAGTACGAGTGAAAGGCCATAATCCGTATCTGTATCGAGAGTGGTAATCCCGAGTGAGCGGGCGAAATCAAGCGCACCTGAGACACCAACTTTTTCTAGAACATGAATTGCCGGTATATTGAGTGAGTTGGCAAGTGCATAGCGAATGAGTACTTTACCGCGGAATTTATTGTCGTAGTTTTTGGGTTCGTAGGAACCAAATTTTACTGGCTCGTCGGGGATTTGTGTGGAGGTCGTAATAGCTCTATCTTCAAGGGCTTTAGCATATACCAGAGGTTTAAAAGAAGATCCGGGCTGGCGAGGGCGAAGAGCCATGTTGATCTTGCCATTTTCTTCATCGTTCCAGTCGTGACTTCCGACAAGTGCCAGTATTTGGCCAGTCTTGGGGTCTATTACGACTGCCGCACCATTGGAAACATTGGAGCTTGCCAACCGTTGAACTTGATCTTCGACCGCTTGCTGAGCTTTTTTTTGTAGCTCCAGATCAAGAGTTGTTTTGACTTCAAAACCAGATTGAGCGATAGTCTGCTCCCCATATTCTTCAATGAGCATATCTTGCACCATAAGCGCAAAATGGATAGCGCCTTCATTTACATGGGTCGATGACGGCTTGAAGGAGATTTCCTCTTTTTGAGCTTGGGTTTTGACAATACTTGATATATACCCTTGCTCAGACATAAGAGTAAGTACCAGGTTTTTTCTTTTCATGGCAGCTTCTTTATCTCCGGATACCGGCGAATAGGCGGAAGGTGCCTGGATAAGCCCAGCTAGCAGAGCGCTTTCTGACAGCGTAAGATCGGCTGCATCTTTGGAAAAATATTTTTCTGCTGCATCCTGTATACCGAAGGCTCCCTCACCAAAGTAGATAGTGTTGAGATACATTTCAAGGATATCATCTTTGGAATACCTGCGCTCAAGCTCAAGTGCAAGTACAATCTCCTGGTATTTACGCAGTAATCTTTTGTCTGCTGAAAGAATAGCATTTTTGATAAGTTGTTGAGAGATAGTAGATCCTCCTTGCGCAAATGACTCAGAATAGAGATTCTCACGTATAGCACGACCAAAACCTCGGATAGAAAATCCTGGATGGTTGTAAAATTCTTTGTCTTCTATGGCTATAAATGCTTGGGCTGTGTATGGTGAAAGATCGCTTAGCTCTACAGGATTTTTGGTGCGAGCATCAAAAAGAGTAAAAAATGGTTTATCATTCCGATCTAGCAGCACAACTCCCTCATTTTTTTTATTGATAATATTCTCTTTGCTGGATAGATCACGAACAAAGTATGCATAGGTGAAAACAGGAATGAGTAGCATAATGGCAGTAAAGCCTACCAATCCATAGATAATAGGTCGTCGGCTATGTTTGAGAAAATGAAGGATATCCTCTTTTTTAATACGTTTAAGCTGATAAAAACGGACTTTTAATTTTTGAAAGAAGCTTGTAGGATGTCCTGTTTGCATGTAGTAATATTATACTACTACAGAGACACGGGCAAGAAAATACTTACATTCTGTTAACAAATAGGATTATTTCTAATTTAGCACGAGTCTTCCAAGATCCGAAATTAACGCTGGGATGACTACACATGGGTAACAACAAAGAAATTGTATACTATAGTTATGCTGAAAAGATTATATTGGCATATCCAAAAAAACGTATATAAATCAGAGGATAAAAATATACTACTGCTACGGCTTTTATTGCTTATTATAATGCTGTGTGTTATCTATCTAATTTTTGTTCCCTCTCAAACAAAAGATGTAAAACAGATACGGCGCTTTATAATAAATGGAGAAGAACATAGAGAAAACGAATTGTTTCGTATGAGTACTACGCAGCTTTGCGCGGCTGTCGCTGAAGCGAAGATTGCAATATTGGAGTCAGATATCATATCCGTTGCATTTCTGAAAAAACAAGAAGCTACACAGCAGTTTATCACACTTCCAGAGCCAGTAATATATGAGGTAAAAGATGGAGATTGTATTCCCACTTTTCCATTATGTCAGAATAATATATTCAAATATTGTTTTAGCATTGATACACATCAAATACCCATTAAAATAAATTATAAGCTAATCTAAATTCACGTCTTACATTGTCCTTATATTCTGAAATGCTATAATATAGGCTGTGACAGAACTGCTTTTATATAAAGAACATTATGCTGCTTTCTCACTAAAATCTTTTAGTGAGGGAAAAAAATCGGCACTGAGTGACGATTTAATTTTGGCAGGTGAAACATCTATGACAGTCATTGATGGCGCAACTGCTGCAGTACCATTTAACCTAGAAGGACTGACGAGTGGGCAATTTGCTGCAAAGAATATAGCCAATATATTGGGGACAGTCGCACCAAATATCCACAGTGTGCAGCTAGCTGATGTATTAACTACTGCATTTAATCAAATACTCTTATCAAGTGCTGCTGCACCTTATATCGCGGAAACTCCAGAAGCTCGGCCATGCGCATCCTTAGTTCATGCAACAATGTATAAGGATAAATTACATATAACTCAAATTGGTGATACAGCCTTTCGTATAAACGGAAATCAATTATTTAAAAATGAAAAACAAATAGATAAATTGCACGCCGCTATACGTCAAAAAGTTATGTTAGATTTATTACAAATACGTCCCGATATCGATACTGAGGAATTATTGATACGGGGACGACAGGCAATACAGCCACTAATCAAATTACAAAGGACATTGTATCAGAATAAAAAGTGCATGCGTGGTTATGGTGTCATAGATGGTAACCCGATACCACCTGAATTTATAAATTATTATACCTACCCTTTGAGCGCTATAGAGACGGTAGAAATATTTACCGATGGCTATTTTAAAGTTGCTGAAGAGCCTACTATTGAATCATGGGAACAAGCCTTTGAACAAGTAGAAGAGGAAGATCCTTATAAATATCTGACATATCCTTCAACTAAAGGATCTATCCCTGGGCAGCAATATACAGATGATCGGGCGATTGCTATATGGCGCAGATCATAGATTATCATATACGTGGGGATCTGGTAACTCAACAGAGGGGCAAACAAGTGGTTGTGCCGGAGTTGGAACGGCGGTCCACTCTTTGGGAATCCCAATATCTGATATTTCATTACCCTCCTTGGTAAAGACAAGACTAGACAGAAGCATGGATATGCCGGTATCCTCTAGTAATGGCTTATTGCGAGGGGCTATACCTTGAAACTGATATATGTTTTTATCATATGTGATAAAAACAATAACCTCGCCACTCCCTTCACAGCTTGAGGGATATCCCGCTATATAGATTGAAGCATTGTTTAGCAATTTTTCTCCGATTTCAGATGTATGTCCTAAATTAAAATCTGCTTTGTGCAACTCATACCACTGTCTTGCTGAAAGATTTTGAGGATTTTCATGAACCTGAAGATTCACCATACCTAGCTGTGAATGATAAATAGATTCTCCGTATACATCCCCGCCGTCTCCTGCTTGATCTGTATTTATTTGAGTGTCAACGGGAAACATGAATTTATATGGATAGTTCAAACTGGAGTACCATACACGAGTATTTAAATCTGCAGGAGTGGGGGTAAGTTGCCACGGCGCAGGTGTGGGTGCAGAAATAATTGATACCGGTGCTGGACCATGAAATCCCATTAGCAGCATTTGAGATGTTTGCAATAGAAGGAATAATATAAAAATTGCATTTAGTGTGAGGCTGCAAATCAAGATAAGTCGCTCTACTTTTGGAGACATATATTTATAATATTGCATTCCTTACAAATGTGCAAGAGAACTAGGAGGGCATTTATATCCTCAGCATAGGTAGATACTCATGCATAAACTCATTTTATTTATAGTCTCTCACATTATTGGTATTTATGTAGATATTGGTGGCTTCCCCAGACACAATTTTGTAGGCTACTTTGCGCACCATTGTTTCGACAAAGCGCTCGAGGCTACGGATACCAGGCTCAAATCCCAATGGTCGGACAAGCTCAGGCCAAAGATTTTCATCTACGGTAATTTGTTCTGGAGTAAGGCCTGCGTTTTTGACATATTTGGGCAAAATATATGTTTTTCCAATCTGAATTTTCTCCTCATCCGTGTATGACGGCATTTGGATTAATTCAAGACGATCTAAAACAGGAGGTGCTATATTGGCTGTATTGTTGGCTGTCGCGCAAAAGATAACATTGGATAGATCAAAGGGAAAATCGATAAAATAATCGGTAAAATGAGCATTTTGATTGGGGTCTAGAAGCTCAAGGAGAACACCCATGATAGCACCGCGTGACTCTGGTGTGACACGGTCAAGCTCATCTAGCAAAATGACTGGGTTTTTGACTTTTACCGCACGTAGTGCTTTGATAATTTTGCCTGGCTCTGACTCAGGAGAAGTCTTGGACTGACCACGTAAATCCGAGGCAGATGCCAAACCTCCAAAGGGGATACGTACGATCTGCCGACCTAGTGCTTCGGCAATGGAAAGAGAAAATGTAGTTTTACCTGTACCTGCTAACCCTACAAAAAAGAGCGGGCGAACATGTATAGCTGAGGCGTGAAGTGTCTCTTTTTGCAGTTTATATATGGCTAAGTACTCCATAATGCGACGTTTTATTTTTTCTAGGCCGAAATGGTTTTTATCAAGAAGGGCTTTTGTTTTAGGAATATCGACGGTATCGATAGATTCTTTATCCCAGGGTAAATTGACAATCCAATCAACATATTTTTCGATGACATCTAGATGTGATAAATTACCTCCAAAGCGGAGAGATAAACGGATGCGCTCTATTTGCTCGCTTGCTTTTTCTTGCAAGTTAGCAGGCAGCTTCGCAGCCTGCAATTTCTCTTTTAGCTTTATTATTTCCGATAAATCCTGAGTATTATCCATATGTTTAGCAGACGAACATCCCACTTGACAAAAATAAGAATTTTGATTAAGATAAATCTTGGTTAGTCAGTAAGTAAGTCAGTGAATAAGTCGGTTAGTTTTTAGTTCTACTGAGATTATCGACTCATGGACTGATAGACTTACGGACGAACTAACATAAACGCATTAACTATTTATAAGTTTAAATATATCAAAATTATGGCTAACAAACAAAACATACAGCCTTTGTTTGATTATGTGCTGGTGAAGCCTCTGAAAATGAATGAGGTAACCGCTTCAGGTATCGTACTCCCGGATACTGTAAAGGAAAAACCACAAATGGGAGAAATTATGGCAATTGGTGATGGAGGCGCTTGTGACTGCAAAGATGGTGGATGCAAAACAAAAATGGTCGTCAAGGTAGGCCAGAAAGTGGTCTATAAAAAATGGGGTGGCAATGAAATTAAAGTTGGCAATGAAGAATGGTTACTCATCGAACAGAAAGATGTGATGGCAGTCATCCAATGATGGCAAATGCATCATTAGTCTTTATTCATTAGTAATTAATTAAAAGTTTATTATGTAAGTTTATGGCAAAACAGGTTATATACGGCGATGAAGCTCGTCAGAAACTCGCAAGCGGTGTAAACCAACTCGCTCGTGCAGTAACAACAACACTTGGTCCACGTGGACGCAATGTGGGAATTGATCGAAAATGGGGCGCACCAACCGTGATTCACGATGGTGTGACTGTCGCAAAAGAAATTGAACTGGAAGACCCATTTGAAAATATGGGTGCTCAAATGGTAAAAGAAGCAGCATCAAAAACAAATGATGTGGCAGGAGATGGTACAACATCTTCGACACTGCTCACCCAAGCCATGGTAAATTTGGGACTTCGCAATATAACAGCGGGTGCAAACCCAATGATCTTAAAGCGAGGTATGGACCAAGCAACCGAAGAAGTGGTAAAACAAGTCCAGAAAATGGCAAAAAAGATACCAACTGATGATATATCTCAGATCACACAGGTCGCCACAATCTCTGCTGCAAGTGAAGAAATCGGCAAGTTGATTGCTGAGGCAATAAAAAAGGTAGGAAAAGATGGCGTCGTGACTGTAGAAGAAGGTAAAGGCCTTCAGATGGAAAGTGAGCACAAGGAAGGTATGGAATTTGATCGGGGCTATGCTTCAGCATATTTCGTGACAAATTCTGACCGTATGGAAGCTGAAATAGAAGATCCATATATCTTGATCACTGATAAGAAAATATCAGCTGTTGCTGACATGCTTCCGTTTCTTGAGAAAGTAGTAAAAATCTCAAAGAATATCGTTATCATCGCTGATGATGTTGATGGTGAGGCACTTGCAACACTCGTCGTAAATAAAATCCGTGGAACATTCAACGCACTTGTTGTAAAGGCTCCAGGATTTGGTGATAGACGAAAAGCCATGCTTGAAGATATCGCAATCCTTACTGGAGGAACTGTGATCTCTGAAGATCTTGGCAAGAAACTTGACAATGTGGAAATCGAGGATATGGGCCGTGCTGATAAAATATGGGCGGATAAAGAAAATACCCGTATCGTAGGTGGTAAGGGTGACAAAAAAGCCCTAACTAACCGGATTGCTCAGATCCGTCGTGAAATGGATACAACCACATCTGATTTTGACCGAGAGAAACTGCAGGAGCGACTGGCAAAACTCGCAGGTGGAGTCGTCGTTATAAAGGTCGGTGCAGCAACCGAAGTAGAAATGAAAGAAAAGAAAGAACGTGTCAATGACGCAGTTGCAGCAACGAAAGCAGCTCTTGAAGAAGGAATCGTGGCTGGTGGAGGTACTACGTATCTTCAGGCTCGAAAGGCCCTTGCAGCTATACGAGAAAAGATGGAATTTGATGAAGAAAAGACGGGTGTAGACATAATCTACAACGCACTTGCCGAACCAATCCAGATGATTGCTAAAAATAGCGGTATGGAGCCAGGCCGTGTGATGTATCAGATCGAACAGAAGAATGATCCTGATTTCGGATTTGATGCTATGACTCGTGAATTTGGATCGATGTTTAAGAGAGGTATTGTAGACCCAGCAAAAGTCGTACGCACAGCTATACAAAATGCGTCGTCGATTGCAGCTGCAATCCTGACCACAGAAGCTTTGGTCGCAGATATTCCAAAGAAGGAAGAACCTGCTATGCCAGGTGGTGGTATGGGAGGCATGGGTGGCGGTATGGGTATGTATTAATATCGCGCTTCGTGCACAAAAAGACCCCGTCAATTGGCGGGGTCTTTTTTTTAAGCACTGTCAATAACTCTCAAGTCCTGCGAGGTGTGACAAAGTAATTTTTTTCATGATCACGCATTCGTGAGGATGACGACGAGACGTACTCCTTGTATCTGTAAAAATGATACTGAAGAATTAGTGCACGGTTTTTTTGCCGAGGTTATCGACTATACGGGGGAGATCGGAAAGTGGGTGAAGGTGACTGACACTTTTGGTTTCATCAAGAGTATAAATATCGATGCGGCCGATTTTCATCTCGACATCGTATTCACCAATAATATTGTCAAGAAGTATAAATACGATATGATAGACACGGGAATCTTCGCTATCTACGTCTTCGACATAGACATTGAGATTTACTTTATTGTCATCATAATCATAGTCAAACAATATTTCATCTGGACTAAGTACAACATCTTCGATTTCGACTTCCATATCGAGGTCTTTTTTACGCTGGCGAAACGGTATGATATTCCAGCTATCAAATTGAGGCGCGGACCGCACGAGGTCAATGACGGCCGGAAATGCTTCTTTGAGGCCATTGGCACTGATGATAAAGTCACGTTTGCCATCTAACTCTGGAGTTATCTCAAATACCAAATCCGGATGAATTTGTTGAATCTGATGGAGAGTCTCGGGAAGGAGTTTCTCCTGATACAGCTCAAAAAAGAAGAGCTTATCAGATTTGGCTGAAAACCAATCCCAAAATGATTGTTCTTTTGTTTCGGTAGATCCTTGCATACGTATGCAGGAATTGTAGCATAAAATGAGGAAAAAAGGGATTAGATTAAGCCTTCTTTAGAGAGTATTCTGAGCTTTATTTGTCATAAAGCCTTGAATATTGTCCATGGTCGTATAGATAATGCGTTCTAGAGCTTCTTTACTATTGAATGCATTGTGCGGGGTAATAATGACTTTTGGGTGGCTGAGTAATATGTGTTCAAGGACAAGCGTTTTTAAATCGACATTTTCTTTGTAGGATTTGGTGAGAATTTCGATTTCTTCTTCGAGCTTCGCTTCATTTTCCAGTACATCTAGTCCCACACCATGCAACACATTATTCTCTAGTGCCAAGATGATAGCTTCTGTCTCTATAAGTCCGCCTCTTGATGTATTTATGAGATAACTACCTCGTTTAAAGTACTTGATATTGTCTTTGTTGATAATATGGTGTGTAGCTTTGGAATAGGGAATATGTAGCGAGATGATATCTGACTTTAGGAGGAGCTCGTTGAGATCAGCATAGGTAAAGCCGTGTTCGTGTGCAAGTTCTTCATTGCGGGTACGGGTATAGACAAGGACATTCATACCGAAACCTTTGGCGATTTTAAGTGTTTCTATACCTATTTTACCCAGCCCAATAATGCCAATAGTCTTATTGAAAATATCTATACCTCGAATATCTGCACGATCAAAATCGAGAAGGCGCGTCTTGGCAACTGATTGATACATACGGCGAGTGAGGGCAAGAATAAGTGCAAAAGTATGTTCTGCCACAGTGCGCGAACCGTACTCGGGGACATTCGAGACAATGATACCTTTGGATTTTGCATACGCGACATCTATATGATCAAAACCGGTAGATCGAGTGGCAATCATTTTAAGGCCGGGTATCGCATCTATAATATCTTTTTTCAGTTGGGAATAGATAAAACATGAAACAATTTCTGCATCTTTATACTGCTCTATATTGTGGGTATCAGGTTTATCGTGAGTGAGAATTGCCTCGGGGAACTGTTTTTGCAGTATGGGCATCTCCCAATCTTCTACTTCGAAAAAAACAATCTTCATAGCTTTGATTATACAGGATATATATATGCTTATTGTGATGTTAGTTGGATATAAAAAAAAGTCCCCTAATGAATTTCTTACATCTAGTATTTTAGATTATTGGGGCAGTGTGTATATGTTTAATAAACTGAACTATTTGTAAAGGAGGGCTCAAATGGGGGTTGTATTTTGAGTAGGTTTTTTTACAATAAAGGGAACAAAAAAGTCTGCTTGCATCCACACTATTTTATTTATTCCTATGGAATCAGTAACGCACAATTTACAAGATATTGTATATAAATCACTCCTTTCAATGTCGACTGAGAAAGGAATTAACGCCTCAGGGAGAGAGGAAGTATATGGTTGTATTTTCGGCCGAGACAGCGCAATTACAATACTAAAAATACTTAAGGTATGTCGGCAAAATTCTCATAATACCTCAATTGATCGAGAGGAACTTTTGAAAGTATCAAGACGTGCTCTACTCACGTTAACTCAACTACAAGGACAATGGGTAAATATGGAAAGTGGTGAAGAACCCGGGAAATTCATACACGAATATCGAACTGAACGTTTTGAACACCTAGTAGCATTGACTCCTTCTTGGTATGTTTACCCCGATAATACACTGCGTAATTATGATTCGTTGGATGCCACTCCCTTGACACTTATCGCTATATATAACTATTTTGAACTCACACATGATACGGCTTTTATATCACAGGTACTGCCTGCAGTAGAAAAAGGGCTTGAGTGGATGCTTTCGAAAGGAGACCCCGATAACGATGGCTTTACGGAATATGAATTTAGTAGCGAGAGAAAATATGGAGGCCTTCGTGTACAGTCGTGGACCGACTCTATAGAATCGTTGCAGCAGGCTGATGGGACATTCCCCTTGTATCCCATTGCACCTGTTGAGGTACAAGGTTACTACTGGTTGGCTTTGAAGCTGTGGGCTGATTTCTTTGGCGAAACTAAGCAAGCCAAAGCCCAACAGTACAGTAAAAAATTGTTGAAGCGAGCGCAGTTCACGAAAAAACAATTTAATAAGCAATTTTTTATGAAAGATGCGGGGTATATGTACCCAGTACAGGCTTTGGATGGACATAAAAAACAAATACGAACTGTGACCGGGAATCCATTACTCTTGCTATGGGCAACCTATAGAAACGAAGATATGAGAGAGTGTATCGTGGATACGATGTATCTGCAAGATATGGTGGCACGGGCGTTTATGGCAGATATGTTTGACGAGGAGGCGGGAATCCGTACTATGAGTACACTTTCTAAAACGTATGATCCATCGCAGAACTCGTATCATAATGGTAGTTTCTGGCCAAAGCTTAATGGTTTAGCCCATGAGGGCCTAATGAAATGGGGATTTCATGAAGAGGCCCGAAAGCTACGACTTGCTTCGTTGAAGCCTCTTGAGTATTTTCAGTCTCCTATAGAGCTCTATATAAAAACAGGTGACGGGACCTATGCCGAGTATAAAAATGGATACGGCCAGGTGAGTTGCCGTGAGCAGGCTTGGAGCGCAGCGGCTGCACTGGATATGTTGACAATATAGTATCTATTACACTCCGTTTACAATCTTGTAGTATAAATAGTCCACATGGCAACGACACAATTACAGACCCTGTTAAAAGGGCGAAAGCTTATAGTGGCTCTCAATAGCCAACCCTACACACATTATAAAACTCATAGCGGTATACAGGTTAAACGAGGCTCAGGCGGCGCACAACACCTGCTTGATTACGTGATGAAAAAAACAGGAGGTACGATGATTGCGCTCAGCTCTGGGAATGCTGATAAAGATGTAGTAAATAAAGAAAATAAGATTGAAGTACCGGTCGCCAAACCTCTCTATACACTCAAAAGACTTTTTATAGGAAAAGAAGAATATGATCGGTACTACAATGGCTTTGCAAACCAAACATTGTGGCCATTGTGCCACCTGGCCTTTGTAAAGCCCTCATTTGAGCGGAAGTGGTGGCTTGCGTATAAAAAGGTAAATGAACTATTTGCTCAGCAAATTATTGCGGAAATAAAAGATGATAATACATTTGTATGGGTCAATGATTTTCATTTGGCTCTCGTGCCTAAGCTACTAAAAGATCATAATCCAAATATTAAAGTTGGAATGTTTTGGCATATCCCCTGGCCGATACGCCAGATTTTTTCTATATGTCCGTGGACAAAAGAACTCCTTGAAGGGATGCTGGCCGCTGACTTCATAGGCTTTCATAGACAATCATATGCTGACAATTTTATTGACATTGTGACAGAAGAACTGAATATTTTTATCATGCCGCATGATGACACTGTGTACTATAAAAAACATGAAACAAAAACAGGCGCACTGCCGGCAGGCATAGATTTTCAGGAGATACATACATACGCCGAGTCGCTGACGAGCAGTGAAGATAAAGTAAAACAGGAACTTGATATAGATTTTGAGCAGCTTATCGTGGGAGTAGATCGCATAGACTACACCAAAGGGCTGATGGAACGTATCACAATACTTGATAATTTTTTTGAAAAATATCCCGAATTTATAGGAAAACTCGTACACTTGCTGATTGGTGCCCCTTCACGAGAGAAAGTACCAACATATAAAGAACTGACTTTAGATCTGATCAAGGTGATAGACCAACTAAACTGGAAATACAGTGAAGGAAGCTGGAACCCTGTACATTTTGTACATCAGTCGGTGGACCCTATGAAGGTATATTTGTACTATAATGCTGCAGATGTATGTATGGTAACCTCACTTGATGACGGGATGAACTTGGTCGCGAAAGAATACCCGATTTGTACACGGGAGCATAAAGGTGCCCTTCTTTTGTCTAAATATACCGGAGCATCGCAAGAACTCCCGACTGCGTACCCAATAAACCCATTTAATGTGACAGATGCTGTAGAGAAGCTCTATACAGCGCTCACTGCCTCGACGACAGAGAAACAGCAACGGATTGCAGCCATGAGAAAAAATTTGCAACTCAATGATATAGATAGCTGGGCAAAAAAGTTTGTAGAAAAGACTTTGCGAGTTTAAACAAGTATAGATTGCAATATGTGTATTCAATGTGTATAATATGCGCATATGTCAGAAATACTACACTTATCTGGACTGGATGCGAGTTTTACTGCTCATGATACTGCTATGACAGTCACTGATGGACAAGGGGCTATAGAGCAGATAACGAATACTGCTCCACAGGATTATGAAAATGTCAAAGGAGATCCTAATTGCCAAGGCACAGGAGCCGCATTTGCATTTGTTGTCATTGGTTTTGTTCATGCGATGAGAGCTTATTCCCGATGGAGAAATCGGTAAATTGAATACTATCTGCTATAATCCTCGCAATGGAAGCTGCGATTGAACTACATGAAAAAAAGGATAGTATGTCCGTGGTCCACGATTTGGAAAATAGGCAAACGGGCATATGGCATGAGGATATCTATGTACCTATTTCAGAGTCTGATATGACTATTCCTTTGGTGGAATGGCGAAAGCAGCGCATAGAGGCTATAGAACAATGGCTGACAGAACGAGATAGTACCTACGCACATATATATAGCTGCGCACTTGCACAATACCCACAACTAGAAGGGTGTGATATACGATTGCCGGCTGATCGGGAAGAAGAACAGAAGGTGCTATATGGGCTTGGTTACTTTAGTGTTATGAAGCCTCATGTGGCGGTGGTCAGGGATTTTGATTCGCATGATGGAACGGCACAGTTTGTACATACTCATAAAGAATATATCCGACTTTTATCTGCTCAGCTTGGAATAGCAGTCTCTACCTTGAGAAATGAACCGCGATTTGTATCTTATTACTCTTTTCTACATGAACTTGGACATGCTCAACATTTTTTTAGTGCGTATTTTACTTCGAAAACTACCTGCCTTTATCAGGCGCAGAGTGTGTTCACAAAAGATTATGATCAGGCACTGGATGGGACTTTACGCTACGCACGAAGAAATACCCGTGAATCCTGGTCTTCTTTGTACTGGAATATGCCTTTTGAAAGGGAGGCAAATGATTTCGCAGTTGAGCTTTATAGAAGTGCTTTTGTGTATGGATCCTCGATCAGGTGATGACAAGGGATCAGATTTCTAAAATAGTCTGTTTACGGTATCAAAAAATATTTTTTCATAACCGTCAACCATCGTAGGGCCAGAGAAGAATTCTTCGACACGAGCGCGACATTGTGTGCGATCTATGTGGTCTATGAGGCTCATTTTTTCTACCATTTCGTCAATATTATTTACCAGATATCCGGTTTGACCATCTGTTATTATTTCAGTCGCTGCTCCACGAGCAAAGGAGATTACTGGAGTACCTGTTGCCATCGCCTCTGTCATGACTAGACCAAATGGCTCATTCCATTTGATCGGATTGAGAAATGCCTTTGCATTTCCAAACAGTTCATTCTTTTTTCTATCATCGGCTTCGCCAATAAATTGTATTTGGTGACCATCAATATGCGGCTCAACTTGCTCTTTGAAATACCGATAATCATCTTTCTCCATTTCATCTACTTTTCCTGCCATAATGAGTTTTTCGCCGGCTTTTTTGACTGCCTGTATAGCTTCCACAACGCCCTTGTCCGGATTGAACTTGCCGAGCCAGGCAAAATAGTCTTTTGGTTTTTGGTGAAAAGAGTAGGGGGTGAGATCTATACCGTTGTAAACGGTGCCTAACCAGTTGAGATTTTCACCTTTTTCGCGTTGAGTATTGGAAATAGAGACAAAATTCATATCTCTATATTTTTGAAAATATTCATGACGAGAAACACGGTTTTGCACGAGAGGATAGGGAAAATGCAGAGTGAAAATAACTTTTTCACTTATAGGACGGGCTAGTGGCATAGCCAAGTAATCACTCGATTTATTGAGATGCATGTGGATGATATCAAAATTTTGTTGGCGGTCAAATGCTGCAGTCATATTGAGTGTCGGGTAAATCACATCTGTCCAAGGAATGCCATCTCGAAATAGTGGGCGAGGATATACCGAGAAAAGCTTTGCTTTGGTTTTAGAATTGCCACATGCAAAAAGGGTCACGTCATGACCCTTGGCAACAAGGCCTTCAGTAAGGAGTGATACGACTCGTTCGGTACCCCCGTAGAGAGGTGGTGGAATCTGTTCCCAAAGTGGTGCAATTTGTGCGATGCGGAGTTTTTTCATAGCTAAAAGGCTGCGTAAGAGCTAACTAAAAATAAATGTTTTGTAAAAAGTGTAAGAGGCTTTCTCCCGCTAGCGCGCCAGGGAACAATTCGTCTGAGATATAAATTTCACGATTTTGTATTTCATAATGTCCAGGTGCCTTCTGTTTTAATTGTTTTTTCCATAGAGAAATATCTACATCATCATAATCTTTGATTGCTTTGTCTGAAAAATAGCGAGACATACGCGCGCCTCCAGGTAGAAAAAAAGTAGCCTGAGTGCCTTTGGCACTATTTATGCCCATATTTACATCTGCAAAACTATCTCCTGACAAGAAAACTGACAACTTGTCAGGATTTATGCCCTTTGTTTTTAAAATCATGTCTACAATACGATCTACCGCCTGAGCTTTGAGAAAATCGGCTTGTCGAGGAAAGAGAAAGAGAGAATAAATATTTTTCTCAGGTTCACTATCGTCGAGAGTATATATGGGTGGATTGAGCTTTGAAATATGTTTGCGAAATAGTTTTTTTTCCTTATTATCTTTAAAATCAACTTGAATACGGAAATCGGGAGGCGAGATTGTGGCAAAACCTTTTTCGTAATTTGAACTATCTTCAATTTTTTTCAGTTTAAAGTTGCTCAACGTATTACTAATAATCTTGAGAAGATCTAGTACTTGCTCACGCCATTGCGAAGCAGAAAGATCCATGACATCATAATCACGATCTCGTCTGTATTCTCCTGTCTGCTGGCGTAAATATATTCGGGCGCCAGTGGTATCGGCGAGTGCGTCGGGGTCGAGTAGACCAGCAAAACTTTCAGTCCGAGCCAAATCGACGTGATAATAAGTATTGTTTTTATCAAGCGCTATTTTGGATGGAGGACGGGAAAGTCGTGGAGAATGGGCGAGTGAGGCATCAGAGAGCAATAACTCATATGGTCGTGATGTGACAAATACAATGCTATACCCGTTTTGCTCAAACAGGGACCTTATATTTTGTTGAGTTTCTGGCGAACCGGTGATGGTGAGATCTATATCAAGAAACGCTATGCGAGGCTCATTGTCTAATTTTTGCCAAATAGTACTGTTTGTATAGAGACCGTCTGTATCTGAATAGTCCTTCATAATTAATTGCTGCGCCTATAGAAAATCCCATTTATGCATGGCATAGAATTTATATAGAGTATGCCTTATGGTATTAAAAGCTATAAATGTAAGAGGTGGGTATCAATACGTGTAAGAAGATATTAAGAAATAACTATTTGGCTATCTATTTAGCATGTTGCTTTTTACATTTCACCTACCTGTTCTAGATATTCATCTTTCCATATACCATATATATTTTCTGGTAAAAGAAGGGCCTTATGGGGCTTCAGTTCGGCTATAAATTCTTCGGTATGACTTACGATAAGTAGGCTGCCTTTATAACTTTTTAGGGCCTCGAGGATAACTCGTTGAGATAGCACATCAAGATAAGTTGTAGGTTCATCGAGGATAAGAAGATTATTGTTTTGAAGTAGCAAAAGAGCAATGGCAAGCCGTGTTTTTTCACCTCCCGACAAAGTACCAATAGGCTGATATACTTTTTTCCCTGTAAATAAAAATCTCGCAAGAAGCGATCGTACGGAATTCTCGGGGAGACTGGCAGCATCTGATGTGCAATCAATAATCGTCTTGTCGAAATCCATTGTTTCAAATTCCTGAGAGTAGTAGCCAATTTTGATCTTTTCATCTTGTACGATAGTACCGTGATCGGCAGGCAGCGTATTCATCAAGATTTTGATGAGGGTACTTTTTCCGATGCCATTTGGTCCAATGAGCGCTACGCGTTCTCCTCGGAGGATTGACAGAGATACATTATCAAGAATCGGATGTGTTCCAAACGTCTTTGAGATATTTTTGGCAATAATGGGAGCTTCTCCAACATGGGAAGGGTCAGGGATATGGACTTTTATAGCGCGCGCTTCCTGAGGCAATGGAGGTAAATGTTCTTTGAGCCGTTCTATCCGTTTTTTGAGTGTTGTGCGCTGTCGAACGCCTTTTTTGGAAGTAAAGCGTTGCATATTTAGTAAACCTTTTTCCATATGTTTGATATGTTTATGTTCAGATTCAATCTGTTTTTTGACAAGCGTATCACGTTGTTTTTTCAGTTTTAAATACTGTGAATAATTACCTGTATATTCTTCAATTTTTTTAGTAAAGGTATTAAGTGCCAGCACTTTACTAATATGTCTATCTAGGAGTTTAATATCGTGCGACACTACTATAACAGTTTTAGGATAATGAGCTAGAAAGTGCGTCACCCACTGCTTGCCTTTGGCATCGAGAAAATTTGTGGGTTCATCAAGAAGTAAAATATCTGGTTCTTTGAGCAATGCGCGACAAATAGCCAGTCTGGTCTTCTGCCCCCCGCTAAATGTCTGTGGATCACTGGTCAATGGTATAGCATCAAGTTCGAGCCCTGCAAGCATTTTACGAATTTCACTGTCAGTTTTTTTGCCATCTGAGTCAAGAAACTTGCGCACTGTATTTGATTGTTCAAAAATCTCATCATGTTTTATTTCTTGAGGAACATATTCGATAGTCCCTTGAATCTCTATGCGTCCTGCGTCAGGGGTATCATGACCACTGAGTAGGTTAAACAACGTGCTTTTACCCGCTCCATTTGTACCCACGAGCCCCACAATCATATGTTCTCCAATAGAAAAACTAGCCTCATTATATAAGGGATTTAGTCCATATGAATAAGATATATTTGTTGCCTTAATCATGAATATATTATAACTTACCTGTCCGAGAGCTTCCTTACTGTCTTTTGGTAAGGCTCTTACGCTTGTTATATGTTTATTGCTTAAAGTAGCTATATCAATTTATAAATTCATTAAACTAATTATGGCAGAACACAATAAACATCTAATTACGTGGCTAAATGACGCATATGCAATGGAAGTGGAAATTACCAAAATTCTTGAAAGTCATAAAAAAGCAGCCGAAGATTTTCCTCAAGTAGAAGAAAAAATTGATGAGCACCTGGAAGTTACTAAAAAGCAGGCGGAGCGGCTTAAAAAGTGTATCGAAGGGCTCGGAGAGAGTGTCTCAAGTACAAAGTCGGTGATGGCCACTGTGATGGGTATGATAGCGGGTCCTACTACGGGGCTTTTTGACGATGCGGTGATCAAAAACTCCGCCTTAGAATTTGCGACCGAACATTTTGAAATTTCAGTCTATCGAGTTCTTATTGCGGCTGCCGACAAATTTGGTCATGATGATATCGTTGATATTTGTCAGCAGAATATGCAAGAAGAGGAAGAAATGGCTGAATGGTTGGATGAAAATATGGATAGTCTTGTAAATGATTTTTTAGGACGGGAAAAAGATAGTTAATATTGCTCGGTGTACTTTTGGCAATTATACTGACAGTATGACTACTCGCCATACTCTTCGCTGCGCAGTATATGCGCTTCTTGTGAGAGATAATTATATTTTAATGTCTCTACGTAAAAATACAGGGTATATGGATGGGTTTTATAGCTTGCCTGCTGGGCATCTAGAAGGAGGTGAGCGTTTGCTTCAAGCGGTGGTGCGAGAGGCGCAGGAGGAAATTGGATTAGAGCTTCAGGAAACAGATCTCACTTTGTACCATGTTATGCATCGGCAGAATGCCGAAGTCAAAAGCGAATACATAGATTTTTATTTCAAAGTCGCTTACTGGATAGGGGAGCCCATAAATAGTGAGCCTGAAAAATGCGAACACATCAAATGGTTTCCCTTAGAAGCCCTGCCTCACAAAATTGTGCCCTCAGTAAAAGCGGCTATAGAATTTTATAAAGGTAAACTTTTTTTCTCTGAGTTGATGTAAAATTCACATCATGGAAAATAGGGAAAAGGCTCCAGAATCGGTACAACAGATGATTGACCGTGATTTGATCGAATGGCTTGGCATACCTCAAAACTCTTTGCAACCTGAGCTGTATATTCATCGTTTACCCACAGGTATAGAGTATATCTCTCCACCAGTTGCTTTGAATTGTCTGGACTATGCACAAGGTTCTCGCGGTCTGCACACCCTATATATACCTGATCTTATTCCCGCACCTTTAGCACAAGGGAATATGATTGTATATTTTCAAGATAGCGATGAAATGCATGCGGGGATTGTGATAGAAAGAGGCGCTCGAGTTATTTCGCAATGGGGCTCTGGTGCCATTTTTAAACATGGGATATTTCAAATACCTCGTGGTTACGGAAATAGATATCAGTGCTTTTTATCTAGGTGAAGCAGGCGCCCAGTATATTTGGCGAGGTCATAATAAGTAGTATTACAATGATGTTAATTGTTTAAAAAAATAAACAATAAATCCAGCTTTTTATGGTCCAGGCTTGAGGACTACGATAGAACTTATTTTATATCTGCATAAGCTTGAGTTCGTTGCGCACGATACCGAGAATGAGAAAAAGACGAACTATCTCTATTCAACTGTGCATGAAGACCAGCGGTTACTATCCGTATTTCCATACGCAATGATTGAGGTACTTCGTCATTTTGAAACCCTTGTCCTGTCTGACATCGCATATTTAATCCATACTCTTCAGGATGTGCGTCTAGATAATCTAACAGATCAGAAACTGTAGCTTTATTCCTTCTATCACCAATAGTATTTTCTTCTGGTACAACATGACTTTTTAAAGTTCTTTCGAATTTCGATAATGGTAAAAAAAGATTTGTCGAGTGAATAATTTGTCTACAAGCATTTGTCAGAGCTAGGGCATGTTCTTTATTCTTGGGAATAATAGAACATCTCAAAAAATCATAAATGTCAGCATATCCACGTACAATAGGATTTTGCAATTTTGTGTTAATAGATTCAATACTTTTTGCCAATGGATTGACAACATAAAAATGATCATCTGGAAGATCTTTCGTAATAGCTAAGATTTGTTCAACAGTAGGTCTATGTAATTGGATACTTTTAAATCCTGTAGCTGTGAGAATTTCTTCTTCTAAAGCGTTAATACAAAGGTTTTGCCATTCTAATGATTTTTGACCGTACTGCAGGCCATCTATTGTGATAATCTCAGTAGGGTTCAAATACTGTTCTATTATGAGGCTAATATCCGCGTTTGATACTAATTCTGGCATCGCATATTATACTAAGAAGATTATGCGTAGGTAAAGATTATATCGCTACTATAGTCTAAAGTAGGAGCTAAATAACATTGGTTCCGAGGGAGGATTCACCGATGTCGCGGTAGTATCTGCTCATCGGTATTAACTCGCAGTAATCCTCGCAAAGCATCG
>CAZMJG010000002.1:0-33176 GCA_964566675.1 uncultured Gammaproteobacteria bacterium
AAGATCAGCCTTCCCAAAAGCCACCATCTCAAGTGGAAAAGAACTCTGTACCGCATCTTTCACTGAAAGTTTCAAATGTGTTTTGTCTTTACCCATAAGAGCGGCAGAAATGATTTCTACCTCACTGACAAAACTTGGCTGCGGATTACCAATACCAAATGGACTCAGTGATTCTATTTGTTTAGCAAGACCCATGGAAAGATGAGACACAGAAATGCTCAGATCTACTTGCATTTGCCGCTCTAAATCGGAAGCGGAAAGTTTTTGGGCGGCTAAAGACTGTGCCGCCTGTATAAAGGATTCAAGTTTTTCTTTCTTGATAGTAAAACCTGCAGCTCCGGCATGCCCTCCAAAATTGATAAAGAAATCTTTTAACTCTTCAAAAAAATGAGTCATGTGAAATGCAGGTATAGATCGGGCCGAACCTTTCAGCTGACCATCACTCTGCGTCATGACAATAACAGGTCGATAATAAGCCTCAAGTAAATTGGAGGCAATCAGACCTATTATCCCCTCATGCCACTCAGACGAATGAAGTATAAGGATAGATGGAAGGTCTGCTGCGGCCTTTTGCTGCTCCACCATCTCTCTCGCCTGAGCCACACTACTTTTTACAAGACCCTGGCGATCTACATTCATTTGCCCAACTTTACTCGAAAGCTCAAATGCCTTTTGATCGGATGTCGTACAAAGTAAACGAAGAGCATCAAGGGCATGCTCCAAACGACCCACCGCATTGATACGTGGGGCAATGATAAACCCGATTTCATACGGAGTAATCACCCGCTCAGATATCTTGGCTTCCCGGCATAGATGCCGTATACCTGCACGTGAGACCTGAGGAAACGCCTCAAGGCCAAACTTCACTACACTCCGTGAAGGACCAACCAAGGGCACTAAATCGGCAACTGTGCCTATAGAGGCAAGTGCCAAATAATCAGTACTAAAATATTTTTCCAATTTTTGTATAGACGGGGCATGCACCGTCTCCCTTTTCAAAGCATTAAACATTTCCTTGGCAAAAAAATAACCAACACCCGAACCTGATAGCAGTGGAATATGGAATATTGCCTCAGCAGCATCGGGAATATGTTCTTGTTTATGATGATGATCGGTGACAATGACTGGTATACCAATAGATTTTGCATATTCTATTTGCGAAACCGCCGTAATGCCATGATCAACACTGATGATAAGTGCCGGATCAAAATCGCGCTTTACATTGTCTATACCTTTTACAGAAAAGCCATACCCTTCATGCTGACGATGTGGCACATAAGGCATGACTTTAAACCCAAGTAAATGAAGCGTCTCCCACACAATCGAGCCACCAGTGATACCATCGGCATCGTAATCGGTATAAACCACCACCGTCTTTCCTTTTTGGCGAATATCTTTAAGAATAGCTATAGTATGTGCAATCTCTGGGCCATAGCCAAAATCTCGCAAGCTCAATGTGAGAGGTGATGACGGATGTAAAAAAGACTCAAGATCGGTAATACCTCTTTGTTTGAGAAGCAAATCTAGAAAGGCTGTATTTGAAATTGGCTGATCGGCTGCGATAACACCTTTATACGTAATTTTCATAAAAATATTACTCCCCTATTTCACCCTATTATAATAGAAAGGGTTTGATGGGGCGTTATTTATCATTCAATGAGTTTATCCTGCACCTCGGGAAGAGAAAGCGAGGATGTATGCTCTATTTTTTGACCAAGTTGAGTAAGGCTTCGAGTCACCTGTGAAGACTGATTATAAGCATTTGATATATGCTTGTTCAGGATAGAAAGCGATTCATCAGCCTTGTCGTAATCTTTTTTCATCGATTGAAGAACTTTCAGGATCTCTTTTGCTTCCTTTTGAATACGAGCTCCTTCAAAAGAGATGAGGATGACTTTGAGATACGCATAAAAACTCATCGGAGACACGGGGACAATACGAAGAGACGAGGCAAAATCATACAGATCGCCTTCATTTATGATTTCGTAATAAACAGTTTCTGAAGGTATATACATAAGCGCATAATCAACGGTCCCCTCAGTCGAAAGAATATATTTTTGAGAAATAGACTTTATATGAGTTTTTACATCTTTAACAAAATCTTTCCTAAATTGCTCTCGCGCGACACCTTCGGTTTCATACATCTTTTTGAAACTGCTTATCGGAAACTTGGAATCTACAGGAACTAATCCTTGCGAAGTCTTGATGACAGCATCTACCTTTTCCCCATTTTTGAAGCTATGCTGAAGCATAAAACAGTCACCGGGTAAACACTGGCTTAATAATTCCTTTAAAACCTGCTCTCCGATATTACCGCGTAATTTGGGCGACTGAAGAAATTGCTGAAGCTGCTGCATAGAACGCCCAATTTCCGCAAATTCCCCAATACTGCGCTGCACATTCATCATGGTTTCTGACGCTCGGTCAAGCCGCTGATTAAACATACTCAGATTTTGAGTAAGTTTGTGATCTACCTGCTGAGTGGAGGTCTCAAGTCGTGTGCTTACATCTTTGAGCCAGGCTACAATATCGTCTGAAACCTTGGATTTCTGCTCCATACGAGTAATCCACATACGAAGCACGAAGAGAATAATTACGGTAGAAGCTACAATGAGAATATAAGGCAGTATATCTATCACGTACAGATTATACTACAAATTAGACAAGTCCGCCTTTACCTGAAAAGATCTTGGGCTTAAGCCAATTTTCAGGACTATTGGCATCATTACCTTCAGAATCGGTATCTTCAAGCTCTACCTGGTCAATGGGCCGCTGCTGCTGTTCATTGCGAACGGACATCGCTGGTGCCTGAGGTGGCATAGGTTGTGGAGCAGGTGTATACGACATAGGTGGCATCTGAGGTACTGTATTTACTCTTGGTGGCTGCTGAGGATATTGGTTATATGCTGGCTGTGGTTGTGCGTAAGCATTGGTCATAGGAGCCATTGGTCTCATTCCTGGCATTGCTGGTGGCATTCCCGGCATAGTAGGCATACCTGGGCGAGCCATTTGTGGCACGGGACGACGTACTGCGCCAGATCTCAAAAGATGAGAGACAACTTCAAACGTATCAGCATTTACCGAATATGAGCTAAATGTATTGGTAGCAGTAGCTATACCTGCATATAAATTGGTCGCCATATCACGATCTATATCTACTCCTAGTCCTCGCACCACTCGATACACAAGCTCTGAGGTAGATGAGCTTGTCTTTACGACCATATTTATGGTGCCATAGTTATTATTGATAAGATGACGATCTATATTAATTATATTTCTACCACTAAATTTACTTTCATTTTTCTGGTATATCTCTCCGAGTGCGGCTAGATTGGGTGCATCTATAACGATAATAAAATCTATCTTTCCTCCGGTATAAGAAAACTGAACATCTTTAGGCTGCAGTTTTTCGTGTCCTTCACGAGGTGCAATAATGAGATTGAAACGCTCTTCTTCTATTTTATAATCGACTTTATCGATTGAACCCTCAGTATAAGGAAATGAAACCACCAAATTATTTCCACCCGTTGCCAAAGTGTTTTGTATTTTATCTACACCAATCATGTCGCTTTGGGGAGATTCAGATGAGACAAGAGTGACGATTTTGCCCATTTTAGTAAGAGCTAGATACATAGTGGTAGCGGCAGCCACAGCGTCGGGAGTAGCTTTTGCAGGAAGCGCAATGATACCGGAGTTATTTTTACTAATAACTTCCTTTATCTGCGTAAGTGTTTTATTTATATCGATTGGTTGTTGCTGCTGAGGTTGCTGATTCACCATAAAAATAGATAAGTGGTAATATTATAGGATAAATTTTACCACATCACCCACCTTCATGTCAAGTAGCGGCGAAAACTGCATACCGCATTCCTGGTCTTTCTTGACATCCGATACAGTTTTAGCACGGATTTTAAGGGAAACCAAGCGAGTTTTGCCCACCATATTGCTATTTCTATACAATTCTGCAGTCTCTCCAACCGTGATTTTACCCTTGGTAACCTTGACACCATAGAAGGTTTCACCTTCGATTATGAAGGTTGCAAGGACCTTTACCTCGGCTTTAAGATTTTTTTCTTGTTCTTCTTTTTCACGGAGAAGATCGGAGACTTCTTGAAGTTCTTCAAGAAGTTCGTAGATAATATTATAGGTTTTTATGATTACTTTCTCTTGACGAGCCAGCTCTTTGACTTCATTGTCTATAGCTACTGAAAAACCAATAACAATAGATTTGGTTGTTTTGGCAAGGAAAATATCGGAGCGATGGACACCTCCTAAAGCACTCATGACTATCGTTACATTTTCATTCTTTGCCAGCGTATTGGTGACGGCTTCAAGGGACCCTTGTGAATCTGCTTTAATAATAAGCGATAATTTTTTTTCTTCTACTTTTTGCGTAAATAGATCATCAAACTGGGAAACAGTTTTTTGGGTAGCCACATATTCTTTTTCTTTTGGCTGTTGGATGGCGCTTGTGATAAGAGATCCGACAGGCGGCATTTCATCAAAACCAAGGAGCTCAAAGGGAGTAGAAGGTACGACTTCACGCACAGATTTACCTAAATCATTAATCATCGAACGAATACGCATCTTTTTACCATCTACATAGACATCGTCTCCCACCTTCATCACGCCATTTTTGATAATAGTACTTGCCACAATACCACGCTGATCTTTCTTGGTTTCTATGATAAATGCTTCAGCTGGGGCTGTCTCTTCGTAGGTAAGGCTTTTATCTGAGGAAATAAGCAAGATCGCCTCAAGAAGCTCTGGGATACCGGTACCTTCTTTGGCTGAGATTGGTAGAGCAATGACTTTGCCTCCCATATCTTCCGTTTGTACTTCATATTTGAGAAGATCACGTTTGACTTTTTGAGGTTTGGCATCTGGCAAATCCATCTTGTTGAGTGCAACTATAAAGGGAATACCGGCGCTTTTGATATGGGAAATTGACTCAATAGTTTGAGGTTTTAGTGAATCTTTGGCATCAATGACGAGAATGGCAATATCCGCGACTGTTGCGCCACGGGAACGTAGTTGAGAAAAAGCCTCGTGCCCGGGAGTATCGATAAATGTAATTTTGTCATTTTCGTAGCCTTTAATGCCTGTGACTATCTCATATGCGCCAATACGCTGAGTGATACCACCGTGTTCACGCGCTGCAATGCGACTTTTGCGGATATAGTCCAAAAGCGACGTTTTGCCGTGATCTACATGGCCAAGAATAGTAACAACCGGTGATCTTACCATAAAATAGTATGTGCAATAATTAAATGACTAATACGGAGCATTATGCTGATGCTTCTGCTGAATCTGATGTTTGCTCTGTTTCAGTTGGTTTTTCTGGAGTAGCAGCTTCGGGCTTTTCGGATGGGATTTGTACGATATCAATATTGTACCCTGTAAGACGAGCTGCCAAGTTGACGTTGATGCCGCCTTTACCAATAGCAAGAGGCGCCTGTGATTCATCGACTGTGACTTTGGCACTTTTTACTTTTTCATCGATATCGACAGATACAACTTTAGCAGGAGATAAAGCGCTCACCATAAAAATACGAGGGTTTTCATTCCACTGAATAATATCAATTTTTTCCTGACCATTGAGCTCATCGGTGACAGTCTGTACGCGTACACCTTTTTGGCCTACACATGCCCCTACAGGATCTACGCCACTTTGGCTGCTGTGAACGGCAATTTTGGCACGTTCACCTGGCTCACGGACAATTTTTTTGATTTCAACAGTCCCACTACTTATTTCTGGAACTTCTCGCTTGAAAAGCTCAGAAATGAGCTCGGGAGCACCTCGGGATAGAATAATACGAGAATATCCTGTCTTTGAGGATGAAATTTCTTTGAGAAAAAAGATATAACGATCATTGACGATATAATTTTCATTGCGAATTTGCTCTTCACGAGGCATGATACCTTCCGCCTTGCCAAGATCTATATAGACATTGAACCCATCATGGCGCATGACGCGACCACGTATGATAGTACCAACCTGATCCTGATAATGAGAAATGACTGTTTTCTTTTCGGCTTCGCGAATCTTTTGGATGACGACCTGACGCGCAGTTTGAGCTGCTATACGGCCAAATCCTGGAGGTGTAATATCTTTACCTTCCTCTAGTATTTTGGTCTCACCAGTTGTCATATCTACTTTTACTGAAAGCCCTTCACGCTCAGCCATATCGGGATGTTCTTTATGAAAAGCTGCAAGAATTGCGGCCTCCATAGATTCGATAACATCTTCTACGCTGATACCACGCTCTGAAGCGACTTGATTTAAAGCTAATGCGAATTCACTTTTGACAATTACCATACGCTAATTCTAGCACAAAAGAGGGGAAAAACAACCGTGATACAATGAAACTGCAGAAATAATATACTAGTTTAAATTATGAGAAAAAAAAGAATTGTATAGAAAAGAACTATTCTCTTTTAATTTTTATCTCTTATCTCTCTAGCTACTGGCAATCAAATGCGATATACTAATGCACTATGGCACTCTACATATGCTCAAACTGCGGAGAAGGCTCAACAGGCTACCTTGGAAAATGTCCGAGTTGCTCGCAATGGAATACTTTTGTACTTCAACGTGAAAGTGGTGAAAAGCGGACTGCTGAAAAGCCAAAAAAACTAGTTGCTACTTCGCTGCAGGCTGTAAAACCTCTCGATAAAAGTCGCATCGCGACAGGCATTTTTGAATTTGATCGAGTGCTCGGAGGAGGCGTCGTGCGAGGTGAAGTAATACTACTTACCGGCGAACCGGGAATTGGTAAATCTACCCTCCTTCTACAGAGTCTAAAGAAGCTCCGCACACTGTATATATCGGGTGAAGAATCGGCAGAACAAGTAAAAGAACGGGCCGTACGCCTTGCAGTACCACTTGAACGATTTCTTTTTTCAGATACTTTGCAGGTAGAAGGCATCATTGAAGGGGTAAAAGAAATGAAAACGGATATTGATATAGTGGTGATTGATTCTATACAGACAATATATACAACCGACGTGGAAAGCCCGCCGGGATCGATCGGACAGCTACGGGAAGCATCTGCAAAACTGATACGACTTGCCAAAGAAAGCCATATACCGGTACTTATTGTCGGTCATGTAACCAAAGACGGGGATATCGCGGGGCCTAAAACGCTTGAACATATGGTTGATGCTGTCATAAACTTTGAAGGTGACCCCGTATCGCACTATCGTATATTGCGCGCACAAAAAAATAGATTTGGCTCAACCGATGAAATTGGTATTTTTGAAATGACCGCCGATGGACTTGCCGAAGTAAATAACCCTCTTGCCTTTGTGGAAGAAGATTTGACACAAGAAGTGCCTGGGAAAGCAATAGTTGGCGTAATGGAAGGGAAACGACCCTTCTTTTATGAAATACAGACACTCGCCTCTCCCTCAATTCTGGCCGTGCCACGCCGCGTAGTAAAAGGAGTGGATTACAATAAAGTACAACTTCTCCTTGCGGTATTGCGAAAACATGTCAATTTAAACCTCAGTACCATGGATATATATATAAATGTCGTCGGTGGCCTCGATATAAAATCGACAGCTGCTGACCTGGGGATTGCGGCTTCGGTCATATCTTCTGTGAAGAACATAACAATTCCCAAAAATGCGGTGTTTACTGGTGAAGTTGGTCTACTGGGAGAAGTTCGCTCAGTATACGGGCAAGATCGCGTGAGTGCTGAGGGCAAACGTTTGAGATTTAGCAATGTGTATTCATCCGCAAGCTGCAAGACGATTGTAGATTTGAATAAAAAATTGGGAAAATAAATTAGGATGATCTTAATCGTACCATTATCTCTTCCAAATGCATTTTTAATGAGACTACTTCCAGAGGACTAAGGCGGTTTTTTTCTTTAACACCTGCTAGTAACTGACTATGAATACATATCGCATCGTCAATGTTTGCGCCTGTGGAATCGGCAGTATCACATACTTGTTTCCATATAATATCAACCTGCCTCAAGATGTGGATCAACTGAGCTGCCTCAGTTTGTAAAGCTTGAGCTCTTAACTGTTCTAATTTCGTTGAAAAATTATTAATAGTTATGTACATAGGAATATACGGCTCATCTGACAAAACATCTAAATAATCAGAGGCAAGATCATCAAACTGGTCTCGTAGTACCGCCTCTTCATCGGTCAAAGAAACATCATTTGTCAATATACTTCGTGTGCCTTCATCAAATTTCTTTAAAAAATGGATATGCTCAGCATATTCTTTTTCATATATATGAATTTGATCATTCCATGATTCAATAGGTATTTGTGCAAAGATATATGCCAGGATTTCCAATCGTCCCGCTAAAGCTCTGCGTGGCGATGCTCTATATTTTGTATTTAAATCGACTAATTTCGAGCTTAGTCCTTGCAAACGATCTGTATATTCTTGCCATAGTGCATCGTGTGTGTCAGAATTTTCCTTCAGTTGTAAGTGTGTAACAAAATAGTCATAGCCAAATTTTCTATCTAGCATTATTTCAACTTGTTGCTTTAGAGACCCATTACATTCTGCGAGTATTTCTTCTTTTGCGCGCCCGAGGGCATAGGAAATTGCTAACTCGAAATTGCCGGATTCTTTAAGTTCTTTAAGTGATTGTATTTCTCTAAGAGGCTTACGCAGTGCCGCCATATTAGAATTGTTTCTTGAAACGTTCCCCCATACACTTTTATGCTTTTGCCCTTCCATAGACTGTAATGCCGCCTGCATATTGCGCAATTCTGCGTGCATTTTCTCATGACCTTGAATTTCCTCTGTACTTACTATTATTATAGGAACCCACATTTCTTTTTCTGTATCAAGATGTAACTGCTGAAATTTTCGATAATATCCGGCGGAACTACCCTTATACAATTTTTTATAGTCTTCCGGTGAAACCTTTAAGATAAGTGCAGCAGGATAACTTGTATCCAAGTAAACTGGATTTTGGGGCAAAGCTGGTACTTCATTATTGACACTTTGTAATCTGAGAAAAATTTGATCAGCAAATAATGATTCATGTATCCCATGATCCTTCATACTTTGTATTGCTACCTGAATCCGTCTTTTTTGAAACTGTAGTTGATGAACGTATTGCCGTACGTCCTCGGCGTTAGTAAATATATCTGCATTGGTCAGTTCTTCAATTAACTCTTCCTCGCCAGCCTGAGGATGTAAAGACAAATAACTAATCGTTTCCTTCATCATCCCCGCTGTCATTAACTGTGTCTCAAGTCGTAGATTCTCTGCAGCTTCTTTTTTAGCTTGTTTCAGATCGGGGGTAGAAGCAGGAAGCCGCTGTACAGCTGTAACTTTATCTTGGATATAAGGAGACCATTGAGTAGATTCTTCATCCATATCTGATTATTCTAGCACATACTCTTTTTTTACTGTAGTTTCTTTTCCATTTGCCCCAATGACATATATATCTATAGCATTCTTGCCTTTCTGTAGAGGTAATTCGTACTGGAACATGCCTTGCTCGTCGGGGAAAATTTCTTCATTAAAGATCTTGATGGTAGACTCTTTTTGCGTATGTCCAATAACTGTGATTTTTTGCGTATTTCGGAAGGTATTCTGTTGGGGCGCTAAAATTTGCACTTCCGGTGGCCTGAGGAAAAGATAAAACTGGAAGCCGAAATAGGTAAGGAAGAAAAAAATAACGGTGGTAAAAGCAACAAGCACAATTTTACGCGTGTCCGGCAAAAAATTAAGCGAGGGAAGCTTTTTACGAAACTTTAGCTCCTCTTTTTTCTCGTAGTCACGACGGAAATAGGCCAAGACATTGGCTGGATCTAGATCCAGATAGTCAGCATAGGTACGAATAACTCCTGATATGTATACTTTTGAGGTAAATGCATTCCAATCATTTTTTTCCACAGCAATTAGATACTTCTGCTGTATACGGGTTGCTTTAGAAGCTTCTTCAAGTGTTAGATTTCTTTTTTTACGAACTTTATATAACAGTTCTCCAACGGTAAGCATTGTCATAGATATTTAAAAATTAAGAGAGAAAAGAGAAGAGATAAAAAGGAACCACAAGGAATTCTTCTTTTTTAATTCTTAATTCCTTAGATAGTGATTATTGTCTACCTGTGTACTCGTGTGTCTCTGGATTGATACTGATCAAATCTCCATTTTTGATAAACAACGGCACCATGATTTTGGCCCCTGTTTCGAGCTCGGCTTCTTTTTTAGCTCCGCTTACAGTATCACCTTTCACAGCACCTTCAGTTTGGACTACTTTGAGAGTCACTGAAACAGGCGGTCGAATACTTAGAGGTTTATCATCATGAAGATATACGTACATTTTTTCACCTTCTTTAAAGAATTCAATGATATCACCGACAACCGCAAGTGGCACAGTGTACTGATTGTAAGTGCGCTCATCCATGAAATAGCCAAATTCTGCATCTTTATACAGGTATTGCATTTCTACACTGCTGACTTCAACTGATTCAACGCTTTCGTTGGATTTAAAAGTATAATCGAGTCCTTTACCAGATGCGACATTTTTGATCTTGGTGCGCATAAGAGCTGCGCCCTTACCAGGTGAGTAAAACTCAGTCTTTTGAACTTGCCATATTTCCCCTTGATAGACGATAAATTCGCCTTTTTTAAGATTGCCTGCTTGTACTGCCATAACAGTTCTTATTAAATTTTTAAATGGTTAATATGTTAAAGGGTTAACGCGTTAACGTGTTCCTACTAAGTTATCTATAAAAAATAACCAGTTAACTCTTTAACTCGTTAACAATTATACAAGAGTAACAAGTTTCAACTCATTAATGGAAGTGACATCGGAAAAAATCATAGCCAATCGCTCCACACCAATTGCTATACCTGTCGATTCGGGCAAACCCTTTTTCAAGGCATCAATAAAGCCCCAATCTACAGGATGATCTATTTTACCAGACTTTTTCCGTTCTTCATACTCGTTGTGAAAACGATCCTCTTGGAGTTTCCACTCGGTCAACTCACTGTAGCAATTGCCAAGCTCCACACCTTCGATATAGAATTCAAACCTTTGCGCAGTGCGACCATCAGGGTTGGGTTTTGAAAGGGCGGCAAACTCAACTGGATAATCGTATAAAATGGTCGGATACCCATTGGTCCCTAGATGAGATTCTATCTCGTTGGTATATATCTGCGACCATAGATCTTCGTATCCAAAGCCCTCGACAGTATAGCCTTTTTCTTTGGCTTTTGATAAAAACTTTGTATGATCAAATAGCTCTTCCTCCGAAATACCCGCATATTTTTGAAATACTTCAGCAATGGTAAACTCCTCCCATTTTTCAAGGGAAACTTTTTTTCCTTGATATACTATCTCTTTCTCTCGTAATTCGCCATTCGTAATTCGTAATTTCTTTCCAATATATTGCAACATCTGCAATACTTCATGGGCCATATATTTATAGTCTTCCCCGACTTTGTACATCTCAAGCATAGTAAACTCTGGTTCATGTTTGGGCGAATGTGGTTCGCTATTGCGGAAAGATTTGTCCATATAATAACAATCTCCAATTCCACCAGCTAGAAGCCGCTTAATGAAAAGCTCCGGGGAGGGTGTAAGATAGAGTTTTTGCTTTGTATCAAAATAACGAAATTCGGTCTCAAATACTTCAAGATAGCTTTCCGGGATGAGTGCGGGTGAAAGCACAGGTAAATCGAGTCTGAGATACCCATTTTCTGCAAGATAAGAATCTATAGCAGAGGTGACGTGGACGTATTTCTTGTAGGTTTCAAAATTTTTGTTTGTTTTTATGTTCATAGGATTTTAACATACACCTCTGATAACTATTTCCATTTGACTCGTTCGCCAAGTCATGTCCCCGCATTCGCGAGAATGACAACTAAGACATACTGGATTACAGTTCTTTATCTAGCTCTTCTATAAGTTTCTTTGCTTTTGAAGATACACGTTCTGGTATATCTACTATAAAAATGACATACTGATCGCCTTTTTGACTAGAGTTGGGATACGGGACACCCTGACCCTTCAGTCGGACTGTTGTGCCAGACTGCGTACCAGGTCGGACCTTGAGTTTTACGGCATCGTGGATAGTCACGACTTCAACGACATCACCAAGCACGGCTTGCGGATAGGTAATTTTCTTTTCAACATATAAATCTTGCCCATCTCGTTTGAACTTAGGGTCGGGAACGACGTTTACTAAAATATCAAAATCGCTAAAACGGATACGTGAACCGCTGTCAACCCCTGCTGGTACTTTGATGGTTTTTTCCTGACCAGATATGACTGCGGTTTTGGTGATACCTTTCACTGCTTCATCGAAGGTGAGTTTCATCTCGTATACCGAACGTCGCTTGCGCTGGCCTCCATTGGGATTGCGGAAACCAAAAAACTGCTCAAATATATCGAAGGGGTCTACACCACCAAAGTCAAAATCCACATTCTGGCCCCCCATGTTGGAATAATAGGAAAAAGGCCCGTATTGACCTGCAGCTCCACCACCGCCTCCTCCAAAACCAGAACCACCTGTACGAGTGTAAGTATCATGACCTAGTTGATCGTATGTTTGGCGCTTGGACTGATCGGACAAGACTCCATACGCTTCATTGATTTCTTTGAATTTATCATTTGCTTCGGGAGCTTTGTTTTTATCGGGATGCCACTGCAACGCAAGTTTGCGATAGGCAGACTTTATCTCTTGCGCTGTGGCAGTTTTGGAAACTCCCAATATGTCGTAATAGTTTTTCATAGGTTTATACAAAGTACCCCGTAGGATTCCTACGGGGTATCTGTCATTCCCGCGAAAGCGGGAATCCAGGGTTTATAGATTTATTCTACCACTTCGCCTTCTTCTACCTTCTTATCATCCTTTTTATCTTCGCTTTTCTTTTCTTCTGTAGATTCAGACTGTCCCGCTGAGCTTGCATCGCCCGCAGAAGCATTGGCAGATTGAGCTTGGTACGCAGCTTGCCCGATTTTTTGCAGAACATCTGAAAGCTCACCAGTCTTTTTATCTAATTCTGTGGCATCAGAATCTTCTTTGGCTATAAGATCCTTGAGTTCTTTGACTTTATCATCTACTTCTTTCTTGATATCTGCAGGAGCTTTATCTCCAGCATCTTTTAAGGCTTTTTCTGCTGTATAGACCAGATGCTCGGCCTTATTTTTGGCTTCGACTCGTTCACGGATCTTTTTATCGGTTTCTTCATTTTTCTGAGCCTCTTCTTTCATACGCTCGATTTCTTCTTTAGAAAGACCCGTGGAGCCACTGATGGTGATACTTTGTGTCTTGCCTGTGGCTTTATCTTTGGCGGTGACTGTGAGCAACCCGTTGGCATCTAGATCAAAAGTGACTTCAATCTGAGGCACACCTCGGGGAGCTGGTGGGACACCATCTAAGTTGAATGTACCGAGTGATTTATTGTCTCGTGACATCGGACGCTCTCCTTGGAGAATATGGATTTGCACCTGCGTTTGATTGTCTTGAGCTGTCGAGAATACCTCAGATTTCGACGTGGGAACAGTGGTATTACGGGTGATAAGCGGTGTCATGACGCCTCCAAGTGTCTCAACTCCAAGAGTAAGCGGTGTGACATCAAGAAGCACCACATCTTTGGCCTCGCCGGTGAGAATACCTGCTTGTACTGCAGCACCAATTGCCACGACTTCATCGGGATTTACCGATTTATTGGGTTCTTTACCAAAAAACTTTTTGACCTCTTCAAGTATCTTGGGCATACGAGTCATACCGCCGACCATAATGACTTCGTCTATATTTTTGGGTTCCAGCTTGGCATCCTTGAGTGCATCGCGTACAGGGCCAAAACTTCGTTGGACAAGCTCATCGACCAAAGACTCAAATTTGGCACGCGTGATCTTCATTACTAAGTGAAGTGGCTGATTATCACGCACGGTGGCATAGGGCAGATTGATTTCTGCTTCGGTAGAAGACGAAAGTTCAATCTTGGCTTTTTCAGCAGCTTCTTTAAGACGCTGCAAGGCCTGAGTATCTTTTCTCAAGTCAACACCGTGTTCTTTATTGAACTCAGAAGCGATATGATCAATGAGAATTTTATCGAAATCATCTCCTCCAAGATGAGTATCACCGTTCGTAGATTTGACCTCAAAGACACCTTCTCCAAGCTCAAGAATAGTAATATCAAAGGTACCACCGCCTAAATCGTACACTGCGATCGTATGAGCATGTGATTTATCTAAACCATATGCAAGTGCCGCGGCTGTCGGCTCATTCAAAATACGCTCTACCTGAAGACCGGCAATCTCGCCCGCCTGCTTGGTAGCTTGACGCTGAGCGTCATCGAAATATGCAGGGACTGTGATAACAGCCTTTTCTATCTTTTCACCAAGATAAGACTCAGCGTCTTCTTTGACTTTGGTGAGAATCATGGCTGAAATTTCTTGTGGTGTGTAGCGTTTTCCTTCGACTTCTACCTCAACGCGCCCATCTTTTCCCTCAAATGTTTTGTACGGGAGAAGTTCTTTATCACGTTTGACAGAATCGTCGGAAAAACGGCGGCCCATAAGACGCTTGATTGAATAAAGCGTTCGATTGGGATTAAGTACCAGTTGGCGCTTGGCCACATCGCCTACAATACGCTTTACAGGATCTACCACCGAAGGGATGACGTTTCGACCTTCTTTGGAATATATAATTTTTGGTTTGCCGGCTTCCATGACGGCAACTGCGGAATTGGTTGTGCCTAAGTCTATGCCTATTACTTTTGCCATATTTTTTAAATTAAACTAGTAAAATAGTAACTTTTTAATGTGTCATCCCGAACTCGATTCGGGATCTCATTCCTACATCCTGAAATAAATGCAAGATGACATATTTCAATTGTCTTATCAGGAACTTGCTTTACTCACTTTTACCTTTGCAGGGCGGATGACTTCGCCAGCGAGCGAGTAGCCTTTCACCAGTACTTCAACAATAATATTGTTTTCGTCGCCTGCAACTACTTCTACCACCTCGGCTGAATATGGATCGTACTCACGACCCAAAAGCTCTATCTCTTTCACGCCTATGCGTTCAAGTGCTTGAATAAAAGACTTGTTGACCATTTGAAGGCCTGTATCTTTGGTAAAAATTTCGGCTTGATTCAAATTATCTAGCACCGGTAACATCTCCATAATGATTTGCTTTTTGATAGCATCTCGCATTTGACCACGCTCTTGCTGCACTCTGTTTTCTAGATTTTTATAATCTGCCAGTGCCCGCACATACATGTTTTTAAAGTTAAGTACTTCTTCTTCAAGTTTTTTGATATCTGGTTGTACTTCCTGTGTGTTGTCTTCCTGAGGGGTGTTATTTTGTTTTGTCATAGGTATTTCAATAAATTATCACTTGGTTTATGCCAAAAAACCGCTGCTATTTTCTATCTCTCATAATTTCCTCGATAAGTTGAGAAAAAAATCGAATCTGTGGCACCACATCTTCATAGTGAATATGCTTGGGACCGATGACACCGATGATCCCCTTGAGAGAGGGTGCTTCAAATTCACCAAAGATACTCGCGCAACAATCAAACATAGGATCGCGAAAATCGTCTTGACCCAAGATGATGAGCAGATCACGATCGGACATATAGACTTGTTTGAGTATTTCTTCCCAGAATGCTACCTGATCGAGTCGATTAAAGAGTGTCTTTGAAATATCCATATTATTGAACTCCTCCTGATCGAGTAGATTGCAAACTCCGGCATAATACAACTCACCAGAATTGGTTGTAACGAGAGATAATAGCCCAGTTTTTTCTGCAAGCACACGAGTTGCCTGAGACAACATGCGGTATTCTTTATTGCGCTCATCCCAGATACTATGCTTATATGCCACTTCATCAACTGTAGAAAGAGGTTTCTCTTTCATGACGTTATTTATATAAAACCGATATCCTTTGGCTGATGGGACGCGGCCAGAAGAAAAATGAGTCTTTTGTAGGTAGCCTTTTTGCGCCAACACTACCATCTCGTTGCGAATAGTCGCAGGAGAGACTCCGAGTTTATATTTTTTTTCAATTATTTCCGATCCCACCGGCTCACCGGTCTCGGTATGTTCTTTGATAATTGCTGTCAAAATATCTATTTGTCGTTGAGATAAGTCATCCATATTAGCATTAATATATCAACTCTGCTAATACATGTCAAGAGGCAGAATTACAATTGAGTCATTTCTTGGTAGATTGCTTGGGAAGTACGACTTATCACTGAAGTGAGCTGCTGAAATGAGGAGCCGCGAGTCATGATACACAGAAGATACGGCCTTTTGGAATAATAAATAATGCCACAATCATGCAACTGTAGCACCTCGCGACCTTCATCCGGATAGACAATGCGTCTTTCGCCAAACTTATTGGCAAGCAGGACATCCTCAGGTATACCGGCTCGGAGACCGTCACTGTAATCTACCTGGGACAGAAGCTTTAAAGCTTTCTCAGACATATCACGCGTAAGATAGGTAGAATTGTAGAGAATTCTAAAAAAAGATGCGTACTCTCGCACCGTCATATAATCTTCGGTGGATTTAATACCTGGAATACTGATACCCAAATCTGTATATACAGAATCGAGTGTGTCCCCTTTTATATTGTTGTAAAGCAGTGTTTGAGCATAATTATCGGAATCTATAATCATATATGTAAGGAGCTGATCTACTGTATATTTTTTCCCCGGTATTATAGTCTCGGGAGGCTGAATATTCTGGGCTAAGACGGTTTGAGTAGGATCAGGAGTATAGACAAGCTCCTTTTGGAGTAGAGTGTTATCTGTTTCGGCAAGCTTCAGATAGGCTATCATAAGTGGCACCTTTAGCAAACTTGCAGGGGTGAATTGCTCGTCTTCCTCGACGCCGAAGGAAGCTCCAAATGATAAATCACGAAAATAGATGGAAATCTGGGTCGCCAATTTTTCTTTCTTGACAAATTCTTCTTGCAATTCCTCTAGTTTATGCTGAAAAGGCTGCAAAAAAGATCGATTGCGATCGGAATACACTTCGCAGTCTAGTAGTGGACTGGTAAAACGATACTTATCATTTTTTTGGACAAAAAAAGAATCTGATGTATCGGAAGATGTTAGGATATATGAATTTGCTGATGTACCAGCATAATAACCAATACCAAGTGCAATCACAACTGGTATGCCGAAGCGTGCAACTTTGTATATAAAATCCATATATTGGGAATTTAGGCATTTAGAACTAAAAAACAAGTATAGTATTTTTGTCATCCCCATCTCGTTTCGGGATGACAATAGTGACTTGTTTTAAGAATAAGTACCACTATATATAGTATACTCAAAAATGCAATGATTTAGATCTAAAAAATAATTAAAATCTACATTGCATATATATAAATACAAAAAACACTTAATAGATCTTTGATTGTACACAAAAAAAATTTGCTAAAACGAATAAATATAAAACTGCTTAAAGTTGGATTATAATATCTACATGAATCTGCCTCAATTTGTAACCGACTTCATGAAAACATTTACTGACAAAGGGTATAAAATCTACCTTGTGGGTGGTGCTGTACGGCACCTGATCATGGGTCACGAGATTGTGAACTGGGACTTTACCACCAATGCGAAGCCTGACGAAATAATGAAGCTGCATGAACGGAGTTTTTATAACAATAATTTTGGCACCGTGGGAACTCCCATAGATGTAGAGGGAAAAACTATAGTAATGGAAACGACTACATTCCGCCGTGAAGCCGAATACACCGATGCCCGCAGACCCAGCAAAATAGAATGGGCGGACAACCTCGAGGAAGATCTGGGTAGACGTGATTTTACTATAAATGCCATGGCTTATGATGGCCAGGAAATAATAGATCCGTATGGCGGACAGGAAGACATAGAAAAAAAAGTGATACGTGCGGTGGGAGATGCTGATGTACGATTTAATGAAGATGCTCTTCGCCTGATGCGGGCGATACGGCAGGCTGCACAACTTGGTTTTATGATTGAGCCAGTCACTATGGCTTCGCTACAAAAGAATGCAGAACTGATAATAAAAATATCCTGGGAACGGATACGTGAAGAATTTTTCAAACTTTTGGCTTCCCCGCATGCCGCTGATGGCGTGCTCATACTGAAAAATGCCGGACTTTTGATGCACATACTGCCTGAGGTAGAAATATGCTTTACAGTGCCCCAAAAAAGCCCAAACAGGCACCATCTGTATGATGTTGGTACCCACCTCGTGGAATCTCTGCGCCATTGTCCCTCGCTTGACGTAATCACCCGTTTTGCTACGCTGATACATGATGTTGGGAAGGCCAAAACCTTTCGCAAAGATGAACAAACAGGCCAGATTACCTTTTACAACCATGAAGTGGTGGGAGGAAAACAGGCTGAAGAGATTGCAGAACGTTTTAAGCTGTCTAAAAAGGAAAAAGAAAAATTGGTGCTACTGGTAAAACACCACCAATTTAGTGTAACCGAAGAGCAAAGTGATAAAGCCATACGTCGCTTTATACGAGATGTAGGACTAGAGAATATAGACGATATGCTGGCTCTTCGGACAGGAGATCGTATCGGAGGCGGTGCCAAACCAACTTCGTGGCGAACTGAACTTTTTAAGAAGCGCATAGTAGAAGTACAACATGTACCCTTTGGGGTCACAGATCTCAAAGTAAAAGGAAATGATGTCATGGAAGTGCTCGGCATAAAGCCTGGACCAAAAGTGGGTGAAATCCTCAATACAATATTTGCTGAAGTAGATGATGGAAAACTCCAAAATGAACGAGAGACACTGATAAACAAGCTTATAGAGATAAAAGAAAAAAGTTAGGATGGGAAAAACTAATGTAACAGCCTCTCTACTTTGTTCAATAATACATGTATATCAAACGGTTTAGCTACAAAGTCATCGGCTCCTGCTTGTTTAGTAGACTCTAAAGCATTGGGATGGGCTGAAATCATAATTACTGGAATATGCTTCGTCGCTTCCGCCGATTTGAGTTGCCGACAGATATCCCGGCCATCGTAGCCTGAGAGAAGGACATCGAGAATAATAGCATCAGGTTTGAAGTCGTGTATAAGGCTATAGGTATACTCCGCATCGGGTGTGGCTTTTGTTTGATATCCTGAAAATTCAAATAGTAAATTGAGCACTTCGAGGATATCTATATCGTCATCTACGATAAGTACTTTTTTTTCTGCCATTTATAAGGTTTTTAACATTGTTTAATTCGGTAGCCTAACTAAAATAATTTTTTTATTTTTCTGTTGCTCTAAGTGTAATTATAAGAAGAGTTTATGAAGAAGTAGTAAGAGTGCACTACCTACCTAAAGAAATAATAAAAACTTGAGGAAATCGACACGGCTTCCGCATGTATTGTGCAAATAACCGTAGCAGCGAAAAGTACAGGTGCGACTGTATTCATTTACAACGCAACCTCGAGATTCTTCCCGACCTGAACATACTTCAAAACAGCCTCCAGGGACAGGCATATACTGTATTTCCTTTGTTTCGCCGCCTCCTAAGACCATAGGAAAGGCTGTTTCATAGGTATGACGATCTGTGCCGTGATAGGGAAAATAATAAAAACGTAAAAATAGACTGATGCACACTTTCAATATGATAAGAATGAGACAGAAAATAATTGCATTCTTTAGATATCGCTTCATATTTGTAAGCATAGTCTTTTTAAAAAAAAGTTGAAAGGACTTCTTGCTCATACTCGATGCGACTCTCTTCTCCATGGCCAGAATAAACAATGGTTTCTCCCGGCAACTTCAAAATTGTTTGAAGTGAAGACTTCAGTTCATGTTTATCACTGTAGGAAAAATCGAAGCGACCGATACCGCCTTGAAAAAGCGTATCACCGGTAAAAAGAATATGCTCTTTTTGAAAGTAGATACAACAACTACCAGGCGTGTGACCGGGGGTATGAAGTATCTGGAACCTAAAATCTGCAATTGAAAATGCGCCCGGAGTGAGATCTGCCTTGAGCCGGATTGGCATGACAAATGGATTGTATCCCAGAAAATGCTCGGCTGTCTCGGCGACCCGCGCCAGTAAGAACTCATCTTTTTTATGAATATGAAGAGATAAATGCGGATAAGAAAGCTGTATCTCCCCCACTGCCATGATATGATCAAAATGTCCGTGAGTCGCGACAATTCCAACGAGCTCCAGATTCAATGTTTGGATCTTTTCCAAAATAAAGTCGGCGCTATCTGCCGGATCTATAAGAAGGCATGTGTTATCTTGTACAAGTAGGTAACAATTTGCTTGCATCTCCCCGAGAGGATAGGTATAGATTTTCATTTTTGTTTGCTTTTTTCAAGCCAGACGGCGATGGGTGTGGCCACAAACGGAGAAGAATAGGTACCGGTGATCGTACCGACAAGCAGGGCTACGGCAAAGAAACGGATCGTACTACCACCCAGAAGAACAAGTGCGAGCAACATAAAAATAATCGTCATGGAATTGTTGAGAGACCGAACCATGGTATCAGTGAGCGCCTTATTGGCATAATCCTCGATACTGCCATCTCTCCCCTTTTTGCGATAATCGCGAATCTGATCAAAAACCACAATCGTATCGTGCACGGAAAAAGACATGGTAGTAAGGAGAGCTGTAACAAAGAGTGTATCCAGCTCAGCGCCAAAGAAATGAGAAACGATAGAATAGGTACCAATAACCACGAGCACATCATGGATAAGTGCCGTGATTGCCGATAGAGCAAAATTCATATTGCGAAACGCATAGGCTACATAGAGCAAGATACCAATGATCGCCAGACCGGCGGCAATAGCTGTCTTACGAAGAGTTTCGGCCCCTATGACAGGCCCCACTGTCTCGGAACGAAGCACAGTGATTTTTGTTTTTAAATCTTTTTCCAAAGCACTTCGCACTTTGACTTCCTGTTTTTCATCTATGGCTTTAGTACGTATAGACCAGACATTGCCTTTTTCCAACATATCTATAATCTCTATATTCTCACGACTAAAAACGTCTCGAATGGCACCACTCGTGCTTTTTGGCTGCAACTGATACTTAAGGTTTGTGCCGCCTACAAAATCGATAGACATACGAAACCCCCAGGTAGCAATAGATGCTAACCCCAATATGATCACGGTGAGAGAAATAGTCGTATATAGTTTCCAAAATTTCAAGAAATTGAACATATTATTGTTTGTAAAAAATACCAATCAGTCGTCGGGTTATAAAAATGCCGGTAAATAAACTTGTGGCGACCCCTATGGCAAGGGTAAGCGCAAAACCGCGCACCAATCCAAACTGTGGCAGGAACTCCCAGTTGAGTGGATTGAAAAGGATAAATGAAACCAGCAGCGTGGTAATATTGGCGTCTTTGATGGCGTCTATAGCGCGACCGAAACCTAAGCGAATTGCGGTATCAAAACTTTTACCCTTACGAAGTTCTTCTTTGATACGCTCGAAAATGAGGATATTGGAATCGACTGCCATCCCGATAGAAAGCACAAAACCCGCAACGCCTGGAAGAGTGAGAACGATAGGCACAGCTCTGAAAATGGCTAAAGAGATAAGTCCATAGCAAATCAGACCAAGACAGGCAATAAAACCAAGTCGACCGTAGTATAAAATCATAAACAACATGACAGCAGCCAAACCGACAATACCTGCTGTGACACTTCTTTGCACTTCAGCAGAGCCAAGGGTAGGGCCAATATTGTGTTGTTCAACTAATTTGATCGGAACTGGCAGTGCTCCCGAATTGATAGCTATAGCAAGCTCCTTGGCCTGATCTATAGTAAAACTGCCACTGATGACCGCGTTGCCGCCAGTGATGACAGCTTGTACGGTGGGGGCTGAAATAATATAATCGTCGAGGAAAATACCGACCGGTCTACCTAAATTCTCTTGCGTGACTTTTTCAAATATTTTGGCTCCCTCGCTTGAAAAATCAAGAGCTACCTGTGGCTCGCCTGTCTGGGGATTGAAATCTACACGGGCTTTTTTTACATGCTTTCCAGTAAGACCAGTCTCGCGGCTCAGAAGCATAAAAAGAGGAGTTGCAGTGGCTTCGGCTGGATCTATTGGACCAGGTGCTTCTTTAAAATGAAGTTGGGCTGTCTGACCGATGAGGTTGACCGCCTGGTTTACATCTTGAACACCGGGCAAATCGACGGCGATACGATAGGCATTGCCCGTCTTGATAGTACGAATTTGTGGCTCTGAAACTCCAAACATGTTTACACGACGCTCTATGATATCTCGGGCTGAATTGAGAGCATCTTCAAGATCTTCGGCTTTGATATTGGCTGTTTCTGCTTCAAAGACAAGACTACTGCCTCCTTTGAGATCAAGACCAAGCTGTGTCTGAAAATCTTTATATACTGGTTTCCCTTTAAACTGAAAGCTAATAACCGGCGGTTTAATCGTATAATCTACTTTTTTTCCAAAAGCTGTAAATTTGATAGGTATAGACGTAGGTAAATTAATCCAGAGGACGATGAGCGTTATGAGTGTGACAAATAGGTATTGTACGTATTTCATATTATGTGATCTTCTCTCTTATCTTTTAACTCTTCTCTATTTCAAAAGGTCTTCTTCCTGCCCGACCAACATGACCTTGGGCTGTTTGAGAAACTTCCATATAAATGGATCGTTGTTCTTCTTACGAAACTTGAGTTCTTCTTCAGACATTACAGTATAGTTGATATCCCAGCCAAATTCTTTGCGCGCTTCATTCATGATAGTCTCAACTTCGGGCACTACTATAATACCCACAAATAATACATAAATTTCATCATCTTTGAGAGGTGTTTTACGTGAATACTTGGAAGAAACGGCTATGTATTTTACTTTGCCCAAACGGCTAATATTGCTTATGACTTGCTCTGACAGGATAGATGTCTTGGTAAAAATGCGTAGAAACTCATCGTAGAGAAGATAATTTCTGTTGAGCTCGTAAAAAACTTTATTGGTACGACGTTCACGACTGAGCACTTTGGCATCGTAGAGTATGTCTAATTCGCGTTTGACCGCATTCACTTCTTCGTTTACTTGTCGAACTACTTCACGGAGATAGTATGTATTATCAGGATGATGATAAAAAAGCTGAAGGATCTTCCTTCTCACTTTGGAAGGAATAATATTTTCTAGCAAATCGATACTCATAGTTTAGTAAATGTATTATATCAGACTACATAGTAATCTCTTGTGAAATCCCTCCTTTAATACTCCACTTCATTCCCGGTTGGAAGGATTTCAATCCAGATTTTACCACGAACAAAGGATAATTCTTTGTCATCTGTGTCGTAAAATCGCATCATATCCTCAGGTGCTTCTTTGACCCAACTTGCCTTAATGGATTTACCGTTTTGAAATAGTAGGGCATCTCCTTCACCAATGACATCATAGAGCATATGCTGCCCGTGTTCATACCCATCGTTGGCGACACTTTCATCGGCAAAGACGACTGCTACATTTTTGGTAGAAAGCTGCTTCTTAGTATTCAAGTCTTGGTGCACGGTGCCTCCATTGACTCGCAGGTAAGAATTGGAAGCTTTGTCGTATTTCCACTGCACGGTATAATCTGAGCCCAGACTATCGTCCCAAAAACCAAAATTGATAGCAGTTGCTTTACCACGGCTGGCATCGGGGGCATCATCGACAAAAGTCCATGATTCCCAACCTTTATCCCAAGCTAGGCCGTCTTCATCGACTTCGCTCAACTTGCGATTTTTGGCAGCATAATCCCAAAGTTTTTGCGTATTGGTATATACAGTATGCTCGGTAGCACGACCGGGAAGGCGATCGTAATCTCGCCAATAATTAGGAAAAGGTACCGCAAATTGATCCATATCGTTGTACCCATACCAACCTAATTTCTTGATTTCGCCAAGAGCATCGGCCGGGCCGGGAGTATTGGCTCCACCGACATGAGCATACAACGGACTATTACCATATCCTTGAAGCATACGTATGAAGTACATACGAGCTGAACGAACCGAACCCACAATAGTAGGCTGCTCACAATAAAAGAGTGCCAGGAAACGGGTAATTCCGCCTTCTGCAACAGCCTCATGTACGACATCGGCTGATGAAAGGCCAGACTGTGGACGTGCTTCGATATTGTTTTGTACCATAATACCAAGTGGGCGACGCTTTTCCCAGAGCTGACGCTGTTCTTTGGTATACATCTGGCCATTGAGCGGACATTCTTCGGTCTTGGGACCACCCTCAAGGACACTGCCATCTTCGCTGACTACGGCAGGTGCCTGATATGAACTGGTATCTACGGTGTTTGCGTTGAAATAGCTGTATGCGGCGACGCTTGTAAGAAGATATACAAATACTCCAATGCCTATAGCAATTGACTTATTCATGAACAAAAAATAATTGTTAACAGAATTTCATCATTGTAACCCCTTGCATATGGGGTGTCAATATGTTTAAATGACATCATGCCAAAAAAGACAAAGAGACAGAAAATAGCGGCAGAGATGCATAAACACCGTATTATAGAGAAGACCGTTGAGGTCAACCAATCTACCCCTTCAGCCCACGCCACAACCTCTCCGATACGCGCCCAAAAGAAGACACTTTTTACCACTGAAACTACTCATTATTTTAAAAAAGATCTCACGAAAAGTTTGATGATAACCGGTTTACTGCTTGCAGTAGAAATCGGTATATATGTAGCCCAACTAAATGGCATATCGTTTAATATAAGTTTACCCTTCTAAAGGAGGTGATACAACATGGATCAAATCGAATTCTATGATGTAAAAAACAAAACCAAAGTCAGTATTCCAGCCACACAGGTAAAGAAAGTGACTTATGAGCGTGAAACAAAAAGTGGAGCAAAACAAATCCGCTATGCTCTTAAAGCTGAAAAAGATGGTGTCAAACTCACCAAATTTGTAAGTAAAGAAACCTGGGATCAGATTCCTGGCTAATATCCTGGGCTCTTGCTGAAAATCCCGGCTGTCGGTGAAATAATGAAAATTATCTACACTGATAACGGGATTTTTTGATTGGAAAAAAATTAAATGACAAAAAGAAACTATAATACAGATCATTCACTCAGGAGAGGGATAGAAGCGACTTTTTCGTAACTTGGCGTTTTACCTTTTTCGATACTTTCAAATATATGAATTTCAGGCACATTAAATTCGACGCGGACTTTCATATTGGCCAGCTTCTTCTTTAAAAGCAAATACTGCTGCTTTGAAGGGATTTTAAGCTTTGCCAGAGAGATATGAGGAATAAAGTCATGCTTTCGCTTTTTACCTGGCTCAAATAGCTCAAATAGACGATTACTGATATCTTCCACTACTTTATTGCGATAAAAGGACAAATAGATGATGATTTGCTCATCCATAAACAGATCAAGACCCATGGTATATAGTTGTGTCTGTGGCACGTCGTAGAGCTTATTTGAGATATGCTCGACTGCAATAGGCAGCTTTTCGCGTACTATCGACCCAATATAGTGAAGATTGACATGATAATTGCGTGCCGGAACCCAAGTGAAACCTGGATACTCGCGGATCAGCGGATAGACCTGTGTATGTATTTGCTTAATTGCGTCTTCGGGGACCTCAATCGCGGTGAAAATTTTCATAATTTAGGATATTCGTAGTGGAAAATGTTGATAACAAAGGTGTAACTACACAGATTGATGCACCAACCTGAGATGCATGGGCTCGCTTTTTTTCGAGTGCCGTATCTCCTTCGGTGACCGCAATGACTGCTGGACCTACTTGTTGCACAAATGTGGCATAGGCCGCATCTTCAGATAGCAAAGGTAAAAGTATAACATAATCTACGCATCGTAGCGCGGAAAGTATATATGCCCGCTCCTTCTGACTATGTACTGGCGTACGTTTTTTGCTACTTTTGATAAAGGCATCAGACTCAAGGGCGATAACAAGGATATCACCTTGCTCTTTAGCTTTTTGTAAAAAGACAATATGACCATAATGTAAGACATCAAAACAACCCCCGACCAACACACAGCGTGCATCCTGCCACGGTACTTGCATCTGTTGCAGATCAGTGTATGTAATAATGGCCGATTTCATATTAGAATTATATCAGCTATGAAACTGATTCAGGAGGTATACAACGAGAAATCAAGCATACAAGTGGTGGCTGCTCACCAGACGCAATTTCTCAAAATGCTACTACAAGCTTTGCAGAAATTTAAAGCCGAGGTTATCACGACGGCCCAACCACCCCAGACCTATGATACGCATGATGTGTATTTTTTTATCCAAAACCCCAATATCATGCTGCAAGAATTTGAGGATAAAGCGCAGAAACGCTTTATTTTCATAGTATTTGATATGGATCAAGTTGCTCAAACGCTGAGTTCTTTCGCTTATACGCGACAACTTCACCATATAAAAATCATCAATTTGCAAACCAGTCGCGAATTTTACCAAAAAGATATAGATACGATACTCTGGTTTGCCTTTTCTAACCCGGAAGATATATTTTTACATATTTATCACCCGGAGATGGAGCTCAGGAGTAAGCCAAAAAAGAAAATAGTGACGCGGCCTAAACCCACATTTCATCTACCACACACCCGACGTGGATGGACCTGGCTTATAGTACTGCTCTTTCTGCTAAGTAATATCGCCTTTATACCGCCACTGCTTGCTGGGAGCTATCTCAATTACCGTGTCGCAAAAGCTGCAATACAGCATACCCAGAACCTCGAACCTGCACGCTTGGCGCCATTTATGCTTGCAGTGGCTCGTGGCTTATACAGCTACGCCAGTCCGACCTTCCATCTTTTTTCGATTGCTCGCCCTTTTGATGACTTATTTGAGGTAAATGAGGCGGGAAATCGCATGTTGAACGCGGCATCGGTACTGAAAACCGAAGGGCCGCTCTTTTTAGAGATGGTGATGCTCAAAAATAAAACCCCCGCTGAAATTGAGGAAGCCAGACATCTGAAAACCCGTATTTTTGCCACTATACGCAATATCCAGGAGGATGCCCGCATACTGGAACAGAAGATACCTAAAGATAAACGCTTTGCCGAAGCAGCCACCCAACTGCAACGATATAACAAAATATTACCGCTAGTGTCTGAAATGGAGCCTCATATAGATATTTTTTTTGGACGTGAAGGGGAAAAGAAATATGCCCTCTTTTTTGCTAATAATATGGAACTACGCCCAGGGGGTGGTTTTATCGGCTCCTTTGCCATAGTGACAGTAGCACCCTATGAGATACGGGATATACGCGTATACGACGTGTACGACGCCGATGGACAGCTCACCGAGCATTTGGCTCCGCCTGCACCTATATCAAAGTTCCTCGAGCAGCCTTTCTGGTTTGTACGAGATAGCGCATTTACCCCGGATTTTGTGACCAATTTTGGCGAAGCCGAAAAACTACTGGAAAAAGAGATTGGTGAGGGCAATTTTGCTGGTGGTATGCTATTTACGACCACTGCCGTACAGAATATGCTGGAAGCCTCGGAGGGGCTATACGTGCCAGATTATAACGAAACGATAACAAAGGATAATTTTTATCTAAAAGCTCAGCTATATGCTGAAAAAGACTTTTTCCCTGGTTCGATACAGAAAAAACGGTTTCTGGGTAGTGTGATGAACCAGATGCTGATAAATTTATCGCAGGTATCGCTCCCCGAACTGATGACTCAAGTGGAGAAGTCGTTGAATGAGAAACAAATGGTTGTGTACAGCCGAGACCGGGATATGCAGCAATACCTGGAAAAGAATTACTGGTCGGGACGCACTCTGAAACCTAAGTGCAACCTCCCCGCGGCAATAAATTGTATTTTGGACTTTGTATTCCCCGTCGACGCCAATCTGGGAGTAAATAAAGCCAATTTTTTTGTGAGTCGCCCTACCAAGATGCAGATTGCTATAAACGCCCAAGGGATCATCCGCAATACGGTGACCTTTGTGTACACCAACAATTCCTATGATGATATTTTTCCGGGTGGGACATATAAAAACTACATGCAGCTTATGACGCCTCCCAACAGCCAAATTGAACAAATCACCGTGGATGATACTCAGCTCACCGACTATGACGAAACAAACTTTGAGTATAAAGTAGTAGGTTTTTTGCTTACTGTACCGCCCCAATCGAGCCGAGTCGTGAGTATAACCTACACTCTACCCACGACTATCATTGGAGGCAATGGTATGTATCAGCTTATTTTCCAAAAACAGATTGGATCAGCCAATGACAACCTCCAACTGGAGTTTGATTTGCCCGAAAATATATCGATGGTAAATAATAATTTTTCACCTCTTGTAAAGGATAATAAAATCATCTATAATACCTCCATTTCATCTGACAAGATTTTTCTTATTGAATTTTCTAAAAATTAGAAACGTCAATGTAAGTGCGTGTATGGCGACCTCCCTTTTTATTCGGGATAGCTTCGACACTATACGGCTCGCAACGACAAACAGATTATTTTTTACAACACAATTATGGCCGCTACACAGGACAAAATCACACTTATCGCCGAAGCTCGAGAAATGTATGGAAAAAAAGTTAATGCTCTTCGTAAAAAGGGTTTGATGCCCGCAAATATTTATGGAAAAGATTTTGATCCAACAGCTATAACAGTAAATTATTTGGAATTTTATAATACGTTTAAAAAAGCAGGTGAAACCAGTGTGATATATGTTGATGTCAATGGCAAAACAATACCTACCCTCATTAGTGATATCCAGATTCACCCCCTCAATCGTACAATCTTGCATGCGGATTTACGAAAAGTAGACTTGAAAAAGAAAATTGAAGCATATGTACCAGTAAAAATCGTGGGCGAATCGCTTGCGGTAGATCAGAAAAATGGCGTACTCATAACCCAACTCGATCGTATCTCCATTGAGGCACTCCCAACAAACATCCCTCATGAAATTGAAATCGATATTTCGGTCCTGAAAGAAATTGGTGATGAAATCACCGTAGGCTCCATACCGAAATCTGATACCTTTGAAGTGACCGAAGACCCAGAACGCGTAATCGTATCGGTAACAGAGCACATCGAGGAATCTGTCGAAGTACAGACTGCCACAGAAACTCCTGAAATTCTCAGTGAAAAAGCTGAAGAAGGAGAAGAAGCTGCTGTTGATGGTGACAAAAAGAATGAGGAATAATCACTCTATCTTGATACACGGAAATATATATAGTGATCTGCGTCATTGCGATACTACCCTACATCCTGTACTATAATTGGTATGTGTTTTGCCCTGCCAAAACAAATTCAGACAATCGATGGCTCCAAAGCTATCTTGCAAGATGGTTCCCTTGTGAAACTTGGCAACATAAAAGCACAGCCAGGAGATTATATCCTTGTCATCGGGCCACTTGCGGTAGAAAAAATCTCGAGGAAAAAAGCAATGGATATGCTGGCATTGATAACACAAGCAATATAAATTCAATTTTTCCTTTATGGCATACGGAATTCGCCTAGCATTTGTAACCGCACTCATTTCGGGAATCTCGATATTTGCATCCAAAATATTCGTTTCTACCATGGATCCCCTCCTTTTCACCACACTGAAAAATTTACTTGTGGCAATAATCCTGACTATTGGACTGGCGGGATCACCAATAAAGCAACAATGTAGCCATTTAACATTGAAACAATGGAAACAACTTGCCTTGATAGGCCTCATTGGAGGAGGGATACCGTTTGCCCTCTTTTTTACCGGGCTCACAATGACAAGTGCCGTACAAGGCTCTATAATACATAAGACGCTCTTCATTTGGGTGGCCATCATGGCCTACTGGCTACTAAAAGAAAAACTCAATAGATGGCAAGTGGCAGCTTATGGGGTCGTCACAATGGGTGCATTGTGGATCGCTAATTTTAAAAATTTTGGCCTCGGCCAAGGCGAACTCATGATATTGGCTGCAACCTTACTATGGTCTGTAGAACATATCGTTGCTAAAAAGGCCCTCACAGACATACCTTCGGAAATCGTGGCCTGGGCGCGTATGACTTTTGGCGTGATAGTCCTCATGGCCATCCTGGCTATCCAAGGCAAAGCAGGAGCCATGTTGACACTAAATGGAGCTCAAATAACTGCTGTGCTCATAGGTGGTGGATTGCTGACAATCTATGTATTGACTTGGTATAAAGCCCTATCTAGTGCACCAGCAAACATAGTCAGCCTAGTACTTGCCTCATCTCCGGTAATCACCAGCCTCCTCAGCGCAGTATTCATAACTAAATCTGTGCCGGCCGTACCCGATATCATAACCATGATTGCACTGACAGGAGGGGTGATGCTGGCTACCAGACATACCAACCAACAAAAATTAATTGCCGTATGAATATGCAGGGAGTTCTGGCTTGCGCGCATTATGCCTTTCCACCCAATAATTTACAGTATTGCGGTCCGCTAAAGGCTGCTACTGTGCATAATTACTTATCGGTGGATCATGCTGAACCCGAGCTTCGGGATATTTTGGAACAATTTGAAACTCTGTATCCGTACTTGGCCTGTATAGCTGAAGCAAACAGTATACCTGACCCATTTGATATACGAGTGATAGAAGCGTACTGGATCGGTAATGACTTGCTCAAAAATGTATCGATGAAGCAAATATATAACCACTATACCGAGCGTCTACACCTGCCCAAACGTCTCAAACAGCAGGAACTGAAATGGCTCTTCGGGAAGATACAAAAAGGAGCCCAAGCGCACCATACCTATCATGTATTGAATGTTTTTACGCGAACCGGACACCATAGCGTACAACATACCGTAGAATCAATTGATAATTGCCGGATTAGCTGGGGAAAAGTATTATCTAGTGATGTTCATGCGGTGATAGTTGAATATCAACCTATTATATATACTGATGGCGCACTGTCACTCTCAGCACCTATAGTTCGACAGATATATCAACCATTTCCTAATACACTAAAAAAAGATTATTGGGTGTCTTTTCATTGGGGTGTCTTGTGTGGAGTACTCAACAAGCGACAAATAAAGGAGCTTACAAACTACACAAGCCAAGCCCTCACCCTGGCCAATACAACATTATGACTATCTACTATTTTGGCAATCCATTACTTTCATGTGACAGTATGGCGCTTAAGATAATGGATACCCTCAAAAAACAACATACGGCTATAACGTTTCATCATACCGACCCCACAGAGCAATGGTGGCAAGGTGAACGGAATCCGATACTGATGGATACCGTGATTGGGCTTGATACAGTGCATCTATTTCGATCGCTTGAGAGCTTCGAAGATATGCCACGACGTATCACGCCACATGATTATGACCTGCTGATGGACCTTTCGCTCCTACTCAAGATAAAAAAAATCATGTCTTTTACCCTGATCGGGCTGCCGGAAAAGGGTAATATCACAAAAATAACACAACAGGTAGATGAGCTCATCACGCATATGAATACATGACTCTTTGCTATTATTTCCGCGTAATCTTGAGTTTGAGGAAATGAGAAGCACATGACATACAAGGGTCGTATGAACGCACGATCTTCTCAAATTCATGAGAGAGCATCTTGTGTGGCATCGTATGAAATCGCTCGGCAAAATGTAGAAGTGATTTCTCGATAGATATCTGATTCTGCCCCGTGGGTACGATAATATTGCCTTTGGTTACGACTCCTTTTTCATCGACTTCATACCGATGATAGAGAGTGCCACGCGGGGCTTCGATGACCCCTGTACCTATACCTGCACGGACTTTATACGTGATCGGCTTCTCGGGCTGAATTTTAAGTGAGGAGAGGATGTCTATTGAGTCATCGATACAATGTAATATTTCGATAGCTTGGGCTAGATTATTGTGAAAAATATTTTTGGATGGGAACAATGCGAGTGCTGACGCGGCATCTTTTTTGGTATGGGAATGTAATTGGTCTTTGGAAAGATTGAGGCGTGCTATCGCACCAACGATGAAGACTTTGCCTTTGAATGTATAGCCTGAAGCCTGCGAATATGGTATTACTACATGCTTTAAATAATCTCCATACTGATCGGCCGGCACCTGATCCTGCTCTGCACTGACAATACGACCAGTGATAAAATCGTATTGGTCGTTTATAAGCGCTGAAAAAGAGACATCTTCTACTTGTATAAAAGAAGAATTTTTAAAAACGTCAATGATACGCAGTACCCTACCACGTATTTCCTGTAGCTGCTCAAGAAGCTGGGGTTGCCTGCCCTCGATGGGCAATTTGAGAAAACCACCAACAGTCGGCATTGGTGCATGTACACTTCGTCCTCCGGACCAGATAGCAAGCTGATTGCCAGCTTCCTTTATAGCAAAGGCATCATGCACCAGCTCATGCTCCTCGGCATTGTCGTCACGAAACTCAAGGATTGAGTCATGACCATAGAGATCGGGCAAAACAAAGATATACAGATGCAATGCATGGTCACGGATCATGAGAGCATTGGTGAGGAGTCGGCGCAACAAGTATGTCTGATGTGAAGGCTCTATGCCTTGAGACATTTCAATGGCTTTTATAGAAGACAAAAGATGAGCATTGCTACAGGTACCACAAATACGTGACACCATCTGAGGAAGTGCGACAATGGGTTTACCTTGTATCGCTTGTGTATAAAACCGTTTATACTCGGGGATACTAAATTTACATTCAGTGACTTTACCTTCAACTACTTTGATATGGAGCGCTGCATGGCCTTCTATTTTAGTTATCTGATCGAGCGTGAGATCGAATGTACTCTGATGCATATTACAAATTGTCTGCACCCAAACTGATAAACCTATCAAATAGTTCGAGGAATTTTTTTTCGTCCATCGGGCAGCCCTGCACTACTTCGTCGACGGTGATAAATTTTGAAAGCGGCTCCACACGGGGAAGGTGGGAAAACCGTGCAACAAGTGGCGCAATCTCCTGCTTTTGCTGCTCACTGAAATTATTTCGCCAGCCTGAAGGCATGGCCGTGACTGCACAAGCACCGATGGCCACGATTTTTTTGCTATTTTCTCGAATCTCCCGCAATTTGTCTGCCTGCTCCTGCGAGCTGATAGAGCCTTCGACAAATGAGATATCGATATCTTTGAGCTCCTTCTCTGTCTTGAGGACGCGCGCATTCACAAATTCAATTTTATCTTTCCAGGTGACCCAACGAGTATTGAGGAGCTCGGTAAACAAGATAGTAGAATCTTCGCAACAGGTAAAGCTAAACCAGCCAATGCGCAATTTTCTCATACTTTTATTCT
>CAZMJG010000003.1:0-31008 GCA_964566675.1 uncultured Gammaproteobacteria bacterium
ACCATATATAAATCTTCTTGAATGTCACTAAGTAGCTTTATGTCTTGCTTTTTTTTGATAGCAGCAATTACCAAACCTAAAAAACTCGTCGCCTCATCTAGAGCGCCACAAGCCTCAATTTGAGGATCATACTTTTGAACTCTGTTTCCTCCAAATGTCGCAGTTGTACCGGTATCACCAGTTTTTGTATAAATTGCCATAAATTTTCTTGAGAAATAACAGAAAACCGGATCGTGTAGATCCGGCTTCCTATTTTAATAATTTCTGTTCAACATGAGCTCAACATTCTGCATGTCCACATCCATAACACTTAGCACACCCTTCTTCACGCGCCAGGAGGGCTTCACCGCAACTTGGACAGATATCAAAATGCTTTTCAGTAGCTCTAACTTGAGCCATAGCCTGCTCTGGCTCTTGTAGTAAAGCCGGTTGCTCGACTTCACTTACAAGTTCCGCTTCTGCATGGCCATTACCATTTGTATGTATCTCTGATTGCATTTGTTGTTTTTGTTCCTGTAAATGCTCAAAATGCATAGTAATAACTTTGGCGACTGCATCAGGTAGACTACGTATTCTATCTTTTCCAAAACCCATGGTACGACCGCCACCAATACCTTGCAATTCTTTGACCACATTTTTAATACGTTGCTCAGGAGACAAATGTAACGACGTGCGGAAGTACATCGAGATCATACGACCCAAACCTTCAGCCATAGCAAACACATCACTTCCGGCTTTCCCAACAGTAATAAAGATTTCATGTGGTTCATCGTTTCCATTGGTATTAACAGTAATATATGCACGCCCGACTGGAGTATCAATCTTATAAGTTGATCCATGCACCACCATCGGTCGAGGCTTTACAACAGGAAATTTTTTCTCAACAACTTCTTCCTTCTTTTCCTCAGTTTTTCTTTCTAAAACGCCTTGTCGAGAACCTTCGCGCATATAGGCAATACCCTTTAAGCCGTTTTCGTAAGCCATCGTATACAATCTTTTTACATCCTCTATTGTATGTGTGGTTGGCGCATTTACTGTTTTTGAGATAGATGCATCTACATACTTTTGTATGACCGCTTGTACCATGACATGATCTTCAGGTGACAAATCATTGGCGGAAACAAAAAAGTCAGGTCTTTTAATATCTTTTACATCTGGATTTGCTGCTCGATATTCGGCATACCATTTATCATAAAGATGATGACGAATGACATGCTCTCCTAGTCGATCACGACGAATAAACTCAAACTCATATACTGGTTCTATCCCCGATGTAGTATTGGACATAAGAGAGGTTGAACCGGTGGGGGCTTGCATAAGAAGTACGGAATTACGAATACCACCTTCTTTAACTGCCTTTCTAATTTTTGCTGGCATCTGTTTCATAAAACCACTTTTGATAAATTTCTTACCATCAAATTTGGCAAATGGTCCTTTCTCCTTGGCCAGTTCTACAGACGCCATATACGCCTCATAACAAATGGTTTGATATACCTTTTCAATAAATTCCAAAGATTCAGGAGATCCATAACGAATATGGAGTTTTATAAGGGCATCCCCAAGCCCCATAGTCCCAAGGCCTATACGTCTTTCCCCTTCTAACTGAGTCTTTTTGATACCTGGGAATACATAGGGATCCATATCCACGACATTATCTTGAAACCGTACGGCAGTATGTACCACTTCTTTGAGAGATTCAAAATCAAACGATCCTGGATTCATAATATCATCCCCTTTTACAAGTGCGGCAAGATTTATTGAGCCAAGATTACAAACGCCCCATTCTGGAAGACCTTCTTCGCCACATGGATTTACACAAACAATACGATTCCAATAATAATTGTTGTGCATTTTGTTATAACGCTCCATAAACACCACACCCGGTTCAGCTGACTTCCATGCTGCCTCAGCAATAAGATCCCAAATCTTTCTTGCTTTCACAACTTTATGAACATTGATTTTTTTACCTTTGGCTTTCCAATCTTCTATATCTCCATTCCATACCGTATCATATTCAGGGTCATTTTTATCCGGGAATATCAGCGGCCAATCGGCATCATTCTTTACTGCATCCATAAATGTATCAGAGACACAAACAGATAAATTGGCTCCATTGATACGGCTTAAATCTTGCTTTACGGTAATAAATTCTTCTATATCAGGATGCCAATCCCACAGCATCAACATGAGGGCTCCACGACGGGTACCGCCCTGTTGAATAATATCTTTTGTAGCAAGAGAAAAAAGTTCTGCCCAATTACAAGGGCCTGAAGAGAATCCATTCACCTTCTCTACGCGGGCACCCCGAGGACGAAGAGAGGAGATATTAATACCCACACCACCACCTCGAGACATAATCTCAATCATATTCCCAAGTGTTTCCAATATGCCTTCACGAGAATCACGAGGTGAAGGAATAACAAAACAATTATAGAAAGTGACATTATAACCAGTTCCCGCACCTGCAAGAATGCGTCCACCTGGAACATATTTAAAGCCTTCCATTGCCTTATAAAATGCCTTTGTCCATTTACCTTGGGTTTCTGGCTTTTCCTTTTGAGCAACTGCATTTGCAATACGCTTCCACATTTCTTCAGGTGTCTTTTCTATTGCTTTACCATCTTTATCTTTGAGTGAATATCTATCAAGAAATACTTTTTCTGATACGCCTTCTAATTTCATATATCTAACAAGAACTAATAATGTAAGAGTTACTACTCTGTTAACGTGTCAACCTTGCAAAGCGCGGCTGGCACATTAACCCGTTAACAGAATACTCTTATAAAAGTTTCTTTAGCTCCTTTTCAAACTCTTCTACATCTACAAATCTTCTAAATACGGATGAAAAACGTATATAAGCGACCTTATCTATTTGCTTGAGGCGACTCGCCACAAGCGTGCCTATCTCTTGGCTTTCAATTTCAGTCCTCCCTTGCTGCACAATTTCCTGCTCTACTTGACTGACAATTTCTTCCACCTGTCCTGCTGTGACTGTGGTTTTACCCACTGCCTTAAAAATACCCTCCATCAACTTTTTTCTATCAAAGCGTTCTCGACGTTGATCTCGCTTTATGACGAGTACAGGCAACTCCTCTACTCGTTCATACGTGGTAAAGCGTTTTTTGCACTCAGGACAAGATCGACGTCTTCGAATCGTCGTTCTGTTATCGGAAACACGTGTTTCGATAACATCTGTGTTGTCATATTGGCAGAATATACATCTCATATCTTGGGTACATTAAAAATGTATAACACTATCTGTAGGATTTCAATGATCTTTATTATATCAAAACATATCAATAAATTCCCTCACTTTTTCCTCAACAAACCTATAATACATGCGCCTCTTTATCTTATATTTATTGAACACATATTCTCTTCCTTCCTGCTCGGGCGTGGAATTCTCATCTGATGAGAAACGGTCAGGTAGTATGTTCTCTGTGGCGAAACACTAAATATAGTAGATAAATCATTAATTGCTTCTTACATTACAGATATGTACGAATATGGTTTGCACATGGTTTAGTAGACTCTAATATATATAGCGCTATAAAGCCTAAAAAGAAGGCTAATCTGCGTTAAAGACTGTACCGACAATCTAAAAATAATTACTGATATAATATAGCTATGGAACGATATGTTTTAGACACCAATCTTTTTTTCAACATGCAAGCTGACATGGGCCTTGGCGATAATACAGAAACAATTATTATTCATATGACTGAGGCTATAGAGAAGGCTCAGAACAAAGCTGAATTCTATATGCCACCCAGCATTGTAGCTGAAATTGAAAGTTTTTTTGATAATCCTCATCAAGAGTTTCTCCAAAAATTCATTGGAAATATTATTGTTAAAACACCTTGTTTAAGTGATATTAATATTTCCGCTTCCGTTATTGGCGAAATAATAGGAGAAACACGCAATCGAGCCTTCCGAGGTATGAAAGTAGGCGAAGAGGAGATCTCCAATGCCGCTTCCCTGTTTATGGGGAAAGAAGCGTTGGGAAAAAAAGAATTTCAAATGGCCATAGGTCAAACAGTTGCCAAATATCGAGATCGCTATCGTAATGCTACTCGAACAGGTTTTATAGATAGTATCGCCGATTTTGAACTTATTATGCTCGCGCGTGAACTAGATGGAGCACTTATTAGTGCCGATGAGGGAGTTATTTCTTGGGGGAGGAAGTTTGGGGTGCGGGAGATGCAGCCTTCTGTTTTTGGAAAAAAGCTTCTAAATTATGCTTAACATTGGATAATTTGCTTTCCTCTCCGTATTTTTTTTCGATGTGAATCTTTGCCGGGATATCTTCGCCCTCTTCTTCATCGTCGGGAATAAAATAAGAGAGCCAGTTGATTAACCGATCGGTAAATGTTAGCTGAGGTCTATCCAGATAGACGATATGCTCTACAAGTATTTTCATAACTTGTTGTTTTATTTGTGCTGTGGGAAGAACTAAAAATGCCTGCATGTTATAAGGAGGGTTTGTGACAATCGTCAAAATAGTAAAACCAAAGCGTTCAGTAAAAAAGAAATGTGAAAGTACCTCCCAGCGCAACGTTATACCGGCCGTTTCAATACCAAAACGGGTGATTTTATTTTCAACATCAGGTGGAGGAGTAATAGTAAGTACGTAAAAAAGAAATAATATCGCCCATATTGGAATAATCAATATTTGATCCCCAATAAAAAAAATGATTAAAGATAGAAGGAAGGCTACCGCTAGGTAAAAACGCAAAACATTTTTACTTCTTTTCTTGTATGCACGTAATGGGGCTTTCCAGCTATATACAACCTGAGGATTCATTGACTGTGGTAGTGGAGTAGCCGATTGAAACAAAGTATCGGTATTTAGATCCATATTATTAGTATAGATAAGTCTTCCAGTAGTAGCAAGGAGATTGTAGTTATTAGTTACAAGTACTTGAAGGAATCGTTATGGTGATATTTTCAAAAGATAATGTCCTAAATAAAGCGGTTAGCTGTTTTCGCGCATTTTCAGAAGCTTGATCTAGGATACCACCTTCACAAGCCGCAGCTCTAATAGATTGTTCTGCTTCCTTACGCGCTTCCCCTTCCAAATCCTTATCACCTTTTGCCAAAATGCCTGTCCTACGATCGTATACTTTAGTTTGTGTATTATCTAAACTCGTCACTAAAATTTGTGCTGGAGGGAGTGTAAGAGTAACAGATGAGTCATCTATCTGTATCCCCGATTCGTCTAGTTGAGAGAGATCAATGCCTGCGATGACTTCTCCATGAGCAATAAGTAATAGTTTATCCCCGAAGAGAAACTCTTCAATTTTACCTGATGTGGCAGTCTGAGCATCAATAACTTTTTCGATAGTAAAGGCTGCCGTCTCTAAACGATTTAAATCTCGAAGTTCTGTTATGACTGCAGCTCGTGAGACATTGACCCGTGAATCCTGGGTTCGTCTTACCGCATAAATTGCGACAAATATTATAATTACGAGTATTAAAACAAGAGCAATGAAATATTTCCTCATAACAATATTGTAGCATATATTGAAAAAAAAGCGTCTATATGCTAAAATTCATATTTAATAAACTTAACTATGCTAAATGCCTTACAAAAACTAGTTGGAAAAAAACTTGATATAAATACTTACGACCTTGTTTTATTACAGGCGAAGTCAAATCGTGCACTTAAAAACAAATTCGGAGAAGTGCTTGATGAACACAAATTGACTACGCTGGACTGGAGCGTACTTGGGATTCTTTCTACATATCAGGATGGCTGTAGATTTAACACAATCGCCCAAGAACTTTCTGTAGAGCCTCCTTTTGTGACGGAACTCGTAACAAAACTCGCTAAACAAAAACTCATTTCTATAAAAGATGACATAAAAGATCGACGAGCCAAGTTGATCATTCTAAGTAAAAAAGGGGAAGAAATTATTCAGAACACAGAAGCTAAACTACAAGAACATTTTTCTGAACTTTTCAAAAATATTTCAGCTTCAGAATTTGATACGTTTAAATCTACCCTTCAAAAAATATCTGGCATCTCTGCTTAATTTTGCTTATTAAGCTTTCCAGCCAGATTGTTCTGTTCATCTGAAAGATTACTATCTTCTTTCATCCATGTTTTTTCCTCATCTGTTAGCCATTCATTCGCTTCCATCCGAGAAATTATTTTTTCAAAACGAGTAATACGGGTAGCCAAAATTTCGTTGATACGATCTACATCGGCCTTGTGCTCATCATAAAAGGCAGGATACTCTTTCAATTTCTGCCAGCCTGGCTGCACTTCTGTAAGACGACTCAATCCAGTTTTCCAACCAGATATCTCTGATTCCGAATAATTAGGAGGCACATAACCAGCTAAATGTTGTACAACCACTTGCACAGGGCATCCGTTTAGCTGTCCAATAAATGTACTGACTCCGATTTCATCATATTCCTTATTTAATAAAAATTGGATTGAGTCTTGCTGCTCAAGGAATGCATCAAAGAGTTCTTGCGCATCATAATACCCCGTCATAGGAAATTCACCATATACTGTGTTGTTATAACCCACATCTCGCATAGCATCTGCCATATCATAACCACTTTTAGGGGCATTGAATGAAAAATCATCATATTTCAACATGGTTTCAGCACGAAGACGGGCAGATTGTTCAAGTTTGGGTTGATACGTGAGAGGCTCTAGACCATTTTTTTCACGTTCTTGATTTAGTAAAGCCGTATATGCGACGACATCAAAGAGAGACTCATGTTCAAAATCCCGATCGTGGGAACTATCTCGCCACTTAGATGAAAATCGACTGGATTGTTTAGCATAAGGTATAAAATATTCGATGTCTGAACTCGAAATAAGCCCTAAATGACGAGAATCCATACTCACTTTTCGATTATCACCAAGTACAAAGAGCTTCCCATCGGGCACTTTTACTTCACGACAATCTGTGATTTTATCTCCGCCAAAAGTAGAGCGCGGCTTGAGAATATAGGGTTCATCTACCATCTCGCCATTTACTTGAACAAACCCATCACGAATAGATACCGTATCTCCTGGCATCCCAATTACCCTTTTAACAAAGCCTGTCCCATCTTTTTTCTGTTTTTTAAGTTCCTCAGCAGTCTGATTGTTTTCAAAGACCACAATATCTCCATGATGGATTGTTTGAGGAATAATTTTTTGGACTCGTTGATCAGTTACATATCGTTGAAAATCTACATACCCATCCTCAGGAAGTGTAGGAAGCATAGAAGCACCCGACACAGGAACCTGTACAGGCATCACACCAGTTACTTGGAGAAGGAACCATCCTCCGATAATAAAGGCAGCAAATAGAAGCGCTTGAAACAACAAGATTAGCCCCTTAATAGGCCATAAAATGGCATCTTTGAAAGAATTGTGTGGCTGTTGTGAGTTCATTTGGTTTTAATCAAGTGATAGTATATATTGTACTCTATGGAAAAAAAACGCAACCAAACAATTGACTTTATGAGAGGCTTTGCAATGGTGCTTATCATATTAATCCACGTCACCGTTTACTTCCGAAACAATATAGTGGCACGTACTTTGTGGGAGTATTCACAAGTTGCCGTTCCCATCTTTGTTTTTTGTTCTTCCTACATATATTTTAGCCGGACAAAGGAAGAACACTTTTCAATATCATACTTTTGGAAAAGAATAAAACGGCTTATCCTACCCTATTATTTTTTTCTCTTAATTTTATTCTTATATAGTATTTTTCTTAAAAAGATCCCGTTTAATTTTGATTCTCTCGTCCGAAAAATATTATTTTTAAACATTTCATCGCGTGATATAGATTGGCTTGTGGTACTGTTCCTTTATTTTATGATACTTATGCCTTTTATTCGTATCTTGGGAGAAAAAAAACGATTATTGTGGATATTTGCAGGTATTAGCTTTATAAGTTCAATAATACTATTATTTACATCTACACAGGTTGCTTTTCGTCTTGTGATGTGGCTTCCGTGGTGTGTTGTACTTATTGTCAGCTATCTAGTCGTAAAATATGAGCAGACTCGATGGTTTATGCCCATAAGCATTCTTTCGTTTGCGACCATATATTTTGTAAGCAGAATAATCCTTATTCAATCGGAACAGAGTATTATTTTGACAGAGAATAAATACCCGCCAAATATTTTTTACTTGTCATATGGGATATTTCTTTTACTTGTTGCATATCGTGGATGTGGCTACATAACGTCACTGCCATCCATACTGCAGAAAGCTGTCAATTTTTTAAGTAGTTATTCGTATTCTATTTTTTTTATTCACTTTCTTCTTCTTTATTACTTTTTAGACTTCACCAATTATAAAGATTTGCAGTGGTGGGGGCTATTCGGATATGTTTTTGTAGGTACGGTAGCTATACAGCTTGCTGTAAACCATATCTCAAGATTTATTTCTTCTCGATATTGAAAAATGCAAAACCGCTCTGAGGTATAGCCAAATATCCAGGCGCCCGTAGACTAAAGGCCTTTTTAAAATCTGCTCCATTCATACTAATACCATTTATTGTAACTGTATTGGTGACGCCATCTCCAAAGGAGACAGACACACTTGTCGCTTGATCTATACCTCCATATTTCCGTGCGACATCGCGTAAATCTGACATACTATATGGGTTTCCGGACCAGCACTGAGTAGTTACTGGACTTATTCGTTCTACTTCTGAACTTGTCCCTTTTTGAAGGACAAGTGTGGCGTTGACTATATCAGCCATCTCTTCAGGAGAAAGCCACGGATTTGATCTACCGCATTTATCACTATTTATAGAATACGCCTTTGTATACCACGCCTTGTAAACCCACGGCGAGCCAGCTATTTTTTCATAAGATTTCTCTAGGAAATTACTGCCTCCCCCACCATCGGTTGTATCCCAACCTTTTGTACTTAAGTATCCTCCTGATGTAGATGAATAGAACGTGACAACATCTTCAAGGATTTGCCCTTTAGTATCATCCACAGCTCTTTTCCATGCTTCCGGAGGGCTATCTGATTTATCTTTGCGAAATGCCTGACAAGCTTCATTGGTACAAATTTCCCGACCTTCATTTTTGTAACGATAGGCATAAGATCGTGCAGCCACTGCCTGTGCTTTTAAAGCTTCAGGATGCCAAGAAGAAGGCATCTCAGCAATACCATACAAATATGTTGTTTCAAAATCTATTTCTCCATAGCCTGCCACTTTGATTGTACCCCCAGTATCCTTACTTACTGGATCCTTGCCATAATATTCTTTAAGTATTCGTTTGAAATCTTGGCCTTGGTTGGCTCTTCCATAAGCCCCATACTGACTCATCCCTTTTCTATGCGTAAACGCTCCAAAGGAAAAAACTCCAAAATAGCCGCCAGGCGCTGATTCACGAAATCCCTTGACGGAGGCGTTATAATCATCGGCAAGCTCACTATCCCCGATATTTACCGTAAACCCACCACTACGGGCGTTTATGATCTCTTGCTGTCTGGCAGAAAGAGAAGCTATCTCTTGTTTGAGTGATTGTTGATATTTTTTAGCATTTAACACTTCTCCTTGGAGAAAGACTGATTGTTTATCAATAGATTCTTTTATAGGAATCAATGCTTTTTTTTCAGTTTCTAGTTTATCTTTTTTTTCTTCTATTTCTTTCACGAGCATTACTATACGAACAATAACTTTACGATCCTCATCTAAAAGATTCTGTTGATAAGTAAACTGCTGCAAATAACGAGGAAGATTATCGGAAACAAGCATATTTAATAACGTGTCTTTTTCCCGACCTTTATTTTTGTAAAAAGAAACTATTCGCTCATCTAGTAGTCTTTTTTGTTTGATTAAACGACTTTCTCCTTCTTCTATATCTTTGGTTTTATCGTCTATATCTTGCTCAATCTGAGACACCTGCGCTTTGATACTATTTAGCTGGGCGTTTAAATCCGCAAGTGTTTTTTCGTTTGTTTGAGTGGCTGACTGCGAAGATTTCAGTGAATTTTCCAAGTCGCTTAGCTTTTTATTGATATCCTCCAACTCATCGGCTTGCACAAAAGTATAGGTGCATATAAACAAAATCACACACACGATAATAGTGAAAGGTAGGACAAAACGTCGCATGATATCATTATACCCTATTATCAGAAGCGAAAACTCAGCCTCATTTCTTTACTGTTGAACTATAGGATATATATAAGTAGTACGATCATAAGAGCCCAAAGTCCAATAGTGATCATAAGCGGTTTGTCTGTGGTAATTATCTTTTCTGGTCGCTCTCCTTCTTCACGCTCATAAAGAAGTTGTGCATATCGCGCAATACCATACACTACAAAAGGGACGGTAAGCATCATAAGTTTTCGCACTTCAAGCGTGGGAAAAAGAGTGGGCAGGAACTTAACCACTACCTGCTTCTCACATTCACGAATATCTTTGGCCTTTACAAAAAGCTGCTGACAAATGGTTTTGTCTGTGAAAATAGTTTGTTGGGACGGGTCAATATACAATGTATAGGTGTACAAAGCATACGAAACGATCGTAAGGGTAGCAAAGGTTGTAGAAAGGAAATACAGCAAGTGATGCTTATAACGAAACAAGGATTCGCGCGTTTCCTTGCCTTGGGTCACGAGTTCAGCATGGCGTTTAACTGTCGCCATAAAAAGCGATATGAAAAATATTGTCAGGATAAGCCAAATCGGCACATGGTACCCGGTCACGACCATACCTGCCCACGTACGAAGTACAAAAGACAACGAAATTGTAAAGATATCGATAACGGGAAATTTTTTAAGGTAAAGTGAGTAAAAAAAATGCAACAACAAAAAAAGCATACATAAAAAGAAAAAATTCAATGAATAAAGAAGCGCCAGAAGTAATGAAACAATAGTAAGCACAAACACCATAAAAGTAGCCTGAGGGATAGATATTAGCCCGGCTGCGAGTGGCCGATATTTCTTCATGGGGTGTTTCTTATCATATTGATAGTCAATAATGTCGTTGAGGATATACGAAGTCGAAGAGAGTAAACAAAAGACAAGGAAAGCGTACGAAGACTGTCCAATGAGATTCCAATCAAATATTTTACCAGCAAACAGTATAGCTGCGTAGATTACAAAGTTTTTGGTCCATTGATTTACGCGCAATGCGCGAGCATATATAAGGACTGTTTTCATTCATTTACATTATACATTACATCACACGTAATACACGGAAAAAGAGGAAGGTAAGAAGGTAAAAGAGAATAACCTGAAAAACAGCCAAATATAATGTAAGAAAAATAGTTACAAGCGCCAAGATAAAAAAGGCTTCATTATGAATAGACGGCAAGAGTCCTTTGGTTATAAGGATAAGTAAAACCACAGTGAGTAACACTTGCCTGTCAAACCACCAAATATCCCACCCAAATGCTAGAGCGACACCTAACAAAAAAGTGGCTATTACAAGAAAAATCTCTTTTGAATCGAAATAAAATGGCCCTATATACATAGTTTTATTGTACTGTAATTATTTCTCAATAACTGGCACATACACTGTTACAATCCGTCCATCTGTTAAACGGACCGTATAAACTTGCGCTTTTGTTCCTTTATCTAATTTTATAAATTGTTCGCCAGTTGTTTTGCTTTCTGCAGCATATACACCCGATTCTAAAGGTGTATAGTTTAGCTCGGCTACGGGTGGTGCATTTCGCCCTATTTTTATAGTCTCTACTTCACTTCGCGCTTTATCCCGATCTAATGGATTCCGAATGTTAGCCATATATCGAGCTGGTATAAGGCCTAAGTCCGCAATCACTTGTGAATTGGGCGTGGGAGTATTTGCCACAAAAACGGCAGGCTCAAAAGTAAGTACAGTAATGAGAGATAGGAATATACCCAGTGCTATTTTTATTCTTATTGCTGTTAAAAATTTCATATTGACTATTTTCTTAATAAAATACAAAAACCTTCTGCATTATTCAAATCTTCAGGACACTGTTTTGCAACAACATCTGCGGTTAACTCAATCGAATACGTATCTATACGGCCTGGCTCCGAAATACTACGAGATTCGGGAGCATTTGTCGACAAAGGAATAGGTGTAGGTGTATTAAATGTTGGTGTCGGAGTAAAAGTCAATGTGGGGGCTTGCACCGAAGAAGGAAGGGTTTGAGTTACCGTTGGGAAAAAGGTAGGTGTAGGAGTAGGAGTTGAAGTTGCGGCTTCAACTATTGTGACATCTTTCACTGGTACGCCTTCCCAAAAGCCCGGCTTATGGATAGACATGAGTGGTCCATTATCACGCATAATGACTTCTACAGAGCTTCCCGTGGCCTTTCCTAATATCCTCCCTGCTTCTACCATAGGAAGAGTAATGGAAGTTTTATCTGCCTGAGCTGACTCCTGAGTTGTTTTTACTTCGTTATATTTGGCAAGAATCTGATTATCAACACAAATCCCTTTTATATACAGCCAAATCCCACCACTACATCGTTTACCATTACAGTTATTTCCACTACCGACCAAGTATTCATGACGGCCCAAGTGGAGAGTAATCCGATCGGAAGCAGCAAACACTACCATTGCTTCCATATTCCCGCCTATTGAATAGAGAGTATCTGGCATATATACCGGATATCCAGGTTGTACTGGTACGCTGAGCGCAGGAGAAATCCCTTTAACCAGAGTATCTTTACCCTGCAATGCAGCTGAATTGTATTTCATAAAATATGCATCATTGAGTTTTGTCGGCTTGTACCCAAACATTTTACCCATCATGCCCGTAAGATTGGCGTCCATTCCGCCTGGTGGAATTTCAGCATATGAAAGATATTGATCTTTAGGGTAAACTGACATTTTGGAATCACGTGCTTCTTGAAAAGTGGCTGGTACAAAATATGAGAAAAAATCGTATTCATGTCTATGCTCACTTATGGGCCATCGCGCCTCCATGTTTTGAGTGTCGCTTTCTGTTTGACCCAATGCTACAGATATCCCCGAATCATACGGACAAGCTATGGGTGTTTGTGCTTTGGTATTTACTGTCTGTTGAGTTTTATTGAGAGTGGTGCTGAGAAATGTTGCAACACCCACCACGATGAGTGCTCCTGCGACTACAATTGTAGATATCTCACCACGACGAAAAAAGTTGTTCATATGGCTATTATTCATTATATAGTATCTGTATGTTAAAATAACTCCATGAAACCATACCTTATTATTCCTAGATTAATAGAACAGTCTACCTGGGGAGGCACATATATTGCCACTCTAAAAAATTGGTCCGATATACCAGAGCTGCGCAGTACAAAAATCGGACAAAGTTATGAACTCACGGGTGATTCCACACTTTCGACCACCATTACAGATACTACTCACCCCGATTTTCGTCCCGAATTTGAACATCCAACAACTTTTGGTCCTGTCATATCACTATCACAGCTTGTATCCGATGATGCCAAAGGTATTCTTGGAGAAAAAGTGCACAACCAGATAGGAAAAATGCCTCTTCTTATCAAACTAAACCAGGCGGCCGGCAATTCTTTTCAACTTCATGTAAAGCCCGGAACTCAACATCCTCGTTGGAAAGCAAAGCCCGAATCTTGGTATTTTTTGGAACCTGGATATATTTCTTGTGGACTTAAACCTGGAATCAATATTGGTACTTATAAAACTGCTTGTATTCAAATTGACGAAACTATGAAGCGCCTAAGTGCCGAAGTAACAGCCGGAACAAAAAGTCTATCACAAGCTCAGGATGAAGCAAAAATGTTTATACAACAAATTAATCCATGGCAGTATATAAATCGTTATGAAATGCAAAAATATGATCTCATAGACCTGAGTGAAGGAGGAGTACATCACTCCTGGGAAGAAAATAAAGAAAAATTTCCTCTGGGGAATATCGTATATGAAGTACAAGTAGATGTTATGGATCCTTATTGCACCATACGCTCATTTGATCAAGGAAAAATGAAAGAAGACGGCAGTATCCGAGAAATCCATATCGATGATTACTTTCAACATATAGATACCGATCCTGTCCATAATGATATAAATACACTACGTCGCACACAGCACGATGAAAATCTTTTACATACCCCTTACTATTCACTTGATATCCTAGATGTTCATAGTGTGCGTCCTGTTTCAACAGGCGAGTCGTTTAATCATCTCTATGTCCGTGAAGGCGATGTAGAGGTGCAGACACGTAATGGGATGGTTCGAGTTACACGCGGTCATTCATGTTTCGTACCTCAAAACGTTGGTTCATATCAAATAAAAACGAATGTTGAACATTCAGTTGTGTTGAAAACATATATTTCCTTGTAGTTTCATATCATCTCAAACTTGCATGAAAAACCAAACACTATAATTACTAGTTATTTTTCTCTATGAAATTTTTATATCAGGATATATCCCGTCTCAACAATGATAAAATACAAGACACCGTCTCTTCCTTGCAGGAATATATAGACATTCTCAACGATATAGCCAAAGCTCGCACCTACGAAGATCTTGAATGTAGCATGAATCTCCCTTTTGATACTGAACTCCTCACAAAAGTACAGGATTTGGCAGCCAAAAAAACAACAAGCAAACTAAAATACTTTATTCTTATTGGTATTGGTGGCTCTAATTTAGGGACAAAAGCTATATATGATGCTCTCTATGGCTTCTATGATCTTTTGCAACCTTCTCGTTTTCCTAAAATAATATTCCTTGATACTCAAGATGAAGAAGTACTTGCCAAGACAAAGATGCTTATTGAAACACTCACTGATAAAGAAGAGGTGCTCGTAAATGCGATCAGTAAATCGGGTGGCACCACCGAAACCGCAGCAAATCTTGAGATAATCTATGAAGCTCTCTCAAAAAAATTTGGTGATGTAAAGGATCGTATTGTGTTTACGACTGATGAACGCTCAAAGATGCACCAGATTGCGACAGAAAAAGGTATTGAGGTTTTGAATTTACCCAAACTGGTGGGTGGTCGCTACTCGGTGTTTTCTGCTGTGGGACTCTTCCCTTTTGCTGTTTTAGGATTCAATATTGAAATATTATTAAAAGGTGCGCGAACTGTGCGCGAGACTTGCTTGCGTTCTGCCGACGCCGAAAATCCTGCTGCTATTTCAGCCGCTATCCTCTACCTCCACTGGAAGGCTGGCATAAATATAAATGACAATTTTATCTTTTTGCCTCAGCTTGAATCACTTGGTAAATGGTATCGCCAGCTTATGGGTGAAAGTATCGGCAAAGATGGTAAAGGGATTACGCCAACAGTTTCTATTGGTTCTACTGATCTTCACTCAGTGGGACAACTCTATTTAGGTGGTCCCAAAGACAAAATCACTACTTTCATCTATGGTGAGGCTCCAAAATACGAATGTATCGTGCCTCAAACGACCGAATTTGGTCTTGTAGACACTATTCCGCAAAAACATATCCATACGATTATGTCCGCTATTGTCGAAGGGACACAAGCTGCGTATGCCAAGCAGGAACTCCCCTATCTCGTAGTTGCGCTTGAGCAAGTATCGGAAGAGTATTTGGGAGAATTTATGCAGTTTAAAATGATGGAGATGATGTATTTGGGCCACCTCATGGGCGTAACTACGTTCGATCAACCTCATGTTGAGCTGTATAAGGTGGAGACAAAACGGATATTGAGCGCAAAATAAACAAAAGCACAATTTGTGTGAGTAAAATCGTAAGACACTATCACATCCTATAAAAAGCTTTATTTCCTCGTCCATCTCATACATATTTATGATGTATGTACATCTTTGGAGCATATGAGATAATCTACGTAAGAAATTATTACAGTTTCTTTACATTCTCTTTACATACCTTATAGTACGTAGTAGAATGTATCTCCGCCAATGCTCAAGCTTGCAAAGGCGGATTGCACGTTAACATATTCGGTTGTTAGTTTACGTTTATACGCTTGGAGAAGGGCAGATTGCCTTTTCTTTTATACCCATTTTTTTTGGGTATTTTTTTTGTTGAAAGTGAGTGTGAGTCACAATGATTCACAATAATTACGGACTGCGAGTGACGCAAATCATAAGCGAAACGATATCGAAGTGGCAGTGGTGCTATTCGTCTATAGACGATACGTGTTTTAGGTACTTTATTCATAAAGTCTCTAAATTACGTCCGATATTGTTTCTCGAGAATTACTTCGCTCGTAATTCATAATTGCTATGAATTACATATTTCTTACGTATTGAGCTCAATGGTTATATAGCCAAGTGGCTCCATTGATCAATATTTTTCTTATTTCTTCTCTCTTAATTCTTAACTAGAGAGTTTTATAGTAATCTACCTTTTTCTGAGCGCATAATGGGTTTATAATCGACAAATTTGGGTTGGAGAGCTTGATTTGCCGTCCTGCCCATTGTGCGCTCTTTTGAATGATCTCAGGAGGTTGCAGCGAAAGTACTCAAAGAAGATCTTTCGCTCCCTCCTGTTTCTATACTCCGCGACCTGGGCGGTACGCCAGGCTGTTTTTGAAGTGGTGCTGATCCACAAAAAGCAGCAAGCTGGTAGCGCTGTGCTACTGGCTTAATGGAGACAGACGGAGAATTGAGATGAATTCGCAACATTCTGTTCATAATGAAAAAGGGAAAGCGTTCCTTTTACTGGTTTTGGGTACTCTTGGTGTGGTATACGGAGATATTGGGACATCCCCATTATACGCCGTTAAGGAATCCTTTCACCATATTGCGCCAGTAAAAGAAAATGTTTTCGGCGTGTTATGCCTGATTTTCTGGGCGGTCTTCACCTTGGTTATGGTTAAGTACGTTATTTTTGTGCTAAACTTTGACCACGCGGGCGAAGGGGGAATTACTGCTCTTGTTGGACTGCTTAAAAAAAAGGTTAACTTCTTTTACATCATTCTGGGTGTTTTTGGAGCGACCTTGCTTCTTGGCGATGGAGCAATTACCCCTGCAATTTCCGTCCTTTCTGCTGTAGAAGGTTTGGAAATGGTAACTCCAGCAGCAAAACCATACATTATCCCCATCACCATTACTATTTTGCTGGCGTTGTTCATGATTCAAAAATATGGCACCAACGCTGTAGGAATGGTTTTTGGACCATGGACTTCCATTTGGTTTGTTGTCCTAGGGGTTTTGGGCGGATACTGGATCTACCAATATCCCACAATACTTCTGGCGATCAATCCTTGGTATGCCTACCATTTTTTCCAAACCAATGGTTGGATGGCCTTCGTCGTCATGGGTTCAGTGTTTTTAGTTGTTACGGGTGGTGAGGCGTTATATGCAGATATGGGACACTTCGGCAAAAGAGCCGTTCGAAGTGGATGGTATTGGCTTGTTATGCCAAGCCTCTTGCTCAACTATTTCGGACAAGGTGCGCTTCTCATGCTGAATCCCTCTGCCAAACATAACCCTTTCTATGAAATGGCACCCGAATGGTTTTTGCTGCCTCTAGTAATTTTGGCAACAGGCTCTACAATCATTGCGTCACAGGCATTGATTTCTGGATCGTTCTCGTTAACCAAACAGTTGTCCGAGCTGCATGCAATCCCACCTATTGAGATTTTGTCGACATCGGAAAAACATATTGGTCAAATCTATGTTCCCCTGACCAACCGCTTACTGATGTTTGCCTGTATCTCTTTAGTGCTGTTCTTTCAAACGAGTACAGCCTTGGCCTCAGCCTACGGATTGGCTGTAACAGGCACTATGGTTATCACCGACGTGTTGGTGTTTCTGGTTATCCGTAAAATTCGCCATTGGTCTTTGTTGATTTCCGTGACGCTTGTGGGTGTTTTCCTATGTGTTGACCTCACTTTCCTCGCAGCAAACCTGCTTAAATTTGTGGATGGCGGCTGGTTGCCTTTAACTATTGCAGTCATCTTAACCGGAACGATGGAACTTTACTATTTCCGCGCGAGACGGCTTCTAAAACTTAAGAAAAAGCCGATGAATGGCCATGTCGATAGCACAGACTGTTCAATTGCCATTATCTTTGTGGATGAATATGTCCACGAGGGTACTCAGCGATTGATCACAAAAGCTAAAAGTTTACACATGCCCTACAAGATCGTGCATGTTTGTACAAGGGCCGAACGACTGCCTCTTTTTCAAAAGCATATGTGTGAATTAGGCGAAGAAGCCGAAATCATCATGTCTTTGAGTGGAGACCTAGTTCGACCTACAGAAAAATATGCATTGGAAACTCGCGACAAAGTCTGTTCTGATGTCTGGGTTCTGGTAGGTCAGACTATTCGCAAAGGTGACCCTGAAGAGCTTCATCCAAATGGGAGAGCGATCCGCCGATGCCTTCAAAACCACAAAGGGTTTAGCTTTATCATTGTTCCTTGGATTGTAGAAGAGGAGGAGTCTTACATTTTTGCAAAATAACTAACAACTAAATACTTACCCGCCACCCGGTGGGAAAAACGAGCCGTAAGGTGGAGAGTTTGAGGTCAAAGCCCGATCTCAGTACTCGCCGCCCCCGTGCGACTCAACATAGACCCCTGGACCGACATATAATAAATGTGTTCGGAAACCAGGGGTTTTTCTTTGCTTTTTTTCCCCGCATATTTCCCATGGTATTACCGCACTGCCTATACAGACAGTCTAAAACAGGGCAGAGGACACAGTGTTATTTCCCGCAATATTACCGACGTTTTCCCGAACTCACCACACACATCCCTCAACTCATAACCTACAACTTACAACATACAACTATTTTCCCGCATATTTCCCATGGTATTGCCGCAAAGAAAAAGCGCAGGATATTTCCCGCAAATACCCCGCGCTATTCCCGAAACCCCTCTACATAATTACGAAAGACGAATAAACAGTTATTACTTGCGTATTATTATCGCGATTCGTAATTCGTCATTAGTAATTCGTAATTAAATTACATATCCCCATAATAGTGAAAGTCTGCCGGAGTCGGGTACATGAGTGCCTCCGTCGCCTCCGAACGCTTTACATCTATATAACTTGCCACAAGCTCTTTTGAAAACACGCCTGAATCTGCAAGAAATGTATCTTTTTCCATAGCGTCAAGTGTTTCAAACAAACTTTTTGGCGTCTGCCCAACATCTGATTTTTCCCAGATATTTTCATCATATGGCCCATATCCAAGCTTTTTAGGATCCATTTTTTCCTTTATACCGTGGATTCCGGCAACAAGCTGGGCCGCAAACCCAAGATACGGATTGCATGTTGGGTCAGGGCAGCGAAATTCAAGACGTTTGGCCTTTTCATTACCTGAAAAGTACATGGGGATACGAATTGCTGCACTTCGATTGCGTGCGGAAAAGGCAATAGCGGTGGGTGCCTCAAAATGTGGAACAAGTCGACGATACGAATTGATGGTAGGGCTCGTGATCGCCAGAAGTCCTTTAATATGGCTCAGGAGACCTGCTGTATATGAGAGTGCACTACGAGACAACTCGGCATACCCAGATGGGTCATAGAAGATATTTTTACCCTTCTTGAAGATGCTCTGATGCGTGTGCATACCCGATCCATTATCACCATATACCGGCTTGGGCAAAAATATTGCGACCAATCCGTGCTGCTTGGCGACATTACGCGCTACATACTTATACATCATCACTTTGTCGGCCATACTCAAAAGCGTATCATAGCGAAGATCTATCTCAACCTGGCCGCCTGTTGCGACTTCATGGTGATGCATCTCAACATCTATACCGAGCGACTCTAGTATCTCAACTACCTCAGATCGGTATTCCTGCAATTTGTCAAACGGAGCGACAGGAAAATAGCCTCTTTTCACGGGTATTTTATATCCATCGCCTGGTATACGGGTACGATCATCGTCGCCGGGTATTTCACGACTTTCTAGGTCTACTATTTGCCTGTAGGCACTCAGTTCAACATTTACCCGATCAAAAAGGAAAAATTCAATCTCTGGTCCCCAATAACTAGTGTCACCAATACCCATATCTTTTAAGTACTTTTCAGCTTTTATAGCAGTGTATCTGACATCTTTTTCGGAAGGTTTACCTGTCGACGGATCATATACGCTACAAATACAGGAAAGGGTTTTCTCAAAAAATGGGTCTATAAAAACAGTTTCAGGATCGGGGACAAGCAGCATGTCACTATCAAAAATGTCCTGAAAACCACGAAGGCTGGAACCATCAAAGCCATAACCCCGCTTGATATTCTCTTCAGTAAAATACCTGGCGCCAATTGTCATGTGCTGCCAAGTACCACGGATATCGGTGATTTTTAAATCTACCATAGTTACTTCTCCTGATTTAATAAGAGACAAAGCTTCCTTAAGTGTGATCATATACAGATGTGATTGATAATAGGGTAGAGCGTACTATGCTCTATGGATTCACATCATTGTGAAGAAAGGATCTCAGCAGTGAGAAGCGTATCTCCAACAGTGGAGAAACGTATGAATATATTATAAATAGGGGAGTAAAGAATGCAAGGATACTAATTCCCGCAAATTTAACGAACATTTACCGAAAGTACTGTTGTAACAATGTAAAAACAGAGTAGGGGAGAGGTGTTATAATTCCCGCATATTTCCCATGGTATTACCGCACTAGCCCCACACCAGGAGGATTGCCTCCGCAATCTCTTTTAAAGACTTTCTTTTTTTCATGGCTTCCTGACGTATCAAAGCATAAGCTGCCTGTTCACTCATGCCATCTTTTTTCATAAGAATTCCTTTCGCTTTTTCTACCAACTTTCGCTCTTGAAGCTTGTTTTCAAGTTCACCAACTTTTTTTTGAAGTACCATTTGAGCAAAAGCAGACGATACGATTTTAACTATAGCTTCTAGTATTTCTGTTTGTTCTTTTTCAAAATTATATTTTTCTTTATCCTGCAAATTAATCACCCCTATAGAGCCAGACTTATCTAATATTGGGAGGGAGAGAAACGCCTCGTATCTGTCTTCAGGTAGCTGTTTAAAACCTTTAAATCTATTATCGCTATAGGCTTTTTCCGAGATAATGACAGTTTTTTGATTCTCTGCAACCCATCCGGTAATGCCCTCTCCTTTTTTGAGGGTTATTTTACCCAAATCGCTCGTGTGTGGTTTCTTTGAAGCTACTAAAATAAGCTCGTTTTTTGTTGAATCAAGAATATAAATAAAACAAGAATCTACAGGAATAAGCTTAATAATAAGCTTTATGAGTTTTTTTAAAAAACCTTCAAAATCGTATGAATCAAAAACAACAAGATCGGAGAGGAGAGTGATGATTTTAAGCCACGGATCGTGTTTCATGGAGATATTATACATCCAGCTTCTTTTCTTTCCCAAAGGAAAGTCGGAAATGGAAGACTTCAGCAAGGATTGTCTCAATAAAAAGAACCAGCGGAATAGAAAGGAGCACACCGAGTACGCCACCGATACGACCTCCGACAAGAAGAGCAATAAGAGTAAGTATGGGGTTTAGACCTACAGCGCGCTTCATAATATAGGGCACTATAAGACTGTTTTCCAACTGTTGAATAATAAGACAAAGCGCAAGTACAGAGAATCCACTAAAATACGACATACTGAGCCCAATTATCACGGCCGGAACGGCTGAAATAGTTGGCCCTATATTTGGAACTATTTCCAGCAAACCCGCTAGGACCGCCAAAGGAAGTGCGTATTTAATCCCTAGAATATTAAGGCCAATAAACGTCATTAGTCCTACCACCGTCATAAGGGTCATTTCGCCCCAAAACCACGAAGCCATACGCTCCTCGGATTTACGCAAAATATTGGTAAGTTTGTCTATCTGATCTTCTGGACAATATCGACAAACCACATCCTCAAGTAAACGCTCTTCTAAAAGAAAGTAAAGTCCGAAAAAGAGTGTAGTGACAACAAAAAGAGCATTAGAAAACACGCCTGAAATTATAGAAAAAATGTTCGTTGTTACGTTGGGAATTAAACCACTAATATTACGGACATCAAGGTACGAACTCATTTGCGGTGATATGTTTTCAATAATGAGAGGAAAATTTCTTATGAGACCCGATGTTTCAATAATAATAGGGGGGATAATTAGAGAGATAAGTAATAAAAACACTAATATAAATGCAATATAAACAATAAATACAGAAAATGGTCGTGAAAGCTTTTTTTTCATGAGATAGTGGACACCTGGACGAAGTGCGCTCATCAGAATAAAACCAATCAGTAATGAAAAAATGATATCGCGGATAGTCCACAATAAAAACAATCCGAGAGGAATAAGCGTAAATAAAGCGATAGAGCGGGGAGTAATATCGATAGTAAAGTTGTTTCCAGTTTTCACAAAAATCATTATAACCTATTGATACACAGCATTACAACTTTACTCTTGGATTCTGACTGGCATGATGATGTGTACAAAACTTTCATTATCTTTTTCTTTAAATACAACCGGGGCATCTCCCCTGAGTATTTCAACCACAATATCTGTGGCTTTTGTATGATTGAGAAAGTCTAAAACATATCGATAATTAAATGCGACTGAATGATTTTCTCCTTCGTGTTGTATGTCTTGAGAAGTGGTGTTTTCTTTGTTTCCTTCTTTCTTCGGTCTTAAGATCAACCCGTCACTCGTAAATTCATATACTATGACGTTTGAATAATCCCTCGCAAAAATAGAGATAAGTTTCGTATTGCGAAGAAGGTCTTCTTTCTTTAGTACGACTGTTGTTGTTTTTTCCGCTGGAATTACCTTTTCAAAAGGTGGGAATTCTCCTTCAATAAGACGAGTATAGTAATAATCATCATTGGCTGAAAAAAGAACAATGTTCTCTTTTTTTGAATGAACAAAAGTAACCTCAGTTTTTTCATCCATATTCCGTATAAGTTCACGTAAAAATTCCGCTGGAATAATCATGGAAGAAAAGGTGCCTTTACTTTTATCTTTTAGCATAGAAAGTCTGAATCCGTCTGTTGAGACGATGAGAAGTTCATCGTCGGTGACTACAAAGTTGATACCTGTAAGGACAGGACGAGCGTCATCTGTTGAAGCTGTAAATAAAATAAAAGGTAAATTATCAAGTAAAAATTTACTATTTATAGTTTGTCTTTCTTCAAGAAGATCGGGAGGTAGAGGAAATTCTTCACTTACTATGACAGGAAAAACGCCTTTGGTCTTTCCTTGAGTAATAGTGAGCTGGTTCTCTTCAAAATCCAAATCCATAGGTCCAGGTTGAAGGAGTTGCATAAACTCTATAATTTTTTTTGGCTCAAGGATGGAATGAAATTCATCGGGAACAGAAACCTGTATTGAGGTATGATAATACATGTTCAGATTTGTGGCGTATAAAAGCAGTTTTTCAGGGGCGGCCTTCATAAAAATACCCTGCAAAGCACTTGATGCATTTAATTTATCTGAAACAAAGCGACTCGCAATTTGCATTTTTTGTAAAAGAGTATCTCTTTCTAAAGTTATCTTCATAGTTTTTGTATATTGCAAATAGTAGTATTAGAGACTGTGCATAAGTGTATAAAATTCGGGTTGGATTTTCAAGACAAAAAGAAATGAAAAAAAACGATGTTGATAACGTGTGTAAACTATGTAGATGAGCGTATAGATTGGAGTATACTGTCAAGCTCTTCTCTAAAACTTGCATCTTTCATGGCCATGCTTTGTACTTTCCCAACAGCATGCATAACTGTGGTGTGGTCTTTCCTTTTTACAATATAGGCAACCTCTTCCAAATTCATATTTAATTCCTTTCGAAGTATATACATTACTATTTGTCGGGCAAGGGCGACATTGCTTTTACGCGTATCACTTTTTATATGAGTTTGCTTTATATTATAAAAGGAACATACTGTCTTAATAATATCTTGAGGGGATATTTTTTTCCTTGATACCTGTGATTTCTGTTTAAAAAAGTCTTCAACAATATCTAAATCTATAGGTCTTTGTAAGTGGAGGCTACGGGCATACAGTGAAAGTAACATACCCTCCAGAGATCTGGCATCAGTGACGGTCTCCGCTATTATTTTGGCAGCAGACATATCTATTTCGATATTTTTTTCTTTCGCTTTAATAAGTAATATCGCTGTGCGAAGCTCAAAATCTGGCTGTTGTATGTCTACAATAAGACCGCCGGAAAATCGTGATCTTAGCCTGTCTTCAAGGTTACGAATCTCAAATGGTGGTCGGTCGGAGGTGAGGACTACTTGGCCTCCTGCAGAGACAATACTATTGAATGTATGAAAAAATTCCTCTTGAACAGTCTGTTTACCGGCAATGAACTGAATATCATCGATGATTATTAGCTGTAAATTTCGATATTTTTTCCTAAATTTAGGTGTGTTTTTTTCTCGAATTGACTCTATAAGATCGTTCATGAAGCGTTCTCCAGAACAAAAATAGACAGGAGTTTCATCATTTTTTTCTAATAGCTCTCGAGCTATAGCTTGGGCAATATGGGTTTTACCTACACCCACGCCTCCGTATAGAAAAAGGGGATTATAAGACGAACCTGGGTTCTGTGCAACAGCTTGGGCCGCTGCAAAAGCAACCTGGTTGGTGGAAGAAACCGCAAAGTTTTCAAATGTATAGGTGGGGTTTAATCCGGCTTTTTTATATTTATCCTCTTTTGAGGGTTCAAAGCGCAAAAGGGGAGCGTCATGGACAACAGGTTTTTCTAGCAGAACGAACGTAACAGACATTTTTTTACCTACTTCTTCTGAAACCATGCGCTCTATGTCAGCCTTTTTTTTCTCAAGATATATACGAGAACCATTACTATCACAATTGATAATCACTTCATTCTCCTTTATTTCAATGGGTGTTGCCGTCTTTAAAAGAGAGTAATAAATTTGGTTTTTATCTTTTATATCTGCATTTTTTTTTAAAATCGAATCCCAAAGAGATGATAGCATAAAGGTTTTTTGCAATGGAGAATAATTTGTGGATAACTTATCCACAAATAATAAACATAATTTACAACTTTTTCAACTATTGCATACCAAATCGAAGTACACTAAAGTAATACAAATATGGATTTTCTGCTTAATTTATTGTTCCCAAAGTTTTGTATTGGGTGTAATAAAATTGGTTATTATATTTGCCCTCATTGTTTTGAAACGTTTGAGTTTATAAAAACACAAAGATGCCCTTATTGTTTAATAGAAAACAGCTACGGCAAAACTCATGATCGATGCCGGGAAGAAGGTGGAATAGATGGTGAGTATAGTATCCTTGCCTATTCCGGCATTACGAAAGTTTTTATTAAAGACATTAAGTATAGAAGAATATACTCAGTACTCTCCGATTTTTTTAAACTTATTCCAAATAATGTAATGCAGAATATTGTCAAAGCCGTAAAGATTTATAAGATAGATTATATTCAACCTATTCCTCTTCATCCTTTACGAGAAAAAGCAAGAGGCTTTAATCAGGCAGAACACATAGCAAGACGCCTTGCTCATATAGTAAATATACCTATAATTAGTACACTTTCTCGAAAAATTAATACTTTTCCTCAGGCAAAAATAGCCAAAAAGGAAGACAGAAGAAAAAACATACAAGGGGCTTTTCAGTACTCAGGTGATGCTATTTATCAAAACAAAAACATACTGTTAATAGATGACCTGTTTACATCTGGCAATACGTCAAAGGAGGCAGCGCTTGTTTTAAAAAGAAAGGGTGTTGAAAAAGTGTTTGTTCTCACGTTGGCACATGGATAATTCTTACAATTTGTGTGTTGCAATTTTTATCCTATAATGCTATAATTTAAACACTATGGAATTTAACAGACTTATTTCACTTGTTTTAGGGTTCGTCATTCTTATTCTTGTTTTTGTATGGATTAGTAATCGATTCCGTGCCAGTACTCGTACTGTGGATGGTCGTACTCCCACGATTACTCCAACCTATACACCCACCCCTTCTACAACTCAAACAGCGAGCAAATGGAACCCGCTGAGTTTCTTTACGCGAGATAATACATCTGTGACCCCAGCTACCAGTAAACCATCTCCAACAGGCATCAAAGTGAAAATTGAAAATACTGGAATTATTGCGCAAATTTCAAACACAATAACACCAAAACAGCCATCGCCCACAGCTATCGCTAAAAAGCAGCCAACTTTGAAACCAACTAATACTATCGTTAAGGTTCAAGCAAAGCAAGGAACACCAGCTGCACAGAAGCCTGTGTATAAAAATAATAAAACGGGAAAAACACTTACTCAGATTCCAGAGACCGGCGCTCCCTCCGCACTTCTTCCTCTTTTGTTAGGAGGATTAAGTTGGGGCATGTATCTTCGTCGTCGAGGATAATTTGGAATAATTCTTCTTTCTCACACCACCTTCATGGTTATACATTAGTATAATGTAGTCTTTTAGTATAAAATGATATACATATACATAATTGATTTTTGTCCCCAGGTCTGAAATAATGTGTGCAATTACTATTTACATTTTTAATATATGGCTGTTAAAGCAGATGAAAATCCGAAAAACAAAGCGATTGAATTAGCAATTGAGCAAATTCAGAAACAATTTGGAAAAGGCGCAATAATGAAATTGGGGGACGGGCCAGTAGTACCAGCTGAGGTATTATCTACTGGTATTCTGCCATTAGATTTGGCACTTGGCGTGGGAGGCATTCCTAAAGGGAGAATTATTGAATTGTACGGCCCTGAGGCTTCAGGGAAAACAACCATTACACTTTCTCTTATTGCAGAAGCACAAAGGACAGGGGGAACAGCGGCATTTATCGACGCTGAACATGCAATGGATCCTGCTTGGGCTGAAATACTGGGAGTTAAACTGGATCAACTTCTTATTTCTCAACCTGATACGGGAGAACAAGCGTTAGAAATCGTAGAGACTCTGGTCCGCTCAGGTGGAGTAGACCTTATTGTTGTAGATTCAGTAGCAGCGCTTGTACCGAGGGCAGAAATAGAAGGAGATATGGGTGATTCTCAGATGGGCTTGCAGGCAAGACTCATGTCTCAGGCTTTGCGCAAATTAACAGCGGTTGTTTCAAAATCAAACACGACTATTGTCTTTACAAATCAGCTTCGTCTTAAAATTGGCATTATGTTTGGTAATCCAGAAACAACCCCTGGAGGTCTAGCAATGAAGTTTTATGCGTCAGTACGTATGGACGTGCGCAAAATTCAAAGTATAAAAAAAGGTGAGGAAGTAACCGGTGCGCGTGTACGGGTAAAGGTAGTAAAAAATAAAGTGTCACCTCCATTTAAATTAGCAGAGTTTACTATTAATGCGGAAGGGATTGATAGAATCGGGGCGCTTATTGATGTCGGCGTTACGCAAGGAATTATCGAAAAAAATGGATCATTTTTTAAATATGGTGGAACTTCCCTAGGACAAGGTATTGAACAGTCCAAGCTTACTCTTGAACAGGACCCAAAGCTTAAAGAAAAAATTTCTCGTGAGATTTATGCGAGTTTTCCCAACAAAAAGACATCCAATCCAACACCCGCAAAATCAAAGGAAGCTGAATAGTGTATGGATGAACAGAATGGGACGATTAAACAAGAGGAAATACAGCGTCTTCTGAGTAGAGCATTTTTTTACTTGCGTTTTCGAATGAGAACAGAGAAAGAAATGCTGACATATTTGTCTGAGAAGGCGGTCCGGTATGGTTATACCAATCTTATAGTGGATCGTGTTGTGAGGGATTTAAGAGAAATGGGGTATATTGATGATCAAAAATTTGTAGAATCATACATTCTTTCACATCAGAACGCCAAGCAGAAAGGTCAGTTTCTTTTAAGAAGCGAACTATTAAGAAAAGGCGTAAATGAAGCCATCATCGATTCGTATTTTGAAAAAAATCCATTAAATGAATACCAATTGGCAACACAAGCTTTGAAGAAGCGGTGGAGCCGATATGTGCTGTTGGACAGGCTAAAACGCTTTCAAAAAGCACATGATTTTTTGCGCAGAAAAGGTTTTTCTTATGATGTAGTTAAAAAAACAATTGAAGAAATGGAGGAGAAGCGGTAAAATTGGTTAGTTAAAAATTATGAAGATGGGTGTAATTACTAACCAAATTTAACACATTACAGTATGAAAGGATTAATCTATTCAAATTTTACAAGCCGACTATTTAGTCATTAATATCAATGTTTTTTGTATCAAACACAGTGATATAGTACCCAAATGAATACGTGTTACAGCTTCAATTTGAACGGTTGATTTTTCATATCTCCAACAACATCTTCAGATATCTATTGTATGTTACAGTCACTATTAAACTCTCTTTTCCGCAAACAGCGAGAAGAAGAAATTCACCGAGCCAAACAACAGGCTAAAGAAATTATACTTAAAGCAAACGAAGAGGCACTGCAGATTAAACAGGAAGCAGAAAAAGAATCGCGAAAGGCTGTGAGTGAAAGTATGGAAATTGAAAAAAGACTTTCACGCAAAGAGCAGATGTTGGAAGATCGCGAACGCTCTGTCGGCCAGGAACAAAAACGCATTGAAGAGAAAGTTAAGCAAGCAGAAATCGCAAAGAAAGACTATGAAGACAATAAAGAGAAAATTCTTGTCAAGCTTGAAAAAATAGCACAAATGACAAAAGACGAAGCGCGAAAACTACTCTTAAATGCTTGGGAAGATAAACTTAAATCCGATGTCGCTCAGCGCATCAGAGTTTCAGAAGAAGAAATAAAAAAAACAGTAACTGAAAAAGCTAAAGAAATGCTTATAGACTCTATGCGTTATGGAGCAACAGAGTATGTCTCAGAGTTTACTTTGTCGGTGGTTTCTCTACCTAATGATGAATATAAAGGTCGCATCATAGGTAAAGACGGTCGCAATATCCGAGCATTTGAACTTGCAACTGGAGTTGATGTCGATCTAGAGGAAGAAGGGGTTATAAGGCTGTCTTCTTTTGATGCTGTGCGACGCGAAATCGCTCGTATCTCTTTAGAGAGGCTTATTAAAGATGGACGTATACAACCACAACGGATTGAAGAAATTGTCTTGAAAGTTCGTAAGGAAGTTGACCAAATTATTTTAAAAGCAGGAGAGGATCTTGCTCACAAAGTTGGTATTTTTAATTTACCTTCCGATATCGTTAAATTGTTAGGACATTTTAAATACCGTTACTCTTATGGACAAAATATGATCCTACATACATTGGAAGAAACGCGTATAGGGGTTGCTCTTGCACATGAACTTAAAGCAGATGTAAATACTGTCAAGTTGGGATGTCTTTTGCATGATATTGGTAAAGTAATAACTGATAAAGAAGGTTCTCACGTGGAATTGGGAGTAGAGCTTTTGAAAAAACATGGATTCCCACAAAAAGTAGTAGATACTGTGGCAGCTCATCATGAAGATGTCCCATTTCCTTCCTTGGAATCAATAATCGTTTACATTTCTGACGCAGTCTCTGGTGGTAGGCCGGGAGCACGGCATGAAGACTTTCAGGAATATTTAAAAAGGATTAAGACAATCGAAGACACCGCAAAAGCATATAAGGGTGTAAAAGAAGTTTATGCCTTGCAAGCAGGTCGAGAACTACGTGTTATTGTGAGACCTGATGAAATATCAGACGATGACGCGCACGTCTTGGCCTCCAAAATTAAGGAAGAATTGGAAAAGAAATTTGAAGTGTTCCCAGGTCAAATTAAAATCACTATTCTTCGAGAATATCGTGCTGAAGCGACGGCAAAGTACAATTGATATAGATTGTAACAATAAGATATTCTAAGTATAGATTGACAAGAAGCCTCATTCGGGATAAGCTGTATATGTTGTAACAGTTATCCTAATCCAAGGCCCCGAATGATCGGGTCTAGGAATATCTCATTGAAGAAAGGAGGTGACAAGAACACATGACAAAAGCAGACCTTATTGCACAAGTTGCAAAAAAAGCAGGTCTTACATCCAAAGCAGCTAAAGATGCCGTAAACGCCATCTTTGGAACTGTAGCAGATGCAATGGAACGAGGCGAAAAAGTTGTTGTTACCGGTTTCGGTACTTTCTTAGTACGTACTCGTGCTGCCCGTAAAGGACGCAATCCTCAAACTGGTGCAGAAATTCAAATTCCTGCAACAAAGACTCCAGGCTTTACCGCTGGTAAAAGTCTTAAGAGAAGAGTTAAATAAAACGGTCAACCCCGCTCTGTGCAAGCTTATAACAAAGTATTATAAGTATGAGTTTACAAAGAGCGGGGTTGTCTTTTAAGATAAAAATTGTTAAAATTAAATAATGAAGAATATACTTGTAGTGTGTCTTATACTATTAGCCACACTAATAGTTCTTCCCACTCTTCGTGCGGTTGCGAATTCTCAAACAATTGAAGTAAGTCCCAAAAAAGTAGTCTATACGCTTCCATATCCTGGAATTTTAGCAGACCATCCGTTATATCCGATTAAACGTCTACGCGATTCTATTCTTATTTTTACGACACGAGATACACTTAAAAAAGCAGAACTTTATCACCATCTTTCAGACAAACATATTGCTATAGCTTTGAGACTTGAGGATAAAGGGAAGGAACAACTTGCAATTGATGAATTAAAGCTTGCGGAAGATTTTTTTTCTAAAGTTCCGGCATTACTTAAAGAATCTAAAGAACAAGGTGTTGGCCCTACCAATGACTTTATTACAAAACTTTATTTAAGTAATTCTAAACACGCAGAGCTGATTACAGACTTTTTAAAAAAGACTACAGAAGACAATATAGAAACGCTTAAAACCCTTATCAAAAAAAATCAGAATATTCGTGCAGAAATAGGACAAGTATAGATATCTTCTAACAATTTCTCACAAGCTTCACACTATAAAATATTGTGACTTTAAAAATCACCAAGTAAGTATCTCTGTTGTCGATTTTATTTACATAAGTACGAGGATTGTAGAGAGAGCAACAAGACGGAAGTTGTAAACATACTGATATTTCAAGCTCTTTGTCTTGTTTTTTAAAATGAATATGGTATTATTTATACCTATAACCTTAAATAAAGGAGGCCTATGAAACATGTCTAAAACAAAAAAAACTAACTTAACCCCAAACTCAAACACAGCTCATCCAATGGAGCTTCTTCTTCAGAAAGGAACAATCTCAAATATACAAAATGGAAAAGAAATGGACGCA
>CAZMJG010000004.1:0-11061 GCA_964566675.1 uncultured Gammaproteobacteria bacterium
GCCATAGGTCTAAAGTAACTTATATAAGTATACTGCGTTCTTCTACAGTTTTGAATAATTTAGTCATATCTGTTATGTATTTATTTATATAAAATTTGAGTTATAATACCAAAAATTTTGTCCTAGCTATCTTTTTTAAGGCTTTTTTTATATAATTACTACTTACCTATGTATCACATTAGTGGAAAGAGCTGGAACAGAATTATCACCATACTCATTTTCCTTTTTTCCCTTCTATTTATAGTTCAAGCCTGCATCAACTATTTTCTTATTCGTTTTACAACTCTGGACTCAATCAAAAATAAAAATAATAAATTAATTCAACGTATAGAAAATGACTTAAAATATGAAAATGGCAAATGGGACACTTCTTTATACAATTCAGATCCTCTAACACCTCATCCGGATGGATCGAGTGGTTTTTCACAACCTTTATATATACTCACCAACGATGGCTTTGTGCTTGAACGCACGCTACCTATAAATGGTTTTTTAGATTCATCGTCACTTAAAGATATTTTGGTTTATACTTCGCCTCAATCAATTATTTCCCAAACAGGTGAAGAATGGCGAGTCTTTGCGAAGCCTATTAATAGCAATGGTCAAACAATAGGCGGGATTATCGTATCACGATACCGGCCCAATACAAGTGTTCTTACTGATGTAGACCGAGATCTTGAGCAAAATATGAAAACTCTTTTTTCTGCAATTTCTATCAACAACGGCAACATAGATACAAGCAAAGTAAGTGCCACCAATATCACATACAACGTTACATTTGAGATTATAGATCAATACAACAAGGTCCTTGCTAATAATGGTCGAACCCCAACATATATAGATAGGAGTTATGTAGAAAATCAAATGAAAGCGTCTCAATATGAATTCCGTGCCGATGAAGTGACAGGTGAAAATTTTCTTGTTATTACCAAAAGAATAAACGATTCACAACAAAATCCAAAAGCCGTAATTGTACTACTTGAATCACTTACCCATATGGATCAACTACTTCGCAATTTTCTCATTTCCACATTCACTACTTTTATTACGACAGTAATTCCATTAGCTCTTATCGCTTTCTATGTTCTCCGAAAAGTTATCACACAGAGTGCTGATTATACTCCAAGTACTATTTCTTTTAATGCTCAAAAAGAATTACTAATCATTGAGAATACCCAGATTAAATTACCTCATGATTCTTATCAATATCAGCTGTGTAATATCCTTTTTACAAAAGTACCGAAGAACTGGTCTCAAGAACAACTTATGGAGCTTTTTCATACCGACAACTGGCGCATTATTTATGATGCGGCCAATGCTATCAATAAAAAAGCACTCATTAAGCTCATTATCTATGAAGACCGAAATTACTTCATAAATCCTCAACTGCTCAAATATATCAAAAAGTCTTAATGTAAACGTACAGGCATTGTTTCTATCGTTAAAGGCTGCTGTATACCTAGACCAAAATATTCATCTGCTTTTTCTGTATTGCGTAACAGAAAATCGTAAATAGATCTTCTTGTTTTGCCTAGTAGACCATGGATACCATTGGGCTCCAATCTTTCATGCATGGCATGTACCAACCATTCCTCAAAATTGGTTGTAATATTTATATGTTTACTGTTTGCAAGGTCTTCTAATACTGTTTCCACGTTTGGATCCTCCATGAAACCAAATTGCACTTTGACCGAAGTAATTAATCCTTTTTTATTATCCTCATAGAACTTTTTGACTATATATCTGTTTTCATGCATATAAGGATGCTTTGTTATTTCCACATTTAAAAGGAGTAAATTATATGGCATCATTCCATATCGTTCAAAAAATATTTGTTTGAGTGTAGGTATATTATCGTCATGTGATTTAATATACGTAGGAGTAAGAAAAATCATTGTCCGAGGTATAAAAGAACTAGATTCCTGTTTCATATTCACTAGCTCTTTCATCGACATGGTATTGTATATGTTAAATTGCGCAATAGTATGACTTCTACCCCACTGCCATATTTTCATGACGGCTAAAATGCTAATAGCTATACCCAACGGTACGTACCCTCCTTGCATTATCTTAAGGCTATTGGACATGAGGAATACCCCATCAATCACGGCGAGGGGTATAAAAAGGGCATATGCAGTAAACGTTTTCCATTTCCATATGTGCCTAGCTACTTCTATCATGGACACAGAAGTAATAAGCATCACGCCTGATACCGCAAGTCCATAGGCTGAGGCTAAATTTGTGCTCGACTTAAATGTAATGACCAATAGTATGCAGCCAAAATAAAGAGCCCAGTTTATGAAAGGCACATAAATCTGTCCTTCGTGATCATTATGAGTATGTATTACTTTGGTATATGGAAGTAAACCCAGAGATATTGCTTGCGTAGCAAGTGAAAAAGCGCCGGAAATAAGTGCTTGAGATGCAATAATAGTTGCAAGTGTAGCAAGTATAACCATCGGTATAAGTGCTGCCTGAGGAACCATACTATAGAATATATTGCCGTGTAATACCTCTTGACCACTGAGCAGATATGCCCCTTGCCCAAAATAGTTTAGAACAAGTGAAGGATATACTATCCAAAACCAACTGAGTCGGATAGGAGTTCGTCCAAAATGACCCATATCAGCATACATCGCTTCTCCTCCGGTCACAACAAGCATTACAGAGCCAAGAGTCAGTAAATTCAGATAAAAACTATGTGTCGAAAGAAATTGGATAGCATGTCGAGGATCAAGCGCCCACAATATTGCAGGCGTATGCATAAGACTAACTATTCCAGTTGCCGCAATAGCAAGGAACCATACTATAATAATTGGTCCAAATAGCTTGCCTATTTGTGACGTTCCGTTTTTTTGTATAAAAAATAGTCCAGATAAGATTGCTATTGTAATAGGAATAATATATGGGTCGAATGTTGTTGTGGCAACCTTTAAACCTTCTACAGCAGAAATTACACTAATTGCAGGCGTTATTATACCGTCACCAAATAGTAAACCTGCAGCTAATATTAATAATCCAGATAATACTACTTTTGACTTTATTGTTAATTCTCGTATTAAAGAATATAGAGCAAAAACGCCTCCCTCACCCTCATGATCGGCACGCAAGACAAAAATTATATATTTGAAAGACACAATTATTGTGAGAGCCCAAAATACAATGCTTATAAACCCTAAAATATCGGCATGCGTAATTCCCTTCTCCACATGATGGTAAATCTCATTAATTGAGTATAAAGGTGAAGTTCCTATATCTCCGTACACTACTCCGAGCGCTGCCAATGAAAGAAATAATAGGTTATGAGATTTTTTCGATTTACTCGAGCTCATAAATAAAGTATAATTGATAATATTTATAATTGAATCAATTTTGAATCAACAATAATTTGTACTGTAGCATAAAAAAATAATTTATATCATGCATCACTATTACATATTAAAAAACAATCTATGAAGCGAATAGATTTTATTTCATCATTCTCAAAGAAAAATATATTCCTGCAAGCACGTTTACTTTCCATTTTCACCGTAGGTTTTTTGCTGTATTCAGTTGCTGGATATTTTTCAATTAAGTATATGGCTACGAAGAAACTTGAAGAGCATATTTCATGGGTAAATAAACGTGTGTTTGATGATCTACGATATATAAATGGCAAGTGGGATACCTCTATTTATAATGCAGATCCTCTTACCCCCCATCCGGCAGGCGCCGGTGGTTTTAACACACCACTATATATAATAACCACAGATGGATTTGTTATTGAAAGGACACAGTTGATTGCAGGTTTTCTAGATACAGCATCCCTTGAAGATATACTTAGATATACACAACCGCAAACTATTGAGACAATATCAAATGAAAAATGGAGGGTACTATCAAAACCTATCAATAATAATACGCAGATAATGGGAGGAATCCTGGTGTCGCAATATTATGCTGCAGGTTCTCCTCTTGACTTAACAGTTATAGATCAAAAACTTTTGACAAATCTTCAGTTAATTCAAAGAGGTGTAAACTACACAAATAACAGCCTCAATATAAGTAATATCCAAATTCAAGATCTAAATTATGAGCTTTCATATCAGATTGTAGATAAGAATCGGGTTGTGTTGCACAAGGGTCGTGTTCCAACATATATAGAGGTGGATAAGATTAAATCAATGATTGAGGCGCCAACCTTCTTTACCGTAACCGACAAAAATACTGGAGAACAATTTCGTCTAAAAAAGGCTATTTATTATGATGATCAAAATAATCCAAAGGCAATTATCGTGAATGGTGAATCATTAAAATCTGTCTATGAAACACTGAAGTCATTCATACTTTTTTCAGTTGCTGGCTTTTGTATACATCTGGCGATTGCACCGTTGATTATCTACATATTAAAAAGGATGTTTAGTGAATATTTTACGAGTGTAGATAGTAAAAAAATAAAGACTATATCCTTTGACCCAAGTAACAGCCGTGTTACGATCGATGACAGTATTATACAAATACCTCACAAATCACATCAGTCTCATTTACTAAAAATTCTCTTCTCAGACCCTTTAAAATCGCGTCATCAAGATGAGCTATTTCAGCTCATGGAAGTAGACAACTGGAGGACTTTATATGATGCAACTTTAATGGTCAATAAGAAATGTGCGATACGTCTACTTACCTATGCCGAAAAGTACTTTCAAATTAACGAAGAATATTTGCATAATATAGTGAAGTAATAACAATTGCTTATTTACTTTTTGAATCAAAAATATTATAATGGCAAATTATGATTCTATTAGCAATTTGCAAACTAATCTAATCATGTACTTTAAAAATTCGGTTGTTAAGTAGAATTACGTCTTTGGAAAAGGGTAGATTTACTTTCTCTATAGTGAGTAATTGACCGCATCGGTCATTTTTTTTGACTAAATTATTGTGATTCAAATTTGAATCAAATTTGAATATTCTATTATTAGCTGTGAATAGTGCGTTTTATCTAAAACACCTTGTTCATAGTTTCAGCACTATGCTGAACAGCTCTTTGGAGCTGCCATAATAGCTTTGGACTATATTCACGAGCCTGGGGCTCGTATAATGTCGTTTTATTTTTTTCTATAATAGTAAATCTGCTTTTTTCTGAGCACATAATCCCTCTATTTGCTCTTCTGGTATTAATCCAGAAGGTTGTTGTGCGTACTCAATGGTGATTCGCTCTATGAATGGCGACCAACGACTAGTATGAACTCAAGATACACATGCCGCATATTGATCGTGTGGTATTAATCATAGCACCTTATCGGGATCTATTTGAACCTTTGCTCCTAAGAGGGCAAAAAATAGAAAAGCACGTAGGAGGGTCAGACCAACAACTGCGGTTGATTCCCTTGAAACAAGTGCAGAGGGTTTCTTTCAAAGGCGTTTGTTTGCTCATATCTATCGCGAAACCGGGCCAAAGCTCATGCGCTTTTTCAATCGAAATGGGTATAGTATGACCGCTGTTCCGTTCTTTGTGGATTAAACAAATTCGTACCTTAACAACCGAATAACCTCCTCCTGCCCCCAGCAGGAGGAGACCTATTCCTGGGTCGGAGTATAGCAACAACTATACTCCCCCAGGGATTTTCATATATGCTACTATCTTCTTTTTAATCTAACTATAATGGTGTTTTAGATTAAGCAAGATTTCAAAATATAAGAAGATATAAATGGCAGTATAAACGTATATGTAGAAAAAACTATAAGTGTGGACCTGGGGGGAATTGAACCCCCTCCTCCGCAATGCGAATGCGGCGTTGTACCGTCTAACTCCAGGCCCATGTATCAGCTAATTATGGTGCACCCGAGAGGATTTGAACCTCCGACCTTCGGGTTCGGAACCCGATGCTCTATCCAACTAAGCTACGGGTGCTACATTTCCTCTCATTACACCCTACCCATACCCAACAATATTAACAGTATTATACCAGCAATCACCCTATACCAGCCAAACATCACAAGTGAATTACTCTGTATATAAGATATAAGCCAACGTATCACTATAAAGGCAGAAACAGCCGCTGTTACAAATCCCACGACCAGTACATCCATATGATCTGCGTTTGATATCACAACATCTTTCATTTTTAGGAGATCAAGTCCCGATGCTGCAAGTATAGTGGGGATTGCCAACATAAAAGAATATTTGGCAGCGTGTTCTCGCCGAAATCCCAAATACATCATCCCCACCATCACCGAACCTGCTCGAGACACTCCCGGCATTACGGCCAACGATTGGTAAAGGCCCACTAATATCGCCTCTTTATAAGTCATCGTATCAATTTCCCTTTTTATACTCAGTTTGCCCTTTTTGATCATATACTCAATTAGCAAAAATACAAATCCCACACTTACAAAAATGACCAGCATCGTTATAGTACTTTCAAAAAAAACACCTTTTATCACCTTATAAAGTAAAAATCCAACAACCGCTGTAGGGATAAACGAAACAATCAACTTTTTAAACAGCGAAAAATTATTCAGTACCTCCTGCCAATACAAAAATATAACAGCAAGTATGGCACCACCTTGTATAAACACTTCAAACAGTTTCACAAAATCAGACTGCGGTATAGAAAGTAGATTACTTGTCCAGATAAGATGAAACGTAGAAGACACCGGTAAAAATTCAGTAATTCCTTCAACAATACCCAGAATAAAGCTTTGAAATAGAGTCATAAATATTTTGATATAACAATGCAATAAAGTATAATATAAGCAATGAAAAAAGTCGCCATAGTCCACGATCAGCTCCAAGAATTTGGTGGAGCAGAACGCGTACTTATAGCTCTCAAAGAGATATATCCTCAAGCTGACGTGTATACATCTTTCTACAATCCAGAGACACTTGGTATCCATGCCCACCACTTTAAAGACTGGAATATCATCACATCATGGGGTGATAAAGTACCTTTTTTTAAAAAGTTGTATTCTCCCCTTCGTTTTCTCACACCATACCTTTGGGAAGCCTTTAACTTCAATGGATATGATCTGGTGATTTCATCTTCAGGCTCCTATATGTGTAAAGGCGTGATTACTCGTCCTGAGACTCTCCATGTCTGCTATATCCATCATCCGCCACGATATCTCTACTACTATCAAACAGCTGTAGAATGGCAAAAATACTGGCCAGTCAAAGTATACGGTCATCTTATCAATCATGGACTTCGTATCTGGGACTACCTTTCCTCGCAACGAGTAGATTATTTTATTGCAAATGCCGAAGAAACGAAAAAACGCGTTGAAAAATGCTATCGCCGAGACTCGGAAGTTATTTATCCTCCCGTCACAATTCCAACAGAATCTACAAGCTACAAGCCACCAGCCACCAGCTACTACATCACAACTTCACGCCTTGCTCGTGCTAAACATGTAGATATACTTATCCACGCTGCAAATAAGGCTAAGTTTAATTTAAAAGTGATTGGAAGCGGTCGTGACGCTCCCTACCTCAAAAGCATCGCCGGTCCCACCGTAGAATTTCTTTCAGGTCTGTCAGATGAAGAATTTGCAGAAATGTATACAGGAGCTAAAGCTTTTCTTTTTGCTTCAGTAGATGAAGAGTTTGGAATAGCGCCTATTGAAGCCATGGGGTATGGTGTTCCAGTAATAGCCTACGCCTCTGGAGGACTTATTGAAACTATAGAAGAAGGAAAAAATGGATATTTATATCACAAACTCCACGAAAAAGAATTACTTGAAAAACTCGAAAAACTTGATAAACTATCTCAGTCTGACTATGAATCCATGAGAGAATATGCACGAAAAAGTGCAGAAAAATACACATTCTCACAGTTCAAAAAACAGATCACAGATTTTATCAATTCAAAGATATAATGTCTTAGATTCTATGATCAAACAGCTCTCTTCATTTCTGGTCCTATATACCAACGACCTGCAAAAAACTATTAACTTCTATGAAAAATTCGGCATCGAAATCAAAGACCAAGACGAACGCAAATGTGTCTTTCAGTTAGGAAAATTAGAAATCCACGTCAATACTTCTGAGGATATTCCGGAATATAAATATGTCACACAAGGGAAACATGGTACGGGAGTTTTATTTTATATTGAGGTAGACAACTTAGATGAAGCGTACACTATCGTAAAATGCATTGGTGGTATCATAAAAGCCGAAATCGAAGAACGCCCCTGGGGCACCAAAGAATTCCTCTTCCAAGATCCCAACGGCTACAACATTATCTTCTACGAGGAGCTATAATGACTTTTGCAATATATAATATATAATGTCGCGAAAATATCTTTTGACAAAATAGCTCGGAAACCCGTTTCTTCGTACTATAATGTTTGCATCGCATGTATCATAGGGTTTCCGCGCAGTCTGCAACAGGAGAAAAACTATACCGTCATCCTTATAGAGTGCAGACGTTATTTTGGAAAAAAGATATTGAGCGAAATAATATTTAAAAACATAAAAATGCCCGAACTCCCCGAAGTCGAAACAATCCGCCTCTACCTTCAAAAACACCTCATCGGCAAAACAATCATTGATATCGAAATCCGCGAGCCAAAACAATTCCATGGAGATCCAAAAAAAGCTCTCACAAAATCAATCGAACTCATTGGCCGAACTGGAAAAATACTACACATCAAACTTCATGATGATAAACAGCCACTTTATCTAAGCTTTCATCTAAAACTATCAGGACAAATCCTCTTTTCACAAAATAAAGACAATCATGAATTCAAAAATATTATTCCTCGTGCCAATACTAAGCACATGCCTGCCGCTACAACACGTATAATCTTCTATTTTGACGACAACTCAGCCCTCTACTTCAACGATATGCGCAAATTTGGCTGGGTCAAACTATCAGAGCGACCCGAAGAACCACTTGCCGCAGATATCCTTTCGACAGTATTTACTTACGAATATTTTGTAAAAGCTCTACAAGGTGTCAAAAGACCCATAAAAGTAGTACTCCTTGATCAAGAAAAGATGGCCGGCATCGGCAATATTTATGCAAATGATTCTCTGTGGGAAGCGAAGATTCATCCGGCTCGCAAGGCAAATACATTGACGGATCAAGAAAAAAAAGCACTGTATGATGCAATTTTAAAAATCATCAACGAAGGTGTGCAATATCGAGGTTCATCAGCTCAGGATGAGCTATATATTATCCCCGATAGTGAAAAAGGAGAATATCAACATCATTTTAAGACATACCACCAGCACGGCACCCCCTGCAAACGCTGCGGTGATATAATCCAACGCATAGTCGTGGGCGGCCGCGGCACCTTTTTTTGTCCGCAGTGTCAGTTGTAGTAATAAGGAAATGAAAAAATGAGCGAAGTAATGGAAAAATTTGTATGCGATCGCTGAGCCGTACAAACTGCGATTTCGAGAGCTTACAAATTTTTTCTTACGAGCGACTTAAACCAACAATTATATCCCCGCATCCGCGAGGATGACAAGGTAATAATTTACTCATAGCGTATAGCTTCAATAGGCGACAAATCCGCAGCCTTCTTCGCTGGAAAGACACCAAAAATGATACCAATACCCGAAGATACTCCCAGAGCAAGCAATACAGAATTCAGATCTATATACGCCGGAAAATACTGTTGGATCGCAAGCACAATAAGATAAGATAACAGAAGTCCACTACTACCTCCAAGCAGTGAAAGGATCACCGATTCAATAAGAAACTGATATAAAATATCACTCTTCCGGGCCCCCAAAGCACGCCTTATGCCAATTTCTTTTATCCGCTCGGTTACGGAGACATACATGATATTCATGATACCAATACCTCCCACAAGTAATGAGATAGCTGCAATAGCAACCAGTACCGTATTTATAAGACTAAAAATAGAAGAAATAGCTCCAATCAATTCTTCTTGTCGTATTATAGAAAAATCATCCTCTGAATATCGTTTATTTAGCTCTCGTTCAATATTTTTTATCGCGGCTGGTATTTGTTCTTCCTGATATGTCTGCACCACAAGGGCCAAAAATTTTTTATCTGTATTAAACACATATGCCGTTTTGTAAGGCATATATACATATGAATCAAAATCCGGACCCCCCAAACCAGAGCCACCTTTTTTTTCAGATACCCCGATCACAGTAAAACTTTGGCTCTCTACTTTGATTGTTTTGCCAACAGCAAGCTTGGGACGTTTAAAAAGTTTTTCAGCAAGTGTTGGGCCAATTACCACTACTTTTGCTCGTTTTTCTAGATCTTGTTTTGTAAAAAGCTTGCCATACTCCGACTTTACATTGAGAACTTCAAAAATTTTGTCATTGGATGAATATAAGTCTGCAAGCTCCGAATTTTTACCGGCTGTAGCAGTGATAGATTTTGAAAATACGGGAACGACACTACTTACGTTTTTTATGCGCTCTAGCCTACGGACATCTTTTTCATCAAATCGTATAGCGCCTACTCCCCCTCCACCTCCACGAAAACTTCCATTTTGCAATATTTTACCCGGCACAACACGAATAAGATTACTTCCCAAATCCTCAAACTGCTGTTCTATATATGCACGAAGCCCCAAACCAAAGGCAGTAAGTAGAACAACGGCTAATACCCCAATTAGTATGCCAAGTGACGTGAGAAATGTTCGACTCTTATTTCGGGAGAAATCAAAAATTGCTGATTTTGTAATAAAAAGTAAATATTGCATAGAGTATTTATTGTCATCCTGAACTAGTTTCAGAATCTCCTATATTATCATTCTTCCATCTACCACCTTAATTTGCCGACTTGTTTTTTGGGCAATATCTTTTTCATGCGTCACAATAACCACTGTTATATTTTCTTCATCGTTGAGCTCTTTTAAAAGCTTCATAATCTCATCGCCTGTTTTTGTATCAAGATTTCCGGTTGGCTCATCAGCCAATATAAGTTGTGGTGACATTATAAGTGAACGTGCTATAGCCACTCTTTGTTGTTGTCCTCCCGATATTTTATTTGGTTTTGAATTTGCCTTAGAATCTATGCCAAAACGTCTCAAAAGTTCCATCCCTTTTTTTTCCGGATTATATGAGAGTACTTTTCTTGAAAACAAAGT
>CAZMJG010000004.1:11161-28576 GCA_964566675.1 uncultured Gammaproteobacteria bacterium
GTTCCATCCCTTTTTTTTCCGGATTATATGAGAGTACTTTTCTTGAAAACAAAGTTGGTAATAGAATATTCTCTAGTACGGTTAGTTTATTTATCAAGTTAAACTGTTGGAATACAAACCCTACAAATTCATTACGAAGCGAGGATACTTCATTGTCATTGAGTGTTGAGATATCTCGTCCGTCAATTTCCACAACGCCACTTGAGGGCTGATCGAGCAGTCCAATGATATGCATCAACGTAGATTTTCCAGATCCCGATGGTCCGAGTATCGAGCTGAATTCTCCTTTTTTTATCTCTAAAGATATATCTTTTAAAGCCACAAAAGTCACATCATTATCTATTTTATATTCCTTCCCCACATTGCGGAGTGTGATAATAGCATTATTCATAGTGAAGTGGTATTAAGATCCCGATGGAATTTCAGAGATGGTATCTCCGGCATATAATCCTTGTTTGATTTCAACCATTCCATCATATTCCGGTCCTGTCGTAATTTCTACTTTTTGAAATTTATTATCAATTTTTTTGTATACATATGCCTTATCATCTGTTTCTTCAATATATTCCAAAGGCACAGCTATGGCATTTGAAAGTTCTTTCATCACAAATTCCACATCTCCTGTCATACCCACCCTAGGTATAAACCTATATGATTCAAGCAACATTTTTACTTCATATGTGGTTCCTGTTTCATCGGTTTGAGGGATATACCCAATAGATGACACAGTTCCATATAATTCATTATCTGGGAAAGCATCGAGTATGATTTTTCCCCGTTGACCGACTGTCATTTTCACAACATCAGTTTGATCAACCGCTATAGAAAAATACATTGTATCAGGATTTATAATCTCATACTGATCAGTTATCGAAACATTCATCCCGGCTTTTGGTGCATCTACGCGAGTTACAACCCCATCAATAGGGGAAGTTAAATAAGTGTTCTCTTTGGCAAGGGTCTGTACCTCTACATCAATAACGCTATTATTCAAATCAAATTGACCCTGTTCTATCAGTCGCTGTGCCTGATTTCTCAAATCCTGAGAAAGACTCAGTGTAAGTTGGTCATTATTATCTACCGTTTGTTCAAAAGATTGTCGTTGCTTTGAGTAGGTATTCAAATATTTTTGTAATGTCTTTTCAAGCTGTCTTTGATCAAGTGAGGCAATGCCGGTACCTTTTTTTATATAATCTCCTTCTTTCACGCCAACCCAAGCCAGTCGACCACCTGATTGAAATTTAAGTGATACTTTCTCATCGACGTTCATTTCTCCCGACACAGATAAAGTTTGACGCAGTGTTTCTCTTTTTATCGTATATGTTTTCTGCTCAGCCTTTGCATCATTTTTTTTTGCACGATAGAAAAAATAGCCTACAATGAGGATCAAAATGACAACTATATACCAACGTTTAATGAGAAAAGAGGGTAGTGATTTTATTACAGAAAAAATACGAGACATACTATCATATTACCACGATTTCTTACGTTTTTTTTATAAAAATGCAGACCAATCGGAGATAGGGAGGATATTAGAAATCATGAAATTCCATGCATACAGATAGATAGCGGGCAGTAATAATAAAAAGAGTAAGAAAGATTTTTTGGATGTCAGTGCTTTTTGATACGCAATCAGTGCAAAAGGCCACAAGGGGAGCATATAGCGGGAAAGATCTCGATGTTGTACAAAAAGAGAAGCTAAAAGAAAAACCATGGGAAAATAAAAAAGACTTCGATGAGGATTATCCTTGAGAGAAATAACAGCAAAGCCATAGAACGCAAAATACAAAATAATTTCTTCAAGCCATGCAGTACCCACCCACCTGGCGCTACTATGGAATACAGCAAATGGATATGGCATAGGGACAACACCTCCTGTATGAAAATATGCCCAAAAATCACCTGTCTGCATTTGATAAAAATAAAAGGTACCGAGAAGACCTAGGGGTATGAGAAGGATCGACAACCATGATAAAGAAATCTTTTTATGCTTTATAAAAGCTTCTATATATACCAGTGAGTATGCTACAAAAAGTAATACACCAGGAGTTTTCGTGGCTGCCGCAATCGCCCCCAAAATACTGGCAAAGAAAAACTGTTTTTTTTCAAAACAATAAACTGAAGCTATGATAGTTGCAAGAAAAAGCATTTCAGGTGCTCCTACTGCCCGAATTACAAAAAGACGTGGCAAAAAAAGGAATATTATTGATAGCATCAAAGGATACGGAGTCAGCTCAAACTTACGAAGTAGTACAAACAAAATAATGGCTGCCATGATAGAAAAAAATACTGTTACCACTATCATCGACTGTAAATAGCCAAAAAGTGGTGCCAATAAGGAAATGAATGCCGGGTATACAGGCAAATGAGCAGCGTAGTACTCTTGAGGTAATGGTATTTCAAGTCGCAAATCTGCAATTTTCTCAGGAATATACCATGTCTTCGCTGGCACTATGTATAATAGTCCATCATAATTTTGATACACATAATTCATGCCCTTCTCTTCAACAGGGTAACCCAACAGATGAAGCGATTTTGTAAAAAATGGTACATACAAAATAAATGTAGATACCAATACAACTGCTATAATAATGAATATCGACCGGGCCAAATTGCTCATACGTATATTGTACTATTTCATGAGATTACTATTAACATGTAATTATGAGGATATACCTTTCGTATGAAATAACTTATTAAGAAAATAAAAAACAAGTCGAGCGAATATACCCATTTGTGCCGACTAGCGACCTATTGATACCAAAAATGAAAAAAGTCGGTCGGAGGCAAATCAAATGGGTATAGAGCGAAGACTTCATTAAAACATTATGAATAAAAAACATTATTTAATTATCGCCACAATTTTCATCCTCACGGCCGCTTTCCTCCGCCTCTACAATCTCGGCGGCTTTATCACCTTTCTCGGCGATCAAGGCCGTGATGCCAGCATCGTCCGCAATATCATAACTTTTAAACATTTCCCCGCAATCGGAGCCCCAAGCTCAGTAGGACAAATATATCTGGGTCCCTTTTATTATTACCTCATAGCGCCTTGGTTACTTATTTTTAATTTCAATCCAGTAGGTCTGGGTTATGGTGTAGCAATAATGTCTATAATAGGTCTGATAGCTGCCTATATCATCATTCGAAAAGAATGTAGCGAAATAATTTCACTGACGTTTCTTGCTATAATCACCTTTTCATTTACCCTCGTAAATCTTTCTCGATTTTCCTGGAATCCTAATTTGCTACCAATTTTTTCTTTTATGACCCTGTACTTTTTTCACCTCTGGGTTACTCAAAAGAAACTATTATATGCAGCTATTTTTGGTTCGCTAATTGCTCTCACAGTACAACTTCATCATTTAGCACTTTTACTTTTTGGACCTATCATCCTCATGTATGTCTATCATTTATATCGCAGTTGGGAAAAAAAGGACTTGCTGATTCAACTTATACCTGCAATCGGAGCATTTATATTTTTTTCCTCACCACTTATTGTGTTTGATCTTCGACATGATTTTCTGAATACGAAGAGCTTCCTGAAACTTTTTAGTTCTGGCAATGTAGTCTCTGAAGGTTCATATATCGATCGCTTAAATGCGACAGTAAACGGTTTATTCCATTTTTCGTTTCAAATGCCTGAGTATATACCCGCAGCAATAATCCTTTTTATTTTGTTGCTTGGGTTATTCGGAGTAATTATTAAAAAGACTAAATCAGATTTTCTGCTTCTCCATTTGCTCACACTTGCTATTTTTATATTTGGTTTTGCCTTGCTCAGTAGCCCTCGCCATTATCATTACTATGGTCCTGTATATATGAGTTTTTATCTACTCATAGTCAGTATCCTTTTAGTAATTCCTAAGGGTAAATGGCAATATGTTGTATCAAGTTTTATAGGAATAATTTTTGTTGCCATCAATATTCCGGCCTATTACTTTTTCTACTATCCACCCAATAACCAGATTGAGCATGCTCAAAAAGTTGCCGAAAGTTTTACTCCATATATAAAAAAACAGCCAATCCAAATGGTACCCATCCCCACAACCGAAACCGATGGCCACTATCGCTATTTTCTAGAAACGGCGGGTTACGAACTCATGCCACAAGATTCACCTGAGCAAGCACAAGAACTGTATGTCGTATGTTTTGAAGAGTGTAAGCCACTTGATGATCCTCAATGGCAAATAGCTGCGTTTTACAATAAATCACTTGCAGGCTCCTGGAAGGCAGAACGTGCTACAATATACAAGATAATACATAAACAATAAATTCAGATTATGTATATGTTTGTATGAATATTACTCTTATTATTCCCTGCTACAACGAAGAAGCCAATATACAAAAAGGAGTCCTCGACAAAATCGGCAATTTTACACGAGAAGATACACGTTTTAAAGAAGTTCTTATAGTAGATGATGGGTCTTCAGACAGTTCGCGACAAATCATAAGACAAAAATATGTGTCTTCTTTTCCTAAATTTAAACTAATAGAGAATAAACATTTAGGTAAAGCATTTGCTATCATACGCGGTATTCAGGAAGCAAGTGGTACTCACGTAATGTTTTCAGATATAGATCTAGCTACGCCCATTGAAGAAGTAGAAAAGCTCATTCAACAGGCTCAAAGTGGATTTGATCTAGTTATTGGATCACGGAAAACGCATCGTGCCGGTGCTCCATTTACACGTAAGATTATGGCATTGGGTATGATCTTTATAAGAAACTATGTTATTGGCCTTCATGGTATCCAAGATACGCAATGTGGGTTTAAGATGTTTAAGCGCGATGCAGCAAAACATATTGTCGATAATCTTCAGGTTTTTCGCAAAAAACAAGCGGTCACTGGTTCCTCGGTTTCTGCAGGGTTTGATCTTGAATTTCTTTTTTTAGGCCAAAAACTGGGTTATACTATTAGGGAAGTACCTGTCATTTGGAGACATGTAGAAACAAAAAATGTCACCTTTATGAAGTCTTCATTTGAAGCATTACATGAAATTTTTTCTATAAAATGGTATGACCTCACCCAAAAATACCCACGTTCATAATATTTGTATAGTCCTGCTGTCTCTACTATCTATTATTATTATCTTTTATAGATTCCCATCTATTCCACAAAACTTAAGTTTCGATGAGACAGAGTTTGCTCGACTTGCATTGTCTCTAGATAATAAGCCATATACTCCCTATAGTTCTCTTGCAACAGGACATACTACCGGGTATTTTTATATACTTCTCACCTCACTTAAAATGCTTGGTGTAAATGCCTTTGCTCTTCGTCTTCCAGCGGCCATCTTTGGAGTCGCAGGTACTTTCATTTTTTACCTTATTGCCAAACATGTATTTTCTAAAGAATATATTCATAAAGCAGTGTCATCAAGCTTTTTAGAACGTCACGATTATCTTATACCTAGCATACTTACTTTTATATTTCTCACCACCCGTTGGTATATAAATTTTGCCAGGTATTCTTTTGAGGCGACTTTTTTACTATTACTCGAACTCGTGTCTATCCTCTTCTTTTTAAAATACAAAAAATCAAAAAAGTTTATACATTTAGGTATTAGTGGTCTCTTTGCTGGGCTTGCGTATAATTCATATACTCCGGGTCGATTATTCTTTCTACTTCCGCTTTTATTCCTCTTGTGGGAATTTAAAAATATTCGTCAGATTGGACGACATATTGTAAAACCATTAGCATCGTTTATAGTACCTCTTGTTCTTGTTATTATGCCGGTTACTGTGTATCTAAGCATCCATCCTGATATACGTATAAATCAACTTTCCTATGTGACCAATGACAAAATGCAAGTGGGAGAAAAAATTGAATTTGGCATCGACAACATTAAACGCGCTGTCCTGATGTTCCATGTGAATGGTGATATGAACGGCCGCCATAATTATCCGGGCAAAGCTACGTTAAACCCTCTTGCTGGTTTCTTTTTTGCCATAGGCTTTATCTATTCACTACGCAAATTTCGCCAGTTCGAGCATGCTTTTTTCCTTACCTATTTTGTCTTTTCTATGCTTCCCATGATGCTCACCTACCCATGGGAAAACCCTAATATTCTCCGATCCTTTACTACAATCCCGTCCATTATTTTCTTTGTTGGCAATGCTATCCTTTTGCTCTATAAGCTACCACTCAAACATAAGTACTTGTCATATGGTCTCTGCATCATTTTTTATATTGCTGCTGTATACGATATGCGTACCTATTTCGTATATATGGCAAACACAGTTTTTCCATCAGCTTTTGAGATAGATCCATTACTTTTTCCGTCCTATATCAAAGGCATGTACGAATGGTTGTATAAGTTTGATACAATTCAAAAATCATGAAAACATTTTTACATTTGATAAAGCGGCACTATCCAGTATTCATATTCCTCACCTTCTATTTTCTTCTTTTTTCCACAAAACTCATAAGCAATCCTGCTCCTTTTTATGATTGGGATGAATCAATCTATGCAGAAGTAGGGCGAGAAATGATTTCAAAAGGCTCTTTTACTCCGTTATGGCAATACCAAACTTGGCTCGATAAACCACCACTTGTTCCTCTTTTTTATGGCCTTATCATGAAGGTTACTCCTTTTATTGCGGCTGAAATTTCGACTCGTATAGTCACCCTTTTTATAGCCACAGTCGCACTAGGTTTTGTTTATATGTTGTATTATCGTGTTATCAAAGAGACATGGCTTACCACACTGGTCGTCGTACTCACCTCTTTTACTTCGATCATCTTGCAAAGAGCTCTCGTACTCAACATTGATATTTTTCTTCTTATTGGTTGGCTTGGTTATGTCCTATTTTATGATAGGTTTAGACTCAGCTTGTTTTTTCTCACAATAGCAGTCCTTAGTAAATCTCTGATTGGTTTTTACGCGCCAGGTATTATGACGCTTTACTTTCTGTATCTTTTCTTCACCAAGCAAATAGACAAAAAAGAATTATTAAAACAGGCTCAACACATTGCTTTTCAAATTTGCCTAATGCTACTTTGGTATCTGATTATGTTTGTGGTATATGGTAAAGCCTTTTTTATACAACATGTCTATGAAAGCCATATGAAACGGGTCACAGCATCCATAGAAACACATTTTGGCAGACGTGAATACTACATTACACTTCTCTATGAATATTTTGGTGTTCTTTCTTTTTTATCAGTTGGCGGAGTTTGTGTAATAGCCTGGCAATGGTATAAAAAACAAATTAAGAATAATGAACTACTTTACGCGCTCTATTTATTACCTTGGTTCCTGTTTCTCAATGTCACAAAAACAAAAATCTTCTGGTACAGCCATCCGTATATTCCACAATTTGCATTTTTGATTCTGTACCCACTCATCTTGGTCAAAAAACTTCCTTTCAGACTTTACGGCATCTTAATTACTGCGCTTTCTTTAACAGTCCTCTGGCATTACCTTTATAAAGAACATATTTATACCGTACAATATGCGACGCGAGAATCTCACCATGATCTGGCCGAGTATGCAGCTACCCGTTGCAATAAGCTCTCTATGCTTATGAATTCCACAGAAAGGAAAAAAATTTCAGATCTTGAAAGCATGGATCTTACTATCACCACGACCACCTGGTGGGGACAACATCCTTCAATGGTGTATTACTTTGGCAAAAAAATTGACTTTATTTATAGGCTAGATGAATTTAGCGCGCTTTTACAAAAAAGCCCATCAAATGAATGCCTCACTATCACCGATGAAGATAAAGACAAGATAAGTAAATTAAAGAATCTTGTGTTATTAAAACAGTTTGGAACTGTATATTTGTATAAGTTTAAGGTAGAATAGGAGCTATATGTTTGACTATAGATCGGTATTGTCTTTCATTAAAAAGAATATCACCCTCAAAGATGTTTTGCTTCTTGCCCTTATCATTGTGATTTTTCTTACAACCCGGCTTATAAACCTAGAAAAATGGCCTCAATTTTCAGATGAAGGTATATACATAAGATGGGCTAAAGTAGCTTGGCGAGATGCCAGCTGGCGATTTATTTCAGTTACTGATGGTCGTCAACCACTACAAACATGGGGGACAATACCCTTTCTTAAAATTTTCTGGCCTAATGCACTTCTTGCGGGCCGTATGTTTTCGGTAAGTACAGGCTTTGTAGCTTTATGTGGCACTTTTACCCTACTATATTATTTATGGGGTAAACGAGCTGCTTTTATGGGAGCCTTTATCTATCTATTTATGCCATATTTTGTATTTTATGATCGCATAGCGCTTGTAGATTCAGCAGTCAATGCCGGCTTTGTATGGATTATGTTTTTTTCTATCTGGCTTGCGCGCGAACGAAGGCTAGACACAGCACTCCTTTTTGGTTTAGCTGGTGGTATCACATTACTTGCGAAATCTTCAGCACGATTGTTTCTTGCAGTAGCGGCAACAGCCCCCATACTATTCATGTCAAAAAAATTGACAGATACTGTTCAAAAATCTATTAACTACTACTTTCTTTTTTCTATTTCTCTCGCATTAAGCTTACTTTTTTATAATGTCCAACGGCTTTCACCATTTTTCCAATATGTATCACAAAAAAACAATACATTTGTCATGACAGCCTCCGAATTTATGGCCAGTCCCTTTGAAGTTTTTCCTCACAATATTAAAATATTACCCCAATATATCGCCTGGGAAGCCGGGTTTGTCATTATTCTCTTTAGCATATTGGGACTTATCAGACTATATAAAAATGATCGAAATCTCTTTTTATACTTTATGTTTTTTTTCCTCATTCCTTTTTTTGTTATCGCGTTTATGGCCAAAGTTGTATTTCCTCGTTACCTTATCTTTAATGCTAGTCTTCTCCTTATCACGGCAGTGTATTTCTTTAACGAATACAAGAAAAAATATACCTACTACCTACTTGCCTTCCTCGTTGTGACCATGATGTTTTTTGATTACCCATTTCTTTTTAATCCGGCCAAGGCGAGCTTTCCCCCGGTTGATCGAGGTCAGTATGTAGAAGGAGTTACAGCAGTATGGGGAGCTGAAAAGCTTATGGATCTTATGAGAGAAAAATCACAAATTAAACCTGTACTTATACTTGCAGAGGGCAATTTTGGCCTTGTAGGAGATGTGCTTGATGTTTATCTACGTGATGGTGATCGTATAGAGATACGTGGCCTATGGCCTTTAGATGAGAAACATCTTATTGATGCTCAAAAGGATCTAAACGACGGTAAAGATGTATATATCGTTTTTTCCCATCGTAAAGAATTCTCTGATTCCTGGCCTATGGAGCTTGTAGAAAAATATACTAAGCCCACCAGTACTGAAGCACTCTACCTCTTTAAATTAAAATCCGTAACCAGGTAAGAGAATTATCAGATCAAGCGTACAAATGGCTATGAACAGACTTATTTTTATTATTTCAGTATGTGTCCTCCTTTTCATTACGAGCCAACAGTTGCTGCCAACTGACAGGAGAATGTTTCTGGCACATGATGAAACCCAAGCTGCCCGTATCCAACAATTTAATCTAAATTTACAGCAAGGCAAAATTCCTCCTCGTATAGCTCCAGACTTTTCATTTGGCCTTGGGTATCCTGTATTTAATTACTATGCTCCTTTCCCTTACTGGGTGACCCAACTATTTCAGTTGAGTGGCTTCGGACTTATTAATGCCATGAAGCTCACCTATCTTTTTGCATTACTTATGGGCTTTTGTGGCATGTATCTATTGTTACGTCGTTTCTTTTTTTTCTATCCGTCTTTATTGGGAGGTTTTATATATGCAACTTCTCCGTATTTGGCCGTAGATATATATGTCCGAGGCAATCTAGGCGAAACCTGGATTTTTGCACTATTACCTTGGGGCTTTTATATGCTCCTTACCAATACATATAAAAAAACAGTTCTTACTGCTTTGCTCCTCTCTTTTCTGTTTACTTCACACAACATTCTATCTTTGATCTCCCTTGGCATACTCGTATCATTCGCATTTTTCACAAGAAAGAAATTATTCAATTTAGCGACCATTGGAGCCAGTTTATTACTTAGTGCGTATTTCCTTATTCCAGCCATCACCGAATTGTCATATGTTCATGCAACAGATATTGCTACTCGCACACAATATCAGGATCATTTTCTTTGTATTTCACAAATTTGGACTTCGGTTTGGGGCTATGCCGGATCGGCTCCCGGATGTACTGCAGATGGCATGTCTTTTATGCTCGGTAAAATACCTCTCCTGCTTAGCTTTTCTGGCATATTATTTTTCTTATATACCAGCTATATCTCAAAGCCCAACAAAATGTTATTATTTGTTCAGAGAGCCATTGATAATATAGTTAATTTTATTAATAAGCTCTATCCTGTTATCAGAAAAGATATTCCACTGAGTTCTTCAGAAATTCAACGTATTTCGCTTTTTATGTTGGCTCTTACTATTGTAAGTATCTTCATGACGACATACCAGTCGTCATGGATTTGGAAGTTGTTTGAGCCACTTCTTTCACTATTTCAGTTCCCTTGGCGCTTTCTTATGTTTTCGCTATTTGGTATATCTTTTTTTTCAGCTTTCCTACTATCAAATGTCAGTAAATATGCTCAGACGGCATGCGCGCTGGGTTTAATGATTATTATTGCCCTTCTCCATGCTAAATACTTTCAAGGTAATATGATTTCTCAGGAAAAATTTAACAATAAATACCTCTCACAAAAATATATAAAACAAGATGTAGCATATAAGGTACCTGAATATATTCCAACTCACGTCAATTATGATGCATGGAAAAAGGCCGAGAAGCAGCCAAGCGACATACGTAGTTCAGACATTGCGGTAAAAAATAAAGATAATACGCAACTTGAAGTACAAAACACCCCTTTTTCCAAAATTTTTATGGCAAAGGGATCTAAACCTCTCGTAGCAAATATCCACTATGCACCCTACTGGAAAATCACGGTAGACGGTGCAGTTTTTATCCCAACCAAATTTGATACATTAGGTCGACCGCTCATTGATGTTAAGGATAACGATTTTTCCACAATACAAATCAACTATGAGCAAACTGATACAGAAATATTTGCCAATCTGCTGACTATCATCTCATCAGGTATACTTATAGCGTTCACTGCCAAACAATTTGCATCATCATGGAGCACGATCATCAAAAAAACATAAAAAAAAACAGTATTGTTAGTTTGCTAAGCCTTTTCTTTCAAAGTGGGTATTCTGCTGTGCTGGGTCTTATAGCCAATCTCGTCCTTACCATCGTACTACCCCCTGCGACATTTGGTGTATATATTATTACACTGTCAATCATTTCTTTCCTCAATTATTTCTCAGATATTGGCCTCGCAGCATCCTTGGTTCAAAAAAAAGAAGTCACCGATGAAGATATATACACCACATTTACTGTGCAACAAATACTCATTATATCGCTCATTGCTATTGGCTTTTTACTGACCAATATTATTAAAGATTTTTATAAACTACCTGGTGAAGCCGTATATCTCTACTGGGCACTGCTTATTTCTTTCTTCTTTTCCTCTCTTAAGACGATCCCCTCAATATTACTTGAACGCAAAGTAAATTTTCAAAAGATTGTACTTGTTCAAATTGTAGAGAATACATTGTTCTATATTGCAGTATCACTTTTTGCACTCGCAGGTTTCGGACTTATGAGCTTCACCTATTCAGTACTTATTCGCGCACTCGTGGGTGTGTTTCTTATGTATTCTATTTCTTTCTGGTCACCTCGTTTTTATATTTCTCGAAAGAGTCTCAAAGAACTTCTATCATTTGGCATTCCATTTCAAACGAATACATTACTAGCTCTGGTAAAAGACGATCTCATAACATTGTTTCTTGGTCGCATATTAGGGCTTACTGCACTAGGCTACATAGGCTGGGCAAAACGATGGGCTGAAGCTCCAATACGCATGATTATGGACAATATCAGTCGTATTCTATTCCCAGTTTTTGCCCGCTTTCAGGATGATCATGAAAAAATTTCAGGACTCATACAAAAAATCCTTCGTTACCAGACACTTATACTCGCACCACTATATATTGGTGCGGTACTACTCATGGATCGCCTTGTCGAAGTGATTCCTAAATATAATAAGTGGGAACCCGCACTTCCTATTTTCTACCTTATTTGTATCTCGGCCTTTCTCACCTCTTTTTCTACCCCTTTTATTAATCTTTTTAATGCATTGGGTAAAGTAAAAACATCTTTTAAATTTATGATTTACTGGACAGCCATGACATGGCTTCTCGTGCCTGTCCTTTCAAATCGTTTTGGAATGCTTGGTTTTCCAATAGCTCTGGTTTTCCTTTCACTTACTTTTATAGCCGTCATGTATGTAGCACGAAAATATGTGCAATTTCATTTCTGGAGTAGTATAGCCTCACCATTTACCGCAAGTATAATCATGGGTGTTATTGTTTTCCTGGTAAAATCAGTCTATCCTTCCTATCCTGGTCTTATACTTGCTATTATTTCTGGAGGTCTTGTGTATTTGGCGATGTTATATGTTGTATTTAGAATAAATTTGATTGAAGAATTAAAAGCTATGTTTAAATATGAGTAAAATCAGTGCCATCTTAGTCGTAAAAGACAATCCGCTTCACCTGGCTGAATCTCTCCAATCACTAGATTTTGTAGATGAAATAGTGATAGTAGATATAGGTATAAATGATGATGCAAAAAAGATTCTTGCTCAATATGACAAAGTGAAAGTTCAACAAATCAAAGAACAAATCCTGTATGTCGAACAAATCCGTGAAAAATCCAAAGCATTTGCCACTTATGAGCATGTGATATTTCTGGACCCTGATGAAATTATATCCCAGGCACTGAAAGAAGAAATAGTTAAGAATATGAACAATTGTGATTATATCTCCATACCTCGGAAAAACATTATATTTGGTAAATGGATAGAACATTCTCGCTGGTGGCCCGATTATCAAATACGTTTTTTCAAAAAGGATTCTCTTGTCTGGCCTTCACGCCTTCATTCTCAGCCTGAAGTAAAAGGAAAAGAATATAAAATAGAAGCAGTTGAAGAGAAGGCAATCATACACCATAACTATGAAACAATTGATGAGTATTTATCAAAAATGATTCGCTATGCTCAAGCAGAAGCGAAAGAATATATTCATAATGGTAGTGAGCTAACACTATCTATATCTCTAAAAAAAAGTTTGCAAGAGTTTATAAGTCGATATTTTGCTGAAAAAGGATATAAAGACGGCATGCATGGTGCAGTACTCGCATTTCTCCAAATGTTTTACTGCTTACTGGTTTATTTCTTTTATTGGGAGCAAAATAAAGATGCTGTTCCACCAACTCAGACACAGGCTGTTGCAATAACAAATCATTTTAAACAAACACTCTACGAAAGTACCTACTGGATCGAAAAAGAAAAATTGGGTTCCCAGACCGAAAGAATACGTAATAAAGTACTCAACTCTTTACTTAAGCGAATGTAATTAAACTAGTTTCTCCCTGCAGGTCTAAATATTTTGAATCCAAGTAATATATTCTTGCCTCTTATTGTATCTATCTGATCATATCCTTGCGTTTCAGCACAGCTATGCCTATTCACCACGAGTATATTTTTCTTTCTATCAGCTTCACTAAGAACCTCAGTTGGGCACGTTGCTTTTATGAAACGAATATTCCCAATTCTATCTATGTGTGCATCTGTTTGAAACTGAGCCGAATAGTCTGATGCAAAATCTTTAGTAAAAAATAAATAGTACAGAGCTGTATTACCTTCTGCTGGAAGAAACACCTCATCATACTGATCCTTATTTGCCTGCGCATATAAAACTAGTTCCTTAAATCCATCATTTCTGCGCATACTCGTATAGATGTCCGCTTGTGTTGTATACTGATGCCAAAAATAAATTACTTCTCCTATCAATACCATCAAGACAAATGGTATGACAATAAATCGATATCTTGATTGAAACAGCGTAAACAGGCCATATGATGCGGGAATCACGAGTAAAATGCCAAGTAAGGCCGCTCTGTGCACATTTGGGGCTCCTACATAGGTAAAAGCAGCCGGGAGAGGTGCAAGTAAAATCAAATATAGTAAATAGTAAATATATCTGCTGTCGGGCTGAGATGGACGCTTAAAGAATGGCACAGCGAGTGCTATAAAATACAAAAGATAAGATAAGTACAACAATCCCTGATCCGGCACATCATATCTTGACTCAGCGCCACCCTGTACAAATAAAAATTGTGGTGAAAAATATGTAAGATACTGTTTGATAAATTCTCTACTATAGCCAACTACTTTATTATGAAAAATACGTGCTTCAAGTAAGTGCCCATTCCCCATATTAAAAATCTGTTGTTGGGTTTTGATTTCCACGCCTGAAATATCACTAAAAATAGATGTTTGTGTAAACCTGCCGCTTCCCCACGGAGTGGTGCTGATATAAAAAGTTAAAAGAAAAAAAGTAATATTAACAAGAATGACCGTCCAAAGTATTTTTTTATTCTTGTGTAGCTGAAACAGAAAGTAAAGGGGCAAGAAAATAAGAGGAACATATAATCGAAATGGATGATAAATCATGTAGCAAACCAAAAATAGTACCGACGATAACACAATTGATTTCAAGTTTTTACTGCGCAAATAGTTAAGTAACATAACTATACCTAAAAGAAATATAGTTGAGCCAATGATACCTTCAACAATGGCTCTGGAAAGTACCCAGTGCCAAGGAGTAATAGTGATAAGTAATGCAGCAATGTAGCCAGTATTTTTACTACTAAAAATCCATCTCGTTAATAAAAAAAGTGGATATACCACCAAGCTCCCAAGTAAAGCAGCGGGAAACCGTACAGCAAACTCGCTTACCCCAAAAATATATGTAGATAGACCAATTAAATACATGGGGAGGACTATATAATAGTCGCCAAATTTATTGAAATATAAAAGCGGCCAAGGATTACCATAAATATCCTTGCCATTTTGGAGAATATATCTACCCACATAACCACTGAGAACTTCATCTTCCTGAAATGTGCCTGGGATAGAACCGAGTTTATAAAGACGTAATACCAAGGTAACGAAAAAAATAACACTTACGATAATCCATGGATTAGTTTTCTGTATAAACTTTAGGACTGCTTGAAACATATAAGTTTTATGTAATTAAGAAATTATGAAGTTTCTTTCGAAAATAATAAAGGAGAGCAAACATAGATATTCCAAAGAGAGTGACAATATTTCCAAACATGCGTACCATAGTTTCACCAAATTTAGCATATATTGTATGATTCCCTTCAGGTACTTCATACGTTATTACTCCCCTATATTCAGGATCTTGAAATTGTATTGTGAGGGGCTTTCCATCAACCCATACCTTCCACCCTGGGAAATAGAATGTATAATCAACAATCCGTACAGGTGTTTTAGCTTCGAGAGTGTAAGATCGACTCCCATTTTTAATAATTTCGTTGCTAATATTTCCCTCTCCACTTATAATTTTAATTTTTTTCTTTTGGTAAGGGTAGGTACGCTCATCTCCCATCCAAACTGTATCCATTACAATACCATGTAAATTATAGTCAGTATTAAAGTACGAATCCTGACTATGTTCTACATAATTTTTCCCGTACAGTTGTGGAAAACGTAATATACTCACAAGGAAAATCACAGATAACAGACACGCAATATACAGATCATTCCTTTTTACTTTATGAAGTAGTAAAGCAAATAGAATGGGAGGTATGAATACGTAGCCTGTCATCATGCGCCATGGATGCTGTATATTTCCCAGAGGAATAACTGCTTTGTAAATTGGTTCCGTTATTTCCTGGGTAAAAAGCACGATGATAACGCCTGCTACTGCAAATATATGAAGTAATTCAATTTTTCTTGTTTTTAGATAGCTTAAAATACTAATGCAGATTGCCGTTAGAGCAATAATACCCTCCACGATCCCTCCAATATGCACATGCCCGCGAGGAAAAATATCTCCTTTATAAAAGTAGTACCATCGCTCAGCTATAAAATTACTTAGAGGCAAAAAATGACCAGATAGGAAATGCACACTGGTCGTTCCATAATAAAAATATCGAATTTCTATAAAGAGTGGCACAATAAAATATGCCGCTATAGCAAATCCCAAACCAACGCCACAAATACTTAATAAACTTATCTTTTTAATCTCACCCAATTTTTTATCATGTAATAAATATATTCCATACGGTATATACAAAAAGCTCCCTACAATAAACATAAACGGGTGAGTCAGTAGCAGCAATGCCACTGATAATGCAAGCATCAGATAGCCACTAAATAATCTTTTTTCGATTGCATAATACATTGATATAAGAATAAGGATTATAAATGTACTAGAAAAAAATTCAGGCAAAGCGCCTCGTATATATACATTCATGATTCTATAGGGAGCGAAGTGAAAAAGATACGATCCCGCTAGTGCCGAATAAGGAGACACATATAATCTTAGAAAGTAATACATGGTAAGAGTAGACACAAAAGCACCAATAAAAACCACGATTGTATAAGAAATTGTCACGTCATGTGTCGCAAATGTTATAAAAGCACCAAGATACGAAGTGAATTGTTGGGCGATCACAGGAATTGGCAGGCCATATCGAGCAAATCCGCCGCCCCACCGAGCTGGAAATTCCCCATCTTGCATTGCTGCATACATCTGCGCGATATTTGAAATATGTGTCGGGCCATCAAAAGTCACCGGTTGACCTTTATGTAACAGAAGATCAAGTACCAAGAACAGTGATATAATGAGGATGATTATCACTATGAACACTCTATTTTCACGTAAGCCTTTCATATTGCTACTTAGTATACTAGGTATTCTCTGCTTTTTGTTTATATTTTTGCAGCCGTCTTTAGCTTCTCTTTTAAATAAACCTTATCGTACAAAGATCCTAGAACAATTTATAGTGAGTACAGAACAAAAGAAAAAACTTGACGGACAAACCTTCTGGCAAACCCGTGAATTTTACTCTCCTGGTTCATTCACTTATAATCATGACGGATTTAAGTCACAAGAGATCCAACCTCTTCTAAAAGAGATAAATCAAGAAATGAGACATATAGAAACCACAATCCCCTTCCTAACTTATAGATCTGACAAATGGCTCAGTGCCGAATTTCTAGTCACGGTACCCAATATTGTAGACTCTGTCCCCGATACTACCAATGGTAAGAAAATAGTACTTAAAACGCCAACTTCTTGGGTGTACTATGAAGATGAAAATACCTTAAGGGTTATCTTTACGAAAGATATAGAAGAAATGCAGAAATCTAATGGCTTCTTTGACTACCCCGGTCATGATAAAGAATACTTAAAAGATAAATACTGGCTTTCCGTATCTGTAATAAGCATGAATTAAGTCTGCAATACATCTTGCATTTTCCCTTGTTG
>CAZMJG010000005.1:0-27362 GCA_964566675.1 uncultured Gammaproteobacteria bacterium
ACATGCCTTTTGGCAACAAGGCATAACCGGTGATTATTTTGGATTAAGAAACCGTATTGAAAATGCAGCTAATAATAATAGTGACATCAATTCTGCAGGCCGTTGTATAGAAAGACCAGAATATACCGATGCATTTATATCTAAGCTGCAAAGTACAATATCCTACTTGCAAGGAAATGAAGCGACCAATCCCGAACCAACTGAAGAAGATGGAGGCTGGCTGCTTGCCGAATCGACTATAGATATGCCTGTGTTTGGTGTAGACTGTGGTATCCCTGATGCAGTAGATTCCGTAAAGCGTCAATGTTGTGTGGCAGTCAAGGGTGAAGTAAATCTCGATGTGCCTTTTTATCTGAAGGCGATTGAAGGTACCATGGAAGCAGTGGCAAACGGTGCAATCTCTGTTTTTAGAGCAGCGGCAAAAGGCACACATGCAGTCATGAATGCTATGATCCTGGATTCCGATCCTACCCACAATGCCTACTGCATGAAAGGTGAACCTTCATCAAATAAGATATCCAAATCTCCCTATGATGACCCCAGTTGTGTGTGTGAATTGCCAGATACTACGGCTATAAATACAGATATTTGTAAAATACTACCAGTGGGCGAGCAAACAGAGTGTGCGCGGTGTTTGCAAGGAATATCTATAGTCGATGGCAAAGAAGTTGCTGGAAATGCTGGTATTTGGACGGGTGTTGGGTGTGTACAGACAAACTTAGCATCTTTTATCGAAAAGAATGTGTTTGGACCTCTTCTAGGATTTGCAGGCATGGTGGCGTTGGGATGTATCATATATTCGGCCTTTGTCATGCAGACCTCGCAGGGCAATCCTGAGCAAGTACAGAAAGCCCAGGAGCTTATCACTTCGTGCATCATGGGTTTGATCCTCATCATACTCTCTGTATTTATCCTTCGTGTGATCGGAGTAGACATACTTCGCATACCTGGGTTTAGTGAATAAGAACTAAGAATATACATTCTTAAAGAACTGAGCAGTACTCCATTAAGTAAATAGAAGTGTACGTAACGTATGAGGAAGATACGGAGGGTTAGCTATCTGGTGATGGTACATCTCCTGCTGGTTGAGGTGGTACTCCCGTAGCACTAAATGCCTTCTGTACGAGTGGAATTTTTCCTAACGGAGAACTTTGAATGAGGCGTTCAACTCCAGGCATTACTTGCCGTGCCGATCCTACTTGGAAAATAGCATTTTTACCGACATTCCCTATAGCTTCCGCACCCGAGAAATAGGTATCAATACCAAACTTGATCGGTATACCTTTTGCACCTACTGTTTCTTTTACAATCTGTACAAGATCGGGAATCAAGAACATAATACCGGTACCCACAAGTACTGCAAAATTGTCCGCATTTAGGCCCCATAAAAAGGGCGGTTGCCAAGCTGCACCATGAGAGACAGTCAGATTGTTTATGATCCTTCCGACCAACAAGATGACAACTACTGTAGGAAACATAATCAGCTCTCCAACAAGATTCTGCAACCACCACGTAAATGTGCCACGCCCCGGTATCGCTTCAAACATAAGTAGAAAGGGGGCAAAGATGATGTATAGCAGAATTCGCAAGTATCCAAAAAAGAGCATAAAAAATATGCGAAACATAAGAAATATGATTGAAAATAAAATGAGAATCCCTAAAATAAAACCTGCGCCATAAAAAAGAAGCATAGGGAAAAGGATTGCATAGGTAATAAGCTTTATGGATGTGGTGAGAAATCCTTCTGACATGTCTCCGAGTCCAACTCCTAGAAACGTCCATCCGTTTAGTATCTTTCCCCATCCTTCTAGGCCAAATGTGCCATTTACTTGTCCGTAAGCCGTAGAGTACAAGAAGAAGGCTGCAATAACTTTTACAACTGTATTGAGCCAGTCGGGAAATATACCCATAAGAGCGTTTCCTATACGGGCAGTGTCTGATAGATACGAAAATATATTTACACCAGGCACACTTTTCCACATGATACTTTTGCCTCCGTTAAATGAATCCGCAATATCACCTACATTGGCGTACATAAATCTGTTGAGTAAATGAGTCTCTGTTTCATCGGGAACAAGTGGAGCAAGCATAGAGACACACAAGCCGATCAATACATACATAAGATCGATGAGAAAGCCTGCAATAGCAAAAGAGAACGTCACCAAAATAAGAGCGATCACAATGCGAGGCAAACTATTTTCGATTGAGATGACTGCTTGCGGGTCAAGCTTGGCACGAAACATGATGAGAAAGCCAAGAGATATGACCACCAGCACCATAAGGATATATGCTACATCTCTAAATACTTTCCAGATGGTGCTAAAGGGACTAATAGAGGCATACCCCAGGCCTTGAGCCGCATATGCTTTTGGTATGAAACCTGCATTTGCAAGGCTCTCCTGCAGCCACATCGATCCGGAGGCAGGAGGTCGCATATATGGGGACATCATAATGGCAGTAGTTTTCCCAAACATACTGTGCGCAAAATTGGCTTTATCATCGGCTGGATTATCTGTACAAGCTTGGCCTGAAAAACTACACAAAATCAGCCTGTAGACTCCAAGTACTGCCTTACCTTCAGGGTTTTTATTTAATTCAGGATCTTTTAAAACGGCATAGACGCTTTTATCTTGTTTTTGAGCAATTGGTTGTAGTACCTTATGGTCTTCTTGAAAAAAATATGCGAACAGGCTCAATACGACAGTATATACAAGCCCCATGATGATCAGTTTTTTTATCCAACCAGTAATTTTTTTAGAGAGGGAGAAAAAGTACATAGATTAATTCATTGTAACGAATCTGGTAGCGCAAAGTCAATGAAGTATTGTGCTTTATTGAAGCCATTCTTGAGCTCGTTCTTCGACAAATACTCGATCACCCCACTGAAAAATAATCTTTTCTGGATCGACTCCTTGTTTACGGACAAAAGACAATATATCAGCGGCCCCTTCCCTGAAAGCTGTACGCATAAGTATATATTCTGGTGTATTTTTTTCTACTTGATAATCTATACCGTAGACACTAGCCGTAAACGTCCAAGGATTTTGCTGTAAGTCTGCGGAAGGTATAAGGACTTCTACATTGAGACCATTGGAAGTTTTTATAATTTTTTTGTAAGGAAGTGCAGATACTAATTTTTTAATATTTTCCTTTGATTCTTTTACTATTACATTGTTTGTATCTATCCCTCCACCTTTTGAGTAAGGAATAGTGGGTACCTGCTCAATAGATTTAGGTATCGCAAGTGTTATTTGCAAAGGCGGCAGGGCCGTGGGTTCTGTAGAAGATGTCGGTGTGATAGAAGATATGCCTGAATTTGACGGATTACTCCGCCACACAAATATCAGGTATATGACGATCAAAATCATCAGACCTGCACTCAGGGCAATCAGAATTTTATTTGTTCCAGTATTTATTTCCATACAATTAATATCGGGCTAAAATAGAGGCGATTGTTAATACACCAATACCGGTGTACACCCGCGGTGGATTACAAGGGGTATAATCGGCACAATAAACCAAATACATAATATTATGTATTTCATCGAATTTGTTGAAGGGATATACATGATCGTAGCCTTCATATAGTGGTGGACAGCCTCGGAATGGCGTTTTGCCGCAGTTGGCATTGCCTGTACCATTATATCTTCCCAACGCTTTTGCAAGTTCTTGTATATTGTGTGGTACGGCGCTAATTTTTCCTTTCAAATGATTCGCCCCATAGAGACAACTATCCAGTAGATTGGTAAAGCCGCAACCACCTCCGGGCAGAGGATCCGGTTTACCAAGTCCCGCATCTGCCCAAGAGCAGTTACCATGGACATCTGGTTCATTTTGTCCTATGATCCTTCCACTCACACAGGAGTGAGTCGGATTGCAACCGCCTTCTTTCGAGTGTATGCCTCCCATTATTTGCCACGGCACACCAGTCATACTTTGTACTTGATAATATACTCCTCTATTTTGTAAGCAGGTGTTGGCTGCGCTTACATAGTCAGGCGGATAATTATAGCTTGGGTTTAAACCCAAACCAGGAGGTATGGTGACATTTCCTGTAGGAAAAGGAATAGGAGTCTCAGGCGTAGTGGTAATATTGGGATCGGGTGTACCAGTAGGCATCGTCACTTTCACTCCTTTGCCTCGCAGAAAGGTCTCTATGAGAATCCTCACAAAAGATTTGCCGCCTGCCGGACCTGGATCTATGAGAGGTCTATCAAAATCCTCTCCAACTGCCACAACGCTTCGGACAATAAGAAAGAAGAAAATATATATAGTTACTATAAAGGCTGTATATCTCATTTATTTATACTCTATATCTAACGTTTGAATTTGTTCATCGGTCATATCCAGTGACTGAAGCCAGAGTATAAAGTCTGCCCGAGCTTGATTTTTATTTGCATCCTTTAAAATAACCGTAAATTTATTGGCATTTGTTGCTTCAGAAAAAGCAGCTGTCACTGAGAAACTGGCATTACTATATGGCGTATTATTGTATACATATATATCTGGGTGTTCCGTTCGGACCACTGCATCATATGCCTTAATCTGCTCATCCGATGGGCCGGTATCAGGTATTTTAAGGAGCCCGTCTCCTGCGGTAGTAAACGTATAAATTCGCACCTTTTCAAGTTCATTGGTAATTCTTATTCTGTACGAATACAAAGTTTTTGTTTTGAAATTTTCAGTAGGTGTAATAATCAGTTTATTCCCCTCAATTTGCTGGGTAAATGGTATATCTGGACCGATCATAAATTCTACATCTTTGTCGGTAATAGGTTTTGAAAATGTAATTTCGATGGGTACCGTCTTCACCAGATCGGTGGACATATCTGCGGGAGATACGGCGACGACATCAATCTCACCGACTTTTACTTCATTGGTAGGTCGGATGATACCTGGCATTACTCCCTCGATAGGAGAGACTGGTTGCGGAGTAGGTGAACTATTTTGGGTATTTTTTCCTCTCGCAAGTAAAAGTACAGTGACAATAATGATGATTACCAAACAGACACTCAGTATGATAATGATTTTTTTATTCATAGTTATTTGGGCACTTGCCAACATATAATTCTGCCTATAGTTCCTACATCTTTATCCGCAACTACCATTGGTACCTGCCTGCCGTGTTTGATTGTTCCGGCTCCCCAGTTTGCCTCAAATGCAATGATAGAGTTAGTTCCATTCACTTGAGTTACGTACCCTATGTGTCCTGCATATGTACCTAGATCTTGGATAAATAGTGATCCGGGTTTTACCAAAGTTCGATATTCAGCAGTGTTTGGGTATTTTGTATAGCGAGGATCATCTAAATTGCAAAAATTTAGAGCTGTACCTGTATAAAGTGTAAAGGGATTATCTAGAGCATAGGTCATACTTCGTGCGCCTGCTACGCACTGCACGTGAGTATATTTTGAAGCTGATACTTTCAATATTTGTCTGGCTTCCTCATTCATGGGAAGACTGGCAAAATTATTTACACAATTATAATTACTTGAGGAAATTCTACCTCCACAGTATTGGCTTGTTGCTGCGACAACTTTATTTGCATATTGTCCTGCATTGGTATTTACAGGATTGCCTGTAACACCCGGATCAATAGGCGCTGGTGTAGTTGGAACACCAGGTGTAATGGGCGTATCAGGATAGGTAACTTTTACTCCTTTGCCTCCAATGAGAGTATCAAGGAGGATTTTTACTACCGATCCTCCTCCTCCAGGACCAGGATCAATCTCAGGACGATCAAAATTTTCGCCCGTACCAATAGCATAAGAAACATGGATGAGTCTCAATGAAAATAAGGCAATGATTACTAAAATAATACATTTTTTCATAGTTATACATTATTTAATGTAATTAACTTTATATTATTTGTCCAGTGATAAATACTAGTAGTCTATATATAGCAAGGAGAAGTCTATTGATGTTGACTTTTCAAATATACTTGCTCATAATGAAACGTATGGCAATATTTGATTTTATTAAGAAAAGTCCTTCAGGGACTGCTCCTTCAAATGGATCAGCTCCTTCTGGAGCCTCAGATATGTCGACAATGAATAGACCACCGGTTGCTGGACAACTCTACCAAAGTCAAACCGCGGCTCCTCCTCAAGGGATGTCTGGAGTTGGAAATCCAGTCATGCCACCACAAGGACAGTCTTACAACGGCATTGGTGCACCTTCTTATGGACAGTCATATAATGGTATTGGAGGAGGAAATTCATACAACGGTATAGGATCAACACCTTCAGGAGGTACGCCGTATAACGGTATTGGAGCACCCCCGATGAACATGCAACCACCAGTCGCCCCAGCTCCTCAGCGACCGCCCACACCGCCTGTAATGCAACAAAACAATCCAGTACAACCACCATATAATCCCCCGCCCGTGCAGCAACAGGCTCCTGTAGCACAGACGCCAAAGCCAGCATCTGCACCACAGAAAGTAGCACCGCCTCCGCAAATAAACATAAATAATACTATAACTCAGCCACCTCAAACAAATACCCCTAAGCCGGCTGCACCTCCGTCTGTGGCAGCTGCTCCATCAGTTAAACCAGCAGTCAATGGCGCACCACTCAAATCAAATATAAATGGTGATAAACGTAGTGAATTAGATGTCATGACGCACATGACACAGCGTTCAAATAAGGTGTTTTTAGAAACCAATAACAAAGCAAAAGCACTTAAAAATATATATGTAGATAGTGAACACTTACTTCATGGATTGATGACAGATGGCGAAATCTATAAAATTTTAGTTGATTTGAAAATTCAGCCACAGCTTGTAGAAGAAGAACTTAATAAGGTATATAAAAAAGAAAATAGTCCTACGCCGCCTCAAATATCTCCACGGGTCAAACAGATCACTAATAATTCCTTGGTCGTTGCTCGAAATTTGGGATATGAGTTTATTTCTCCAGAACATATCCTATTGTCTCTTATAGATGAAAATGAAGGAATGGGTGCACGAACACTGACGAAACTTGGGTTAAAAAAAGCCGATCTGTTTAAGAAAATAACTGGTAAGTCTGAAAGTCTAGACTGGAATACTTCTTCAAGTGCAAAAGATCGAGCAATGAAACAACAACGCACAGCTTTACAGCAATACACAGTAGATCTTACCGAAAAAGCCGCAAATGGAGAACTTGATCCTGTCGTAGAGCGTTCAGATGTGATAGAGCGAGTTGTACATGTGCTTTCTCGTCGTATCAAAAATAATCCAGCGCTTATTGGTGAACCAGGCGTTGGAAAGACTGCAATCGTTGAAGGGCTTGCACAAAGGATCGTGAGTAAGCAAGTACCTGAAAGTCTACTTGGTAAAAAAATACTTGTATTAGATCTTATGAGTGTGGTTGCGGGAGCTTCACATAGAGGCGAATTTGAAGAGCGCATGAAGAATTTAGTAGACGAACTCAAAGGTGCTAAAGGTCAAGTCATAATGTTTATAGATGAAATGCATACTATGATGGGCGCTGGAAGTGGAGATGGTGCACTTGATGCTTCTAATTTCATAAAGCCAGCTTTAGCCAGAGGAGAAGTACAGCTTATCGGTGCCACAACAATCATGGAGTATCGAAAATATATTGAAAAAGATGCAGCATTAGAGCGACGTTTCCAAACGGTGGTTGTACCAGAACCAAATGTAGAGCAGGCTGTCAAAATGTTAAAGGCCGCCAGTGATAAGTATGAATCATTTCATAAAGTAAAAATTACAGATAATGTGATAGAACTTGCAGTCAAACTATCAAAAAGATATATCGGCGATCGTTTTTTGCCCGATAAAGGTTTTGATTTGATGGATGAAGCAGCGGCTGCTGTGCGTCTTCCTATGATTTCACTTCCAGAAGAAATAAAGTCTATCGAAGATCAGATCAATAAAATGAAAGCAGAGCTTGCTGACTATGAAAAAACAGGTCAAAAAGTACGAGCTCGTATAACCCGTTCAAAAATTGACGAAGTACAAGCTCAGCTCAATGGGAAAAAAGATGAGTACAATATGAAGAAAGCTCAGACAACGACAGAAGTGACAGAAGATATAGTCAAGGATATTATCTCACGTCGTACTGGCATACCAATTAGTAAAATATCATCCACTGAAGGTGACAAATTGGTGAATCTTGAAGATATTATTCATAACCGCATGATAGATCAGGAACGCGCGGTAAAATCGGTAGCTCAAGCTATAAGACGAGGTAGAGCAGGACTAAAAGCGAGTAATAGACCAATTGGAAGTTTTGTTTTCCTTGGACCTTCGGGTGTGGGTAAAACCGAGCTTGCTAAAACAATTTCAGAAGTATTATTTGATGAAGAAGATGCGGTAATTCGTTTTGATATGACAGAGTATATGGAGCGTCATGAAGTAGCAAAGCTGCTCGGCCCTCCTCCAGGGTATGTAGGATTTGAAGATGGAGGAAAACTTACAGAAGCTGTACGTCGACGTCCATATGCGCTTGTGCTGTTTGATGAAATAGAAAAAGCTCATCCTGATATCTTTAATATTTTGCTACAAATCCTCGATGATGCTCGCCTTACTGATAACAAAGGTCGAACTATATCATTTAAAAATGCTGTTATCATCTGTACTTCAAATATTGGGACTCGCTTGATACAAGAAGAACTCTTAAAAAGCGGCAAAACAGAAGTAAATGAACCACGTGCAGTTTCTACCTATGTATTTACACCCAGAGGTCGTGAAATTCTGACAATAGCAAATAAATATTTTGAGAGAGATGGAGTCACTGCAAGCAGTATTCCTCTGCAACAAAATACAAATAATGAAGAAGCTGTAAAGACAGAGGATAAAGAAGCAAAACCTGTAGGCGACATAAATGCTCAAAAGGAAAATACTGATAATGCAAATAACGAGAAGATGACGGATAAAGATAAAACAGAAAAGCCTCAATCTAGCTGGAATGAGCATATGTTGCCAGAATATTTTGCTGGTCAAAAACTTGATGGCGCGCCACCAAAGAAAGAAGAGCCAACACCTGAAGATTTAGGATTAGAAAAAGAAAAACCAGAAGAAAATGCAGAAGTAGCGGAAAAGAAAACAGAAGAAAAGAAAGAAGATGATTACACCACAACCCCAACAGGTTTTCCAGCATTTGGATACGACACTCATGCTATATCCACTCAAGGATTGGAAATTGTTACCCGAGGTAATACGGTATATACTCGAAGTGCTACAACAGCGAAGATATGGAACGTGACAAATTTGATAGAGTACTTTAAAGATCAAATTGTGATAAATGCTTTGCCCGACGCCCCTGATGAGCAGCTTCCTACAATCCGACTTAAGACACATGCATTTAGTCCTGATGAAAAAGAAGTAGTCTCTTATAAGGACAGATTTTGGAGAAAAAAACAGAATGCTTCCGATTGGGAGACAGGTCTCCTCAAGGATTATTTCTTTGGACAATCACTTGATGGTGAAGGTCAACTTCCTGTAACTCACTGGGATATACATACCTTTTCCCCTGCAGGCCGAGAAATCATCATTGTCGGAAACGATATATGGTATCGTGAATCTGAGACAGTAAAGTGGAAAAAGCAATTACTATCCGATTACTTTGGCAAAGATTTCCCTCTAGAAAAAGAAATAGAAGAAAAAAATAAGGTAGAACAAGAAACTGATAAAAAGAAATACGACATTATTAAGGAAAAGGTAATGAATGAACTGCTGAAGTTCTTCAGGCCAGAGTTGGTAAACAGATTTGATGAGGTAATCGTTTTTGAACCTCTCAAGTTTATACATATGATTTCTATCGTGAAGCTTCAACTTAGGAGTTTGAGTAAGCTTCTTGAAGAACAGGAAATTGGATTTTCTGTGACAGATACAGCAACAAAACAAATAGTCCGAGAAGGATTCGATCCTATATTTGGTGCAAGACCATTGAGACGAGCAATTCAGAAGCTGATTGAAAATCCTATTTCTGAATTGATCATCGCTAAAAAAGTAAAGCTTGGAGATATGATCATAGTAGATTACGATGGCGAAGAATTTATATTTAATCTTGAAAAAATTGAAAAAATAAGAGGTGCACAAAATGCGAAACTTGAGGCCAAAAAAGCGCAAAAATTCTTCTGCGAGAAATGTGCAAATACATTTGTCACCGATGTATTACTCAATGCAACAACAATCTGTACTAAATGTGCTTCATCTCAAGTACAGGCAGTATCGGAGGAGGAAAAGAAAAATCCAGACAAACCTTTACCGCCAGATTCACCCAAAACTGATCAGCCATTGCAGAGTGCAGAAGAATTGCCAAAAGTACCACCGCCAGCAGCACCAGTAGAAAAGAATAAAATGGAGGAGGCGGCACCTGGGGTACAAAAGTTTAATAATGAGGCTTTGCAGCAATCTCCGCCGCCACCTAAACCACCAGCTCAGCCAGCGCAACCTGCACAGTCAGGCCAGCCGTTACAGATGAATACAGTATAATAATATGATGCATGGTCATTTTACACCCATTGATATAGATCATATCTATCGTAAAGCGGCACATAAATTTCATAGTAAAATAGTGCTATCTGCCATGAGCGTATTTACCATGGGGATATTTGCACTCCTTTTTTATACTCTCGCAGAGAAATATCATGTACTCTGAACTGCCACTTGCTATTCTTTTTTTTATTTTCTTTGCAGTGTTAACAGCACTTTATTTTATTTCCCGAAGTACTATACAATCATTATTTCTGGTTCTTGCTCGGATCACAAACGGAACTATGGCGGCAAGTATCATTGCCATTATTTTTTATATCGGTACAGTAATACATGAATTAAGTCATTTTATAGCTGCGCTGTTGCTTCTATTACCGATCCATAAGCTAAGCTTATTACCAAGCTACGAAGGGAGAAATCTTCGACTGGGTTACGTAATGTATGAGAAAAAAGATGTAATACGCGGAATATTAGTTGGGATAGCACCTATTATTACCGGAATTTTATTGTTATGGTGGTTGTACACCATACATTTTTTTGAATTTACTACCTATACAATACAGTTTATAAAAGCATATATTATATTTGTGCTAAGCTCTACTATGTTTTCTTCAAAGCAGGATCTGATAGATATATGGTATGTACTTCCTATTTTTATAATTATTGGAATAATAAGTTATTTGTTTGATCTAAATATCCTTTATATATTTAAAAATCAATCTTTGCTTGCAGCAATACGTAATTTTATGTATGCTGTAATTATATACAGTTGTATCTCAATCGGGATACATACAATAATACTTATGTTGTGCCATAGTATCCGGCGCATATTACACATTTATTGAACATTATGAATAAGTTACTGGCTCAAACACTTGAAATTAAAACTCCTGATTCTAATTCCGCAACGAGTGTAAAGCTTGAAGGTCCATTGAAAGGGATAAATAGTTTAGGTGATCTTATCAATTTGGCTCTTTCGTTTCTTGTACCTCTTGCAGGAGTTATATTATTTCTTATTATCATATGGGGCGGTTATGACGTGCTTATGTCAAACGGAAATGCCGAAAAAGTACAGAAGGGCCAACAAAAAATAACAGCAGGTATTATTGGATTTGTGCTATTAACAGCTTCTTATTTTATTGCGAAGTTGCTAGGATTTATACTCGGAGTAGGGGAAGGCACTTTATAAGCTGGGTTTATTGTATATATTCCTTAATTGCCAGCTCATAATTCTCAGGATTGCCAACATCGTACCATTTGCCTTCAAAAACAAATCCATTGACTTTCCTCTCTTTAATAAGTTCACGAATGACATCTTCAAGAGAAAATTCTTTGACATTTTTTGGAAAATAGTTGAAAATTTCTGGCTCAAATGTATATATACCGGTATGAATTAGATGGCTTTTTAAGTCGGGATTATCACTTGTTGGATAAAAATCTACGAGTTTTGTACCTTGCATTTTGATTTGTCCAAATTCTTTAGGAGTACCGGTAGTGGTGAGTGCAACAGTTGCAACCGATGACTGATCTTTGTGATACTGGATGAGATCTGCAAAAGAGATATCTGTAAGAATATCTCCGTGAATGACAAGGAAACTTTCCCCATTTAATTTATCCTTAATTTTTTTGACGGCGCCTCCCGTTTGTAAATTGTCCGTTTCTTCAGAATATTCAATAGATACGCCCCATTTACTTCCATCTCCAAAATAATCTTTTATTTTTTCTCCTAAATAGGAAATGGCAATAATAATTTCGGTAATCCCATTTTTTTTGAGTTGCAATATAAGATGTTCTAAAATAGGCGTGCCTTTTACAGGAAGAAGAGGTTTCGGAATCTCATACGTATATGGTCGGAGCTGAGTTCCGCGACCTCCGGCCAAAATCACTGCTTTATTTACCTTTGACATTGTATACTGATTAAGAATATACTCAATAGAGTGTGAGCGATTCCTGATTCTCTTTTTATCGATCAAACGATCGATTTTTTTTAGAATTTGTGCGTCTAGTGTTATTGTGATGCGAGATCTCCTCATAGTGTTCCATTGTAGAGGAGATATTGCTTTTTGTCAAAGTAGAATCTATAATACAATATATAATTACATATCCTATGCATATCACCAAACAACGTTCCCTTATTGTCACCTAATTATGCATTAATAGATACCGCTTATAAGCGGTTTTTTTTTAGCGATTTATCCTATGTTTGATCATAAAGAACCACCAATTGTACTATCTATAGGAGGCTCACTAATAGTCACTAAAAACGGTATTGATACAGAATTCCTCAAGAATCTTAATACATTTATTCGTCATTATGTAAAACAGGGAAGACGTTTCTTCCTTGTCGCCGGAGGTGGTCTAGCTGCACGCCATTATCGAGATGCCGGAAAAACAGTGATCGGAGGTATGACAGATGAAGATTTGGACTGGCTTGGTATACATGCCACACGTTTAAATGCACATCTTCTCCGCACTATTTTTGAAGATATAGCACATCCTCGTATTATAGAAAATTATGAAAAAAAACTAAAAGACTGGGAAGAGCCAATCGTTATTGGAGCGGGGTGGAAGCCCGGATGGTCTACCGACTATGATGCCGTGATATTAGCTCGTGACTACGGTGCAAACCTAATTATTAACCTCTCCAACATTTACTACGTATATGACAAAGATCCCAATCAGTATCCAGACGCCAAAGCCATAAAAAAATTAACTTGGGAAGAAATGGAACATTTAGTAGGAACAGAATGGTCTCCGGGTATAAATGCACCGTTTGATCCAATAGCAGCTCAACTTGCAAAAAAACTTGATTTAACTGTGATTGTGACCCATGGTCAAGATATAAAAAATCTTGAGAGTCTAATTGAAGGAGATAGTTTTAAAGGTACGGTCATTATGCCCTATCGTATAGATGCAAGTTTTTATGACCGCGAGTATTATATGGGAAATAAGGCAGGCTATCGTTTTGCCCATATGCAGTCAGGGATTGCTCGTTTTATTAGTGCATTGGCCAATTATTATCGTGCTTTTATCATCCGTGTCAATTTAAATCCTAAAAACTGTCTTGACGTTGGATGTGGCACCGGAGATCTGGTAAAAGCGTTGCGAAGGCTCGGTATTGATGCTTATGGAGTGGAAATTTCTGATCATGCTTTAGAGCTTGCTGACAAGTCGATACGACCTTTTTTAAAAAAAGGAGATATGTCGAATTTGCCTTATGAAGATAACCAATTTGATCTTGTCATTACATTTGATGTATTAGAACACTCTGAAAGATCAAAGATAAAAAAAGTAATAAGCGAGACTGTTCGTGTTTCAAAAAAATATATTTTGCACAAAGTATATACTCGTGAGAATACCTGGATACGATGGTTTCATAGTAAAGATTTTTCACATATCTCAGTATTTACCAAAAAGTTCTGGCAGAAAATCTTTTTAGATAATCCCGATGCTGCTTTACAACGTAATTCTATATTCCGCTTGCCAGCTTTTATGGAATCTATTTTTCTGCTAAAGAAAAAGTAAACAGTGTGATTTTGGCCTGATGTACTTCTTTAAGACTTCTGTTTTAAGATAGACGAGTTTGCGATAGTATCTTACTTCTCATTCTAAAATATTGTATAGTATAGGTCTCATGGTGATACAATCTGTTTATCTTACCCATTTTAGGAATTTTGAAAAAGCTACATTCACTTTTAGCCCTTTTATGACTCTGATAGTCGGTGAAAATGCCAGAGGCAAAACATCTCTACTTGAAGCTGTATTTACGAGTGTGTATGGCACAGGGTTTCGCGAATCAAGAGAAATGGAGCTTATACAATGGGAAAAAGATCAAGGACTTGTGGAATCTGTATTTTTAGAGTCGGGGAGTGATACATTATTTCAAATACAGCTCCGCAAAGAAGCGGAAGAACGAGTAAAAAAGACATTTTATGTAAATAAAACATTAAAATCTTTTTTTCAGTATCATAAACTTCAGACACAGGCGGTATTATTTGCCCCTCAGCATATTGAAGTAATTACAGGTTCTCCTTCACGTAGACGTGTATATGTAGATGGAGTGCTTTCGGCATTTGATTTTGAATATAGAAAGAAACTTCGCAATTATGAGAACGCACTGCGCAAACGAAACAAGATCCTAGAACAGTTTGTAAATATGCAGCAGTTGCAACAGGAAATATCTTTTTGGAACGATTATCTCGTAGAGCAAGCTACATACCTTACCATGAAGCGAACTGAGTATTCACAATATTTGAACAATAATAATAAACTCAAAGGAAAAGAATTTTCGATACACTATATGAAGGATGAATTCACTACAGAGCGATTGGGGCAAGTTCTACCTCAAGAACTACGTATGAGACGGACTGTTATAGGGCCTCAAAAAGATGATTTTGCTATATTTCTCCATCATCCTTCAAAAAAGAATGTAAGTCTATTTGGCTCAAGAAGTGAGCAGAGAATGGCAATCTTCTGGCTAAAGTTACAAGAATTACAACTATTTAAACGAGCTTCAAATAGGAAACCTTTATTGTTACTTGATGATATTTTTTCCGAATTGGATAACCATAATAGAGAACTGGTTATGAACATGATTGGTGAATACCAGACAATAGCGACTACGACTGAGGAAGAAATAAAAGGTTTGACTCACCTACCTGAAGAAGTTATTCGATTGTAGCAACAGCCCCCATATTAAAAGTCAGCCACGATCCTTCAGATACCATTGTCACGGTATCATCCAGAACTTGTATAGCAGTTTGATCATCTATGGCATATACTGGTTCTTTTAACTTTTTTGATTTTTCCTCGATAAAATCTTGTCGAATGTGGGGAAACCACGGGGAATTCAAATGGGGACGAATATGAAAATGGACATTGCCCAAACCTTTTTCTATATTTTCATTTCCCATATATTCGGCATACATTTTGGCAGACTGACTAAGTGCAAGATTAGTCGATTGTACCATGCTGCCGGCACTTATACCCATATATACTTTAGTCTGCAAAAGTTCTGGCATTATTTGAGTAAGTCCCGATTTATTCATCCAGTACATGAGATGATATGTATTGCCGCCACCCACGACTATAATGTCAGCGGAAAACAGCCTCGGTTCCCACATAGTGCGAGGTATTGCAGAAATATCTACGATATCTATAGAATCTACGCCTGTATCTTTGCAGCGTGATAAATCGTCAATTAGCCAGTCTTTATCACCGGATTCTACATTTGCAGCTGTCGGAATAAATGCCATGGAGCTATCTTCAAAAGGCTTATCATTGAGTTTCAAAAGTGCATGTTTAATTGATTTGTTCGTAATACCAGCGGAGGTGAGAAGAAGTCTCATGATTTTTTGAAGGTAATTTTGTAATAGTATTTCCCCAGAAGTAATACGCCAAGCAGGGCAACGGCTATAAAGTTCCAGGACCAATAATTCATATATTTTATATCAAAAATGATATGAAATACATGGATCCATTCGTCAACAAATAATCCGAGTCCAATAGCCCTCACAATTTTCATCTGATGTGAAGAAAAAAGAAGAGAAGCACACACCAGTATAAATCCTGTGTACATATGATGCCAATGGTCTACTATTTGAGGCTGCATCATCGGAGTATACCAAGTGATGAATAAAAAAATTCTGGTGAGTAAGAAAGTACTCACCATTATTGAAAAATATAGATTTTGTCTAATGAAATTTTTCACCTTTTTGAAGCATTGCTAATATTTGTTTTTTTCGTTTTTCAAAGGTTTCAGGTTTTTTGGCTGTTTGAAGGCGATATGCGATTGCAAAGGTATTGGCTTTCGTGAGCGTCTGGTAAAATTCGTATGCCTCCTTATTTTTCATAAGTTCTTTCAAAAAATCTGCAGGTATGGTCATTGTGGATGGAGAATCATAGGCTTTTTCCCACCTGCCATCAGCTTTGGCTTCTTCGACCGCTTTTAGGCCTGGCTCTTTCATGCGAACTTCTTTTATCAGACGTTCAACATGTTGAGTATTGATTTTAGACCATATACTTTTTTTCCGTCTTGGTGTAAATCGTTGAAGATATGATACTTCATCGAATTTTTTAGCTTGCCCATCAATCCAGCCATAGCAAAGAGCTTCTTCTAGCGCTTCGGTATAGGTGATGGTGGCTATTTTTGATGCTTTTTTGTAAAAACGCAACCAAATACCAGTAGAGGAGTAGTGTTGCGCAAGCCATTTTTCCCATTGTTTTTGATTTTCAAATGACACGATGGGTAAATCTAGAACAGTCATATCGGTAATTGTATCAAAACCCGAAACAAATGCCTATTTTCTCTATTGACATATATATTAGCAAATGCTAATATATAGAAATATGCAAGAAGATATCTATTGTGTATTAGGTAACGAAGTACGTGTGAAACTGCTCTTATGCTTGTCTCAAGGTGAAAAAACTGTATCAGAGTTGGTATTAAATTGTGGACTAGCACAATCTGCAGTATCACAACATTTGCAAAAATTGAGGGCATGTAATATGGTTGTTGTAAGGCCTGATGGGAGAGAAAAGTATTATAGCATTGTAGATACGGATCTTATCATGATTTGTACTTTACTCCTTCAGTATGCTCAAAAAAAACATTCAAGATCATTAAAAATTGCATAAATTTATGAATAAACCACACTCAGTAAAAGTATTTTCAACTCCTACGTGCCCGTATTGTTATATGGCAAAAGATTATCTCAAAGCGAAGAATATACAGTTTGAGGATATTGATGTCTCTCGAGATAGAAATCAGGCTATGGCTATGGTAGAGCGCTCAGGACAGATGGGAGTGCCTCAACTTTGGATTGATGATGAAGTTGTGGTCGGATTTAATACATCCAAAATAGAAGAATTACTTTCACAGTAAGCCTTTTTAAGCTGGTGAAAATATTTAATACCATCTAGAGACATCATTTCCTGATAAGCAAAAGGGCTAAATTCAGCCATGATGATAGGATCAAAAAGTATTTGCCCACCACGGGCTGCCTGCCCCAACATTTTGATTATATGTATATAGTCAATTGAGCCTTTAAGCAGGGAAATATGTGTCTCATCCTGCTTGTGATCATATTGATTGAGAGAAACCATACCAATAAGCTGATTGTGTTTTTTGTTTGAAAGGAGTTTTTCTACAATAATTTCAGATTTTTCAATAGATCTATGTGTATGTCTTTTGCGTGCCTCTGCAATGTGGCCGACATCTAGATCAAAATATATGGGTATTTTTGGGTTATTTTTTTGGAGTTTATATACAAATTCAAAATATTCTTCAGGAGTTTGATGCTTTGCATCTATTTCAAGCGCAAGGGCAACAGACGCAAATTGTTTCCTCTTTTCAGATAGCAAGTCAAGCAACGTCTGCCCTACTCTATCTTTATGCCAGGATCCACAACTTGATCGAATAAAATGGATTGTGTCTTTTGAATTTAACCCATCAATCCCTTCGCTCACTTTCTTAACAAATTCCTGATTGGTGGTAACGCTGGCAAATTGCCAACCGACGGTAGTTTTTATTTTACGAAAATTCATATCTGAAAAGGTATTTTTAAATATCTCGATAAAAAAGGCTAGGAGCGGAACTACATCAGGTGTATCTATACTTGATATAGGAATATTTTTATGGGTAAGAGCATGTAGCGCACTTAGAGTGTCGATCATATATCCTACATGAAGTGAAGCTGTGGAGTCTTGAAGTGGTATTGTATGTTGAAGTGCATTTCTCATTGCGGCAAGGCGGTCAATGGTGCTGGGTGTCGCATATGAAGGAAACATAATCTGATGAGGAGCGAATATATTAGCTGAAGCACAACTAAGAGTGCTGATTGCGAATTTGAAGTGTTTTCCTGGCATGGTATCAGTATATCGTACCGTTTATTCACGTGTAAGACAGTTCTGCTAGAATAATAGTATGAATCTTAAGAAGCGAAATGCAAGACACTTAGATCACCCACTTCATTTTAGATATCTTATGTTATTCCCTCTTATATTCTTTATAGCTGGGGTTGTGGGTGGTTTGGCTCTTTTAAAAGCGCAAAGCGATTTGAAGCGGATCGGGATGTATATCCGGGGTATCCGTCATCCAGGATTACGCCCGGGCTTAACGTACCATAAAGTGCGAAATTTTGATACATTGGAATCTATTGCCGAGGAATATAAAATAACAGTAGATACCATACGTTTTGCAAATGATATTCCCCTTGAAGGAATCACTGAAGATATGATCATTCTCATACCACCAGTAACTGGAGTCGTTCATGTTGTTCAAAATAGAGAAACTATTGAGGGTATTGCTCGTATGTATGATACAGATCCAAAAAAAATAATAGATTATCCTTATAATGAATTTAGTGAAGATCCTGTTTTTCCTATTACACCGGGGCAAGTATTGATAGTGCCTGATGGAAAAAAATTCATTTCAAAATAATACAGCTTTAAATCCGGGCGATCGTTTTACTTTCATATGTTTATTCAGAAGCAGATATTCAAACTTGTAGTGAGAAAAGAACTCTTCAGGGGTAATAAAAAATAATGCTGTAGCAAGCCCATCTGCTAATGCTGCGGAATCTGCTAGTACCCACGTCGCCAATATTTCATTAGGCGAACTGAGGGTCTGAGGGTCAATAATATGATGATAGCCTTCCCATGCTCTTCTATTGGTTCCCGAACTGCACATAGCCCCATGCTGGAACTGGATCGTACCAATAACTTTTGTAGTATCAAGGGGATGCTCGAGTCCGACTGTAATTGGCTTTTCTCCTTGATAATGGATATCTCCACTCCCATTTACCAATATATGTTTAAAACCCTTTTCAACGAGATACTCAAAGACTTTATCTACAAAATAACCTTTTCCTAAAGCCCCAAAATCAAATATAACTGGTTGTTTTATTTCTATATGATTCTGATCTTTAATTATTACTGTATCTAGGAGGTTTGGCGTTGGATGGATGATTTTTTTCTTCTTGAGCGAGTATTCAGCGTCATAGCCTAGATCGCTTAATGTGGCGCCAATAAGAGGATTTATTTTTTTTTGAGATAGCTTAAAAAATTGTTCATATATTTTAAGCATCTCTATAAAATCATCTGGTACTTTAATAATCCCAGTGGACGTGGAGATCTGAGATACAAAGGATGCAGAAATAAAGCGAGAGTATGTATGGTCAAAGACATCGGACATCAGAACAATGTCTTTCTGAATTTTTAAGAAACGATCCTTCTCTACTTTGTCCCAAATTGATACCTCCCAGTGGGTACCCATTGACTCGTACTCAAATGATGATGGCACCATGTTAGGCTTGTGCTTCTTTTTTGACTTTCTCAAGCGCGTCCATGAAACCTTTTGGAGTAAGAGATGAACCGTTTACAACAGTAAGATTTATTTCATCTATAGATTTACCAACGACTTCTTCTTTAAATCCTTCTGCAAACTGACCTTGAAGTTTTTGACTGACTTGATGAGTTGCTTTACCTGTAAACTCTGCATCCGTCACTATACCGTCAGCAAGTGTAATTGCTATCTCAAGTTCTTCTTGTTGTGCAGGGGATGTATATGTCCCGGTTGCTGTATATTCTCCGTCTTTGTAGGCTGAAGCGTCCATTGAAGAGGAGTCTGTGGATTCTGATAGTTCTGAAGTGCCTTGCATGGGGGCTTGGGTTACTTGTGCTTGCTCAGGAGTAGGGGTAGCTGTATTGGTGCCACCAAATTGCCAAACTGCAATAGCTACAATAGCAAGTACTGCGAGGCCGATACCGATTTGTTTAGGGTTCATAATGATATTTACAAAATATTAATAAATTAATTAGTTACTATAAAAATGATTCCTGAATTTTAGCTGAATAGAGTTTGGAATGTAAGTCTGTATAATGGTAATAAAAGATTGGTTAATTATCAATATCTATTCTTATGTTCTCAGACATTTTAAAATATGTAAATTGGAAAAATTCATTATTTCGTTTTAGTCTTTTTTTATCTTTTTTTGGTATTATATCTTTTTTTGATTTAGTCATACCTACAAAGAATGTAATGGAAAGAAATGATTACATATTGAAGATGTTTGTTACTTTTATAACAAGTGCGGGTATATACTATTTGATTCGCTATGGTTTTGGTATGATCCAAAGCAATCCGTTGAATTTTTTTGTTTCAACATGGATTGTTTTTTTGCTTATACATCCAACAAATAGTATTTGGTATTTCATTTTTGCAGTAGTAGCCATTTCAATAGGTAAATTCGTAGTAAAAAAGAATAAAATGCCTGTTTTAAATCCAGCAGCTTTTGCGTTGTTTCTTACCTATGCAGTGAGTATGGGTGCACAATATACGGTAAAGGGTGCCGACACACTTCTAATTTCATGGTGGGGGGCAGATATGTTTCAGAATATTACTAGTAAAATTTCTGTTTTGAATATATTAGTACCATTATTTTTTCTTTTTGGATTTGTCTATTTTGCCAATGCGTTTAAAAAGTTGCCATACGCCATAACTTTTTTTGTTACTTATATTGTCTTGTTGTTTGGATTTGCATTTAGTCAATCCTCTGCTCTATCTCAAGCATTAGCACTCGCATACACCATGCTTTTTAACGCTACAGCTTTTTGTGCTCTGGTGATGCTCCCGGAGCCCAAAACTTCACCTGTTTTTATGCAACAACAGATTATAGTTGGAATAATCGCTGGAATTACGTTATTTGTGTTTAATACGTGGTTTGGTTGGATGCCTGTAGATACTCTCGTAAATGCAATACTTATTGCAAATATTGTGACGCTTATTGTCAAATCTATGCCTCGCAAAAGTATTACTTCTACCACACAATCTCCTGTCGCTCAATCTTTTAATCAGCCCGTTGAAATATCTTGAGAAGGCAATTATTGTTTAGGACCGGTATACACGATTTCAAAAAGTATTCTATCAGGAGATTCAAACATTACTTGATAATATGTATGGCCTTTTACAAAGGAAAATTCAGGGCGATGTCGAGGCGTATCATAGAGAGTTTTTATATTTTTATCTTTTATATAGGTGACCACACTATCGACATCTGATTGGGTATCGACATGGATGCCAATATGATTCATACCTGCTTTCCCATGTCCGTGCGTATCATTGGTTTTTGACTTTAAAAACCAGATACTTGCTCCTTTATCGGTACTGTCGTTGTATCCAACTACCCCATCTGCAACATATATCTCTGCCCATCCAAGGAATTTCATCAGATTTGTATAAAAATCGACATGTTTAAAATCGATATTGAATTGTATGTGTGAAAGAGTGGATTTCATAAAAACGGTTTTACTATTAATTAACAAAAATCATAACATACCGGAAGCTGAATCGATAGTTTATTATCAGAGTAGATGCAGGTTTTGAAGCTCAATGAAAAGCTGTTTATTGTCTTGATAGTGTATCGCTTTCATACCTGCTTTGATTGCTGCCTGTGTATTCGCTTCAATATCGTCTATATATAAAAAGGTCTGAGGTAGTTTTTGGAGTTTATTGGCGATAAAATGGTAGGATTCCTCTTGATCTTTTTTTAGATTATGATGATTCGCCACAAAGATATCTGATACTACAATATCTAGCATGTTACGTATTTCTTCGCGTTCCTGAATAGTATCTGTGGTAAATATATATATCGGATACTGCCCATTCAGATTTTTGAATGTTGCAAATAGTTCTTCATTGAGGGTGAAATAGGTAAAGAAATCGTAGTGATCGCCTTTTTCTTGCCTAAGTTTCTGGTGCAGTTCATTAAGACTACCTGTATATGTTGTATCGGTTGGAAACAGTAGTACACGAGAAAAGTCTGAGATGATGGTTGTGATCATATATCTGTATAAAGTATAATACGACTATATGAAAAAATTCGTTCGTCTTTTTTTCACTGGTTTTATGATGGGAGCTGCGGATATTGTACCTGGAGTATCTGGTGGAACAATTGCATTTATTTTTGGTATTTATGAAGAGCTTCTTTACACAATAAAAACAGTAAGTGGAAAAACATTGAGGCTTGCCTTAAAAGGGAAGTTTGTAGAGGCCGCAAAATCTATCCCGTTTAGTTTTGGAATACCGCTGGGTTTAGGTATAGGTGTAGCACTTTTATCTATGGCAAAGGCTATTTCTTTTCTACTGGTAGAGTATCCAGCATCTCTGTGGTCTTTTTTCTTTGGTTTAGTTGTGGCCTCTATTATCCTTGTTCGTAAGCGGGTTATTGACTGGGATATGAAGGATTATGTGGCTCTGGTCCTCACAACAGTTGGATCGTATATCTTAGTTGGTGCAGTACCAGTGGAAACGCCAAACACCTATCTTGCTATCATGTTGAGTGGAGCAATTGCAATCTGTGCAATGATTCTTCCTGGTATTTCTGGTTCGTTCCTTCTTGTAATAATGGGAAAATATGAACAAATTTTGAATGCCGTTGTTGATCGTGATATTATGACTCTTGCTATATTTATGATAGGGATTGTGATTGGTATATCATTATTCTCGAGGTTACTGACCTGGTTATTTGCTCGTCACCATGATATCGTAATTGCCGCGTTGCTGGGATTTATGATTGGTTCTCTACGCAAGATATGGCCATGGAAAGAAGTATTAACAACCCGTATAAATAGCCATGGTGAGGTAGTGCCTCTTCTTGAGAAAAATATAGTACCTATGTCATTTGATGGCAGTGTAATGATGTGTATTGTACTTGCTATTGGCGGTATGGCTCTCATTATGATGCTCGAAAAATTTCAAGTAATGAAGGAGCATACAAAAGATGTAGAAAATACTGAGTTTGAAAAAAATCATAAGAAAGCCATTGTAGCTGAACAGAAGTAATATGGTTGTCTTAAGCTCAATAAAGTTATAGGTTTATGTAGGAATATTACTTTTTTGATGAAGGAAATTTTTCTGCAAATGCTTCAAAAGCCAATATAATAGGTAACATACCATTGCCTTTATCCGTAAGCTCATAAACCACCGAAATTTTATCTAGAGTCTCGGTATGCCGAGCAATAATACCTTCAGTTTCTAATATATTTAATCGACTAGTAAGTGTGGTTGGGTTTAAGTTGAGTACCCGTTGTAGTTCATTAAATCTCCTACCGCCTTCTTGTAGGTTGGCAATAATACAAAGTATATGATCATCTCCGAGTACACGGATGACATGGTTTACCTCAGCATTTAATTTATTTTGTTGAGTGCTTGACATACTATAATTTCTGTAGTACTATAATTTCTATAGCAAATTATACATTAATACTTTTTATATGACAAATACCACATCGCCTTTTGGCACGCTCGCTTCTCAGGATTCTCTTGATAAAACAGTTACTTCTCTTTCCGAGAAAAAGTATACTGCAGTTGTTGTAAAAACAAAAGAAGAAGCACTCGCACAGATTAAACACATTATTCCCGATGGGGCTAGTGTTATGAATGGCGCCTCTGTTACCTTAGAACAGGTTGGATATATGAATTATCTTTCAGAAGGTAATCATCCTTGGGTTGACCTGCATGCAAAGATAAAAGGGGAAAATGATGCACAAAAAAGAGCTCAGCTCCGTAAGGATTCGATAGTATCTGACTATTATTTGGGAAGTGTCCATGCGCTCACTGAAGATGGCCAAATGGTGATTGCAAGCAATACTGGTAGCCAGCTCCCTCATATTGCCTTTACCTCTCAGAATTTGATTTTTGTCGTGAGTACAAAGAAAATTGTTTCAAGTTTAGCTGATGCAATGAAGCGTCTCGAAGAGTATGTGATACCGCTTGAAGATGCTCGTATGATGAAAGCGATGAATATGCATACAACTCTCAATAAGATTCTTATTTTGAAAGGTGATCCTGAATTCCTTGGACGCAAGATTCATGTGATTTTGGTGGAAGAGGATCTCGGATATTAAATCGGTGGTCTTCCCACAAATCTGTTTTTACCGAGCAAATAGCCAATCGCTTTTTGTATATTTATGGTTACTTTTTCTTCACTTTTCAGATTGGCTATATATCGGATGATTTCTTTTTGGTGCGAAGGAGATAATGAATCAAATATTTTTTTCGCATCGTGATTTGTATCAAGAGCATCTTTTAACCTAGGGTGCATTGCAATAGTTCTCGGCGCTGGGTCATAGGTCACACTCAAATCTATTTGTTCTCCAATTCTTTGAGGGGAATTTTTGAGCATTGTCGTATTGATATACAATCTCCATTCTCCCTGAAATTTGACTAGCGTTTGTTTAAATGGCAGATGATTTATGAAGCCGCAAATGGGAATCGGACCGGTATTCTTTTTATGCTCAATAAATATTGAGTCTAAAACATGCTGAGGTACTGAGACATAGGGGTTTATGCCGATTTTTTGTATGGTGGTCTGAAAGGTATGATCCAGCATGGGAATATTATATCAATCTTGCAAATTTTGAACGCTTATTTCCAAAAATAGTTATTGCTAAAAGTGCCAGAACACAGATAGTAACATTCTCTACCGAATTCTTTATATTTTGATTCTTTATGACAAAATAATTGTTTCGATTCACCATTACAGTTACTAAAACAGCCAGTTGGAATTGGCAATATGCCGGGAGAGTATATATCTTTTTTAAATATAGTGAGGTTGTAGTAAATAGGAATTACAGAAGAAACAAAAATGTATAGAATTATTAGTCTATAACTAAGGATATAAGGAGAAGTTTTTTTCTTAGCATAAATTCATTATAGAAGATCTACGGAGTGCGTGGGACGATATTGGAATTTATATAAAATATATAGGAACCGCTGGTGCATTGTATAATATATCCTATGAAAAATTATAAAAAAATAGCAAAAATCGTTGTCATTAGTATAATTTTAGTTTTAGTAGCCATCGGTATACTTTTCTATTTAGTTGAACAAGATGACAAAAAAAAGGCTGAAGTGACCTTTGCCCGTCAAGAATTAAGTAGGAAACTTGCAGATTTCTGTACTACGACCCCAGAACAGTGTCCAAAAAATACTAATGAGTTAGAAATATTTGCCCCAAACTTATACAAAAGTAGCAGCCGCTATTCACTGCCAAAATATTCCTATGATTCCTCCAATGGTCAGTGGCAGCTCGTTGTAAATTTCAATGGAACACAAGTAGCAGTACATAATTCTACATCTGAGTATGTAGTAACTGGAGAGTTGTATTCATTGGAAGCCGCAAAAGAACAAGGATTATATCCGTAACATTTCACTCTCAATATCATGTTTAGCCCATTAAAAAAACTGTACGGGGTGCGTGGGACGATGTTGGAACTTTTTTAGGTAGCAAAGCCAGTATAATCTGAATATATACCTCTAAAATCATCAGCAAATAAATATACCAGTGCCTCACTACCACCCAACGCTGCTTTTGAATGAAGATTTACCTTGTTACCTGTGGGGTCAATGACAATACCGCCCGCTTCTTGAATAATGAACGCTCCCGGTAAAATATCCCATGGTCCACTAAAGCAATCAGCAAAATAGAGATCAATCATATTCCTACCTTCCGATGAATTCAGCACCGCCATACACTGATCATGTCCATTGCTACCATACTCTCTAAAACTTACTGTTCCGAATCGCTGCATGATTGCTTTTTGCAAAGCATGCTTTCGATCAATATTCAAAGGTGTATGGTTCGCATCCATACTTACGATCATATTTATCCAATCCGCTACAAAGTTCTCATTAATTAGTAGCTGCTCTGAATGTATTACTTGAGATAGATCATCATTTAAATGTAAGCAATGAGCTCCTTGTCCTCTTGCAGCATAAATCAATTGTTGTTTTTTAGGAAGGCAAATCGCTGCTGTTAGCATATTATCAACAGTTATTTGCGTATCCTCGATATCGGAGGGATGTTCCAGTATTCCTGCAATGACAGCATACTCATCTCCGCCACGAGTAAATCCAAATGAGCCATCAACTCCATCAAGAAGTAGTTGTAGGTCACCAGGCATATACCCGCTTTCTTCTGCATTTAAACCCAAATCTGCATAGACACTACCTAATCGTCTTTGAATAGTTTGTTGCATAACACGTTCCGACATTCTATCTGCTATGCCAACAATTGTTCTGTCTTTTTTTGCTTCAGTATGTAGTTCTCCAGAAGGCATTCGATGATAACGCAGAGTTTCCTTTCCCCCAACATGTGCAGCAATTGCTACTGCTTCCATTAATTGCCTAACCTCTGAAGATTCAATATAAGGTTCATATTGTAGTTCTTTTGTATACATATTTTTTGCGAGAGTGGGACGATGTTGGAACTTTTATTAACCAGCACATGTACCGTTAGGTACAGTATTTTCCGGTATTGCCAACACTGGGGTTACTTCATTTGCATAACCAATATCAAAAACCATTCCTTCGGACACTTCCCCCATCATTTTTCTGGGTTCTAAGTTAACAACAAATAAAGCTTGTTTCCCTTCTATTTCTTTAGGGTTGCCTCTTTCTTTTTTCATTCCGACAAGAATGGTTCGTTTAAATTCTCCAAAATCTACAATTAAGCGAACAAGCTTATCGGATTTTTCGACATCTTCAACTTTTTCTATAGTTCCTACACGAATATCAATTTTTTCTAAATCAGAGAATGTTATGGTGGATTTCACTGGAAGTGGTTTGTAGTTTGTCATTTTGCTATTATAACAGGCTGTGCGGAGAGAGTGGGATTCACCGATTTCACTGCGTTCATCGGTACTAACTTGCAGTAATCCTCACTCGTCACGCTTAGCGCGACTTCGTATCGGAAACTGCAAGTGCAAGCGAACCGTCGGTTCTCATCCGCACTTTTGCATAAAAAAAGTCGAGAATAAATCCCGACTTTTTTCATGGCGGAGAGAGTGGGATTCGAACCCACGGTAGGTTACCCTACGGCGGTTTAGTAAACCGCTGCACTCGGCCACTATGCGACCTCTC
>CAZMJG010000006.1:0-6122 GCA_964566675.1 uncultured Gammaproteobacteria bacterium
TGTCAGACTATAATAAGCCGCTGTAAATATAAGCGCAGCCACATTGGTTTTTAAGGGTATGAAAGAAATCATAACTGAAAACTGGAATAACAAAATCGCAGTCATCATAGCATAATCTAGGAGACGACGATTGAATGAAGCATCTGGTGTTACGCTCCAATATAGTTGCAACGAAAGGATACCGGCCACTGCCCCACTCGTGATTCCATTTATTATGAAATTCTGTTTGAACGTATAAATCACCATAAGTAAAAGAAAAACAATAAATGATTGCAGAAAATAATTTACGGAAAAAGCGGCACGATAAAGTTGAAGACTCTTCTCTACTCCCACATTAAAAATATTTGAAGTGAGAAGTGCAGCGTAGTATGCCAATCCAAATATTAGTACGAGAGGCACACGAGTCAGCCATCTTACTGGCAAAAGAAAATAGAATAGATAGCTCGCAAGGGTAAGGATAATCGATGTTACAAAAAGCATATACCACTCTACTCCACTGATTCCTTCAAAAATTGCCAAATATGTAGTTATATACGATATGATAAATAAAACACTTAAAAACACATACCATGTCTCTCCAAATGGGAAAAAACTACTAAGTAATAACAACAAAGTCATGACGAGAGTTGCAGCCACAATACGGATACGCTTGGGTATAAAGTTTATGAACTGAAAAAAACGTTTATAGAGTGCTGATTGTGTGAGAAATGATTCCGATTTTCCGGCCATATATTCTATTATATCTTTTAAACTACATTCGTACATAGCCTCCAACTCCAATCAACAGTACTGAAGGCTTTATATATTATACGTGGTCGATCTACAAGATCCAGTGGTGTAGATACACCCCCTATTCATTTCTAAAGTATTACGTATTGATGCTACAGTTCTGTTTGGACTCAATGCTAGTTTTTCCTTTTCATATTGGCCCATTTTGAATGTCCAGATATGTGCATAGTATAGCATGCACAGATAAATAGAGAAAAACTATAGCTATTGACTTTGAAAATAATTCACATATACTTTTGATGACATGACAGATTTAACACTACTCGAACAACAAGCAGTGGATGCGGCAATTAATGCCGAATGGGGCACTGCAATAATATTAAATAAAAAAATACTCCATGACAATACCGAAGATATCGATGCCTGTCTTCGACTAGGTTTTGCGTATCTTCAGTCTAACGATTTAAAAGAGGCTCAGAAATATTATAAAAGAGCACTTCGTATTCAGCCAAAAAACATTATTGCAATGGAGCATTTAGAAAAAATTGAGATATTAGAATCGAAGAATAAAGCAAAAACTACTACTAAATCTAAATATGATCCAGATCTCTTTTTAGAAGTGCCTGGTAGAACAAGAACTATTCATCTAGTCAATCTAGGGCAAAAGGAAGATCTCGCTGGTCGAAATATTGGAGAAGAGGTCATGCTTAAAGAAAAAAAACGACGTCTAGAAGTTCGCTCATTTGAAAATGAATACATCGGGACGCTTCCTGATGATATATCAAAACGACTTATCTACTTTATTCAAGAAGGTAGTGAATATAGTACATATATCAAAGAAATCGATATGACCGATATGGTTGTATTTGTAAAAGAAGAGAGTAAAGGTGCAAAAGTACGACAATACCCATCCTTCCCATCAAATCCTCATGTGATGCTTACAGATATTCAACAGGCCGAGGAAGAGGATGATGAAAAAGACGAAGATGATGACACTGAAGAAGAAGAGGATGATGTAGATATGACCAATAATATTGCTGTCGATGATGAGGAAGACGACGATGATGAATGGGAAGATATGGAAGAAGATAAAGAACTAGAAGGTCTCGTTCATGTAGATGAAGAAGAGGAAGAATAATGAGCTACTTTATCTTTCATAAACACAATAGTCCCTCTCACTTTGCGAAGTGTAAGTAAACGTGCTATCTCTTTAGGCGTCTCAAAATCCTTCATAGAATGCAGCGCCATCAGAAAGGATATAATAAGTAATATGACAATGATAGCTATTATAAGCATATACCTATTATAATCAATTCTATGATATCTTCACGGCTTCTTACAGTTTTTAAAAAAAATGCTATTTTTTTATTTATTCTTCTTTGTATTAGTCTTGGTATTTATACAAACTCCCTATCCAATGAGTTTGCCATTGTAGACGACTTGCACGGATACATAGAAAACACTCAAATCCGAAGCATTCCAGACAGTTTAAAAACCATCCATATACAAAATATTATCTACGCACTCAACTATCATTTTTTTGGTATTAATCCACTCCCCCTTAGGATATTGACAATGGTAGATCACGCCGTTGCAGCAGTGTTTGTTTTTCTTATTATTTACTATATTTTTGACAAAAAAACAGCCATTATCGCATCTCTCCTCTTTGCAGTACATCCAGTCAATACGGAATCAGTAAACTGGATTAGTGCACAATTCTATATCCTCATGACAAACTTCCAGTTTGCAGCGATTTTATCTCATCTGGCCTATCGAAAAACCAGTGATAAACGTTTTATATATCTGACTGTAGGTATTATCATACTGTATCTTCTGTTATTTCAACATCCTTGGGTTCTTACGGCTCCCTTAGTGATTATCACTATAGATTTCTTCATGCTTCGCAAAACTCTTGATATACAGTTTCATAAAATATTTTGGCTCATTTTAGCACCCGTACTCATTTTATATTTTATTGTCAGATTTCCCCAAACCTACCATGATCGCATGAGTGATCAAAATGAAAAAAGTGGAAAAGTGTTACTCAATGAACAAGCAATTATTCCGATCATAGAAAGCTATCCATATACTATTTACAGTATGTTCCGGCTTTACGCATTTCCCCAAGATCTTACAATCTACTACGACGGCAAGGAATTAACAAAAGTAGATCGACTGTTCATGTTTACAGCCTTTATTTTATATCTTGCGAGCATCATATATACCTGTCGTACCAATAGAAAATTATGCGGCTTACTTATACTCCTCTCCATATGCATTGCACCTGTTTTTAGCCCAGTGAAAGTAACGTGGTATATCACCGAGCGTTATCTATATTTTGGATGTGGTTTTTTTACTGCTCTTTTAGGTATTCTTTTTACATTTGCTGAAAAAAAAACCACTATAAAACACAGCTCATATATTCTCACAGGGATTTTTTTAATACTTTTTTCAGTACGCACTTATACACGTACTGCTGATTGGAAAAATCCCGAGACACTTGCATTCGCGACCATACAATCTGCTCCAAAAAGTATAAGAGCGTACAATGATGTGGCTGGATACTATGTTTTACACAATCGCACCAAGGAAGCCAAAATATATTATCAAAAAGCCCTCGCCATTTACCCCTCTATTGTAGCAATGAACAATTTAGGATACATATATATGATGGAAGATTTAGATCCTTCTATACGGACTATGCATCAGCCCTATGAAGATACCTTGCTGTTGGGAAACCAAGCCATACAGCAAAAAGAATTCCGCCTGGCATTATATTATTTAAATGAAATATATACCCCGTCAACAACAGATATAAACCTCCTACATGCTATTGCCACCGGTATGATGGAATTGAACTCCTATAACAATGCAAAAAAATATCTCGATATATCACTCAAACTCAATCCTCAGAATGCAGATACATATTTTCTTTATGGCTACCTTGCTTTCAAAACCAATGATACCCCACAAGCAATCATGCACTTAGAAAAAGTACTAAAAATGCAGCCCGGACATACTGCTGCTCAGACAAACCTAGATTTTTTACGACAGCCACATGCTACTATAACTCCCAATCCTTCTCTACCGAACCCAAGACAAAAATAATATCGTAAACATCTGTTTTCCCTTGAGCTAATGTACAGCCAAAAAAATGAGCAATATCTATCGCAGTACGTGAATGCATAGACACATTTTCCACCACGCTACAATCCCGGCTTCTCTTCATATCCAGGGTTATATCATTGACCCTTATGCCATTACCTTCTAGAAGTGCACTGACACTCTCCGCTACTGCGTAATTTTTTGTAAACTGTAGCTGTATGTTTTTTTGTTCATCTCTGTACTGCTTCTGGAACATGAGTCCAATACTATTTTTTATAAATGAATCTTCTTCAAAAAAAACATCATTATGGATCTTATTTGTTTCCGACTGATAAGCAATTTGTTTAAAATCATCATCTTTTTTGTCAAGAAGCCAAAAGGCTAGGTACAATCTATCAAAAAAACCAGCATTGCTTGGCATAAACAGAATATTACGGATAGATGGCACCGTTGGGCTTTTAATTATGTCTGTGCCATAGTACACGTCCTCTGTGGCGGGATAGAAATAAAAATGGACAAATGATGTAGTAGCTACTGAAAAAGTTTTTGTAAGGATATCAGGTTCATTATCTAATTTTGCAAGTTTTCCCAAAGATCCAATCCGATAATTGCCGTATCCTCCCGGTATTTGCATTTTTAGATCAGGATAAAAATACATCGTATAATTGCGTGTTTCTTGTTTATCAAGTGAATAAAATGCAGTCTGGCTACCATACATCACCAAATTGATTCGATCCCCGCTATAAGTAAACAACGATATAGAATACAACGAAATAACTTTATATAAAAGGTAGGATAATATAAATAACCCAAGCAGATAATACAGAAGTTTATAGCGTCTCCTTTTCATTACTCTACTCTAGCACAGCCATAAAAACATAGCAAGGTCTGCTACAGTAAGGCCATTGTCATGCCATCTTATCCTTTCAAGTCACCTTCACATGCTACACAATACTGTGTTTCAGGTATAAGCTCCAGTCTTTTGGCGGGTATTTCTTTATTACAGCGCTTACAGAAGCCGTATCGTCCTTTTTCGATGCGCTCAAGGGCAATAGTAATATTCTTTTTTCGATCCTTTAACGTCATTATTTCCGCTTCAATGCGCAAATGTGCCTCCTGCTCACGGACATCGGTATCAACAGCAGCATTATCCATTGTATAGCTGGGATCATTAAATGGGTCTCCTGATTCAAGCTCTGAAATCCTCTTATCTATCTCTACCAAATCTTTTTGTAACGTATTCTTCGTTGCCTTCATATCTGTATCCGCCATATATATATTGATAAACTGCTATTTATGCTTTCGATAAACCATTTTCAAAAGCGATGTCCTAAAATAATAGAGCACACATATACTCCCTGTCAAGAGTATTACCGCATGAAGAATCAAATTTATACTTATCCCCTGCCACATAAATTTGAATGACTTCATAGGATCGGTTATAACCATGGTAAAACTATATATCACCCAGAATATAAGGAAATTAAATCCTTCATAATATTTTTCCCGACGGATATTCATCAAAATTCGATAGGAGAAAAAGCTACCTGCAAAAAGTATGAGGCTTTCATATAAAGGCGTAAGATGTCGATTTCCATCTAAATTAGGATACTTAAGACTCACTAAAAAAGAAGTTTGAGCACCTACCTCCGCCCCTGAAAAAAACGCTCCCATTTTACCTATCGCAATAGCCAATAGAAGCGCGGGTATAATATAATCGATAAGTCGGCTATACGGTATTTTTTTTGACTTTGTGTAAATCAGAAGAAAAAGGAAAAAACCGACAACGCCGCCTGACACATGTATCCCAGGATAGCCGTTGATAAGGATATATTTCAGAATGTCAAAACCAAAGTCAGCAAAATTTAAAAGTATATGCACAGTACGTCCGACAAGCAGGCCTCCAAATATACTTAAAAATAGGGCATCAAATATTTCATCTTCTTTATAGGAAGTCAGAGCAATATTCTTCCACAAAAAAAAGGCAGACCAGAAAAAGGCCAAGACAAGAAAAATACCAAAGGTATATATTTTTATAAAGCCAAGATCTAAAATGATAGGAAGCATAGGTATAGTATATCTAGTATAATAAAATTTTAAGTATAATCAACTATGGCACCTCTCAAAATAGGATTTGATCTTGATGGCGTACTTCTATACAATCCGGCCCGTATATTTAGACCTATCACTGTTGGCTTAAAGAAACTCCTCCCTCAAAAAAAAGAGCCTGAAAAAACTCACTTTTATTATCCCAAAACGCCAGTTGAACAAATGATCTGGCATATTGT
>CAZMJG010000006.1:6222-26957 GCA_964566675.1 uncultured Gammaproteobacteria bacterium
AGTAATGCGCTTGATCGGGAAATTCCTTATGATTTGAAATTTTTCACATTAAAAGATGCCATGCAGTTTGTTAAAAATAGGGCTCATCCCAACACGTAATGTATGTCTAAAAAACAGATTTTCTTTAGTCTTTTTATCTTTTTTATGGCTGCTACGTTCCGCCTATATGGCCTTCGATGGGATAATGGCTATCATTTTCATCCGGATGAACGCATGCTTATCATGGTGGCAGATCGTGTCAAGCTATTTTCTCAGCTAAACCCCGATTTCTTTAATTATGGCTCATTACCTATATACATCCTTAAAGGCTCGAGTCAACTTTTAGATTATTTATTCGGACTCCATACTGCAAATTATGATGGCTTGCTTATCGTAGGTCGCTGGATTTCAACGATCTTAGATTTATTGGTACTTTTGCTCATTTACAAAATCGCAAAACTCATTTTTAACAGTTCAAATACGGCATTATGGAGCTGTTTTTTCTATGCAATTGCTTTCTTTCCTATTCAGAATGCTCATTTTTTTGTAGTAGATGTTTTCCTCAATTTTTTTGCGACATTACTCCTCTATCTCCTCCTCAAGTATCATAATGATCCTTCATGGCACAAAACTATACTGCTGGGCGTCGTGTATGGAGCGGCTCTGACTACAAAAATTTCTGCCCTCATTTTTTTGCCTGTTGTGATTATGGTAATCCTCATTTCTCATACGAGAAGACTCACTTGGTGGAAACAGCTATTATCGCGTATTATGGCCGTGATCTATCAACATTCAGACACCGACTTTTCGACATATATTCGATCAAATATTTTCAAATCGCTTATTTTTTTCATTGTTACAGCAATCTGTACTTTTATTTTCATGCCCTATGGCTATTTTGAATATCAACGTTTTATGAATGATATTTTGCTTCAGACAAAAATGAATTCTGATCCTTATATATTTCCTTACACATTACAATATGTTGGGACTACCCCTTATCTCTACTATCTTAAAAATATATTTCTATGGGGAGTAGGTCCAGTGATATCTATAATTGCTATTGTGGGAATTCTCGACATGAAGATATTACTTTTTAAAGATTTACGAAAAAAATTTATTGATGCACCCACTTCACTAAAAAAAATTCTCCATTTTGTAAGTACAGCGTTTGATAGCCCCCTGACTATTATGACGATCTTTTATCTCCTCTATTTTGCGATCATTGGTCAATCTGCTGTCAAATTTATGAGATATATGTTACTTTTATATCCATTTATTGCAATCCTTGCAGGAGTTGGCGCAGCACGCATAGAACAGGCTGCAGTTTATGTACAGTCAAGACGAATTAAGATACCAGCTATGTCCCTTTTTGTTATTGCCGCACTTATTTGGACACTAGCATTTGTTTCTATCTACAGCCAAGAAAATACCCGTATACGGGCAACTGCGTGGATAAATCAGTATATTCCATCAGGTTCGGTACTCGCAGTAGAACATTGGGATGATCGTGTACCTATCTTTGATCCGGGTAAATATAATTATGCCGAACTTACTTTGTATGATCAGCCCGACAATGATTTAAAATGGCAAACTATAAACGACAAGCTTCAATCCGCAGATTATATTGTTATAGCATCAAACAGATTGTATGTTCCTCTCCAAAAACTTGATGACTGTAACATATATAAAAGTTGCTACCCGCAAACTGCTGCATATTATGAAGACTTATTTGCAGGCAAACTCGGTTTTACGAAACTTATCGAATTTTCATCGTATCCCCGGCTTACTTTAGGCGGAATCAATATCACGATTTATGATGATCACGCAGATGAATCTTTTACTGTGTATGACCATCCGAAGATAATAGTATTTAAAAAGCAAAACTAACCTTCACAACAAGATAGCCCTCTCTTCATTCTTATCTTTTAACTACATAAACTTCTTAAACACGCCAAGTATCCCCTGCTTCCAGCCTACTGTATGAGTTGTCCCAGAGCCACGTGACTTGATTTCTTTATAGTGTTGTTCATACCAGCGATACGCTTTTACTAAAGCTTGCGTATTTGAATGCTTCGGTTTCCAATTCAATGTTTTCATTATTTTTTCAATTGAAACAAAAGAATCTTTATCAGCCGTATCATATACCCATTGGTACAACGGTGAGAGTTTTAATTTTTCAAATAGCCGAAGTGCCAGCTTGATCGGCATGGCAGGCGTTGGGAACACACGGGAAGATGAACCAACCTCTTTAAACATGTTCTCAAGATCTTCTTTTATGAGTCCAAAACTCTCCGCACCCACATTGAATACTGTATTCATTTTTTTGGCATCTTTTTCCACAATACATAGATAAATTGCCTCTACCAAGTCGTCTACTTCAAGCAACTGATAATGATTGCTACCACTTCCGACTACTGGTATTTTCTTCCCGTCCTTAATCCAATCAAACAATATCTCAAAAACACCCAAACGATGAGTGCCTAAAAATGTTTTAGGACGGATTATTGCGACAGTAAGACCTTTTTTTCGGTAGTCTTCACACACTTGCTCCGCCTGTATTTTACTATGGCCATATGGCCCAACACCAACCATTGGGTCTGTTTCGTAGACCGGATGCTTTTTGGGCACACCATATACAGCAGTCGAGGAAATATAAACAGTTCTGTGTATTTTATTATCAAGGCATGCATGAAGGACTGTACGTGTGCCATCTACATTGGTCGTCATAATTTCTTCAGCACTCCGCAGAGGCAATGCAGCTGCTGCATGAATGACTGCCTCTACCCCTTTGACAGCCTTCTCAACGACATCTATATCTCGGACATCCCCATAGATATATTCTGTCCCTTTTGGATATTCTTCTTTGGGAAATGGAGCGATATCAAGGAGTCGTATATCCCATCCTTTATCAGCAAAAAAATGAGCTATATGGAGGCCCAAAAAACCTGCACCTCCGGTGATGAGTACTTTCATATTTATGTTATTCTAACAGAATTAACGATATTTACCTAGTGACTACTTGTTGCTTAATGCCTTTAATGCCTCATGAATTTCACGGACTATATCTTTCAAATCTTTTCCTTCCCTCTTGATTAGCTCGCCTTCTCCTTTTAAGGGCGTCAGGGTAACATGGACATTGTAGATACCTCCATTTTTTTCTTCTTGCACCATCAGTTTGGCTGATTTCAACAAAGGTTGTCCCTCTATATAATTCTGAACATACAGAGATAAATCCTCCACTGTCCGTGTATGATCATCAGCTATATGCTTGGTGGTAACTATGAGTGGTTTGACTTTATTTTGAGTTTCCAAAAGTGCAAATATATCTTTGGTTGTAAGAATACCTACAGGATGTGATTCAGTATCTATGATGATGACACTCCCCTTTTTCTTCTTTAAAATGCTAGATATTACCTCTCCTACAGAATCTTTTACAGACATAGTAAGGGTCGTCGTTTTTGCATAATTTTTTACTTTCATGTTCATCAGCTTCTCTTTATCCTCGTTATTTTTGCGACCTCTTCCACGGGATTTGCTTATACCCGGGGCTACCAAATACGGTATGAGATCGTAATAACTCAAGATTCCTTTGAGTTTCATATTCTTATCAATCATCACAAGCTTAGATACCTTGTGCTGTTTAAAAAGGCTTACGGCATCTCCTATGCTGTCATCTTCATAGACAGAGATGAGTTTTCCTTTGCGTCCGTCTAGGACTTCTTCAACCTTGAGTTTTGAGACATCCATTTCCTGCATTATATGGAGTATTCGACGGGCTGATGTGATACCTACAAATTCTTGTTTTTCATTAAAAACAGGCAGATAATGTATCTTTGATTCAGTCATCAAATGAGCGATACGATCAAGTGTATCCTGTGGTGTTACTCGAGGTGGATGAAAAAGACAATTTTCAACTTTCGTTTTACCGGGATTTGAGGTTTTGATAAGAGCATAATAAGGATTTACGACTCCTACAAAATGATTCTTTTCATCAAAGACAAATGCCGCATCATGCGAACTGCTCAAATGTGCAAGTGTGGAAGAAAGTATGTCTTCAGGTGAGGCCTTTATAATTCCTGCTGTTTTAAGGATACGTTCGAAATGTTTCATAAATAAAAGCTTGTAGCTGGTAGTCAATAGCTTGTAGTAACAAATAAGCTTATAGAGTTTACCCCTACAAGCTACCAGCTACTATCTACAAGCTACTTATTAAAACAAGGTGCCACTCGTAAAATGCCATTTTCCTATATGAAGGGTTGGCATCAGCCCAATCATATCGCCTTCAAAACTTGCCAGTGGTGTAAGTTTATTTTCTATAGACACCACATTGTTTAAGGCGTCAGGAATACTTTGATTAAACCGAAGATTTTTGACTGGCTTCACGATCTTACCATTTTCAATAAGGAAAGTCCCATCTCGCGTCATACCAGTCACATTTAGAGTTTTGGGATTCAACACCCGTACATACCACAAACGAGTGACAAGTAGACCTTTTTTGACTTTTTTTATCATCTCCTCTCTTGTCTGATCGCCAGGTTTAATATATAAATGTAGCGGTATAGGACCCATGGTATTGGGCGCTGGTAAAGCATGTCCTGTATTTTCTGCTTTATATTTAGAAGCATTATAAGAATCATAGGCAATATTTTTGAGAATACCATTTTCTACTATAGTTAATGTTTTCTTTGGCTGACCTTCATAATCAAATGGCATCGGGAAAACCTCTGGGTGAAAGGGATCGTCAATGAGGGTTATATTTTTCCCAAAAACCTGTTTTCCCAGCTGCCCTGAAAGTGGACTTGCCTGCTCATGATAAATACGCGCATTAGGCCCATACCACTGGAAAAACGCCAGCATTTCTGATACTGCTTGCGGCTCAAGTATGACTTCATATTCACCAGGTTCAATATCTTGGGGGTCTTTACTTTCAAGAGTCTTCTCTACTGCAGTTTTTGCGACCTGTACAGCATCCACATCTTCAGTAGTACGCGCCACATCGGCTGCAAAACCGCTTGAATTTTCACCCAAAACAATAGTCGACAAGTTACATGATGAACCGGCATGATAAGCCCATACTCCAAGTGAGTTGGCCACTGCCATTTCAGTTGTATCATTTGAATAGGCGCCCGATGCAGTGAGGCGATTCTTCATTGCTAACTGAATTACAGTATTTGCGCCTTCAGCCATTTCCTGCTCTGATGCATAATAGATATTATTTTCTACTTCGGGGACTTTACGCGGTCCAGGAAGTGAGATAAATTGTTCATCTGCCTCTTGCAACTCAGATAGTTTTAAAGCTTTATCAACCACATCATACAAAGCGCGATCGACTAAATCATTGGTTGAAGAAACACCAATTTTTTTATCTTTAATCACTCGCACCGATATCCCCAGATCTTTCCAGGCCATATTTTGATGGATCTGATTACATGCAAATCGTGTGAGAGCATTTGCTGTCACAAAAAGCAAAACTTCTGTTTGATCGGCTTTTGAATAAGCAAGTACTTTATCTGCAATTTGTTTTAATTTATCTTTTCCAAACATTTTAAATATACTGTCATGCTGAACTTGATTCAGCATCTCAGATTATTTTTGAGAGATCCCGAAACGAGTTCGGGATGACAAATTAATAACTACCACTTAACAACACCCGTTTTCACTTTTCTAAATCGTGAAGGACTTGCACCATGACCTGTGTACATCACTTGTCCAGGTTGGCCTTTACCACAGTTGGGCGTTCCCCACACAATCCATTCATCACGTCCACAGATGGCATCACAACTATTCCAAAACTGGGGTGTAATACCTTGATATGTTGGATTTTTGAGCATTTTTCCTTTTTTACCATTTTTTATTTCCCACCCAATTTCAGTACCAAACTGAAAATTATATCGTTTATCATCTATACTCCAGGAGCGATTTGTAGACATGAGTATCCCATTTTTTGTATCGGCTATAAGCTCTTCCATTGTGCCACCATGGGCCGGACTGACTTTATCTTCCTTCCCTCTTTGCTGATCTTTTGTACCCGGTTCAAGATTGATATTTGTCATGCGAATCATTGGTAAACGACTCCATGAGGCTGCACGTACCGTACCATTACTTTTTTTATTATATTTCGGATTTATTTCATGAAGCTTTGTGACTGTATCTCTTGAGGTAATATAATCTTCAAAAATACCATTTTTTACTAAAAATGTTCGTTGTGCTGCCACACCCTCATCATCAAAGCCAAATGTACCCAAACCACCCGGTACCGTTGCGTCGGCCGTGAGATTAACAATATCCGAGCCATACTGAAATGTAAATAATTTTTCCGGGGTAAGAAAACTTGTTCCAGCGTATGATGCTTCGTAACCAAGTACACGATCGAGCTCTACAGCGTGTCCGCAACTTTCATGTATTTGAAGGGCTAACTGATTGGAATCTAGTATTAAATCATATTCCCCAGATGGACAAAGATCTGCGGTGAGGAGATCTACCGCCTCTTGTGCTACACGTGGAGCGTGGCTTACTAAATCAAGCTCTCGTACGAGTTCAAATCCACGAGTTTGATTCTGCCCACGGAAGGAATTGGGATAAGATCTATTTTGAAACTCTCCACCATCTATTGCCGAGGCTTCAATTCCGGCTCCAGTCCATACTATCTCCTGCTCTATCTCGGAACCAATCGTGGATACAAAATATTTTTTTTCACGATTTGCCTGATAAGATGTTTGTGATATTACGATCTTTGGACTGATTCGTTGAGCCTTATCTGCTTCCAGTAATAGTTTGATTTTATCTTCAATCGGGACTAAAAAAGGATCTTCTTTTATATATGTCCTATATGTTGCAACTATTTTCTCCTGTACATCAAGTTCTACATTATTAGTTTTATAGCGTGCTGACGCTTTGGCAATAGCCAATGCTTTTTGGATAGTGCTATCTATAGCAGTAGAAGAAAAATCATGGGAAGCTGCAAAGCCCCAAACGCCATTGATCAACACTCGCACATTATAGCCAATAGTATGAGACGATTCGAGAGCTTCCACTACACCATCTTTTGTAGCTATGTCTTCTGAATCTTTTTCGACTATGCGTACATCTGCGTAGGTGACAGGAGGTATTTTAGATAAAATTTCAAGAGCCAACTTCATCATTCTTACATTATAACGGATAATGCTCAACTTTTCATATGAGTATGTCATATTTTTACATTATCCATATGAAAATTATGTGAGAAAATGTATGTAATAAATTTTAGACAGTATAATAGGACAAATGGAACTTACAGTACCTATCAAACTCTTGATATCGCTTCTGATTGGAGCAGCTATTGGCCTGGAACGAGAGATACATGAACGCCACGAAGAAGAAACTATCAAAAAGAACACTATAGCAGACATGGCATTTATTGGTGTTCGCACTTTGTCTCTTACTACCGCACTGGGCACACTTGCGGGTGTGCTGTACACTGACTATCTCACGACTTCTCTGTTTATCTCAATTACTTTTGGATTACTACTTATTATTCATTACGTTTTAAGCTGTATTTTTACGCGTGATCTTGGAGTGACTACAGAAATAGCTGTCATCTATTGTTTCTTTATAGGTATGGCTATTGGTCTAGAGCTGTTTTCTTTACAATTGATATTAGGCATGAGTGTAATCCTCATGCTCATTTTATCGAGTAAAGATATAATCAAAAATGCCGTGCAAAATATTCAGCAACGCGAACTTAAAGCTTTAATTAGTTACGCTATTATCGCCCTGGTTATTCTTCCTTCTCTTCCAGATACGGATTTTACGCTCGGCATGATGCCTTTTGCAAAAGAAATATCTAACTCAATCGGTTTGCATTTTAATAGCTGGAAAGATCTTGAAATACTTAATCCTTTCTCTATGTGGATGGTGGTCGCCATCTTTACAGGAGTCGATGTACTAGGATATGCTCTGGAGCGTACTCTAGGCCAAGGCCGAGGTATGATTATTACGACACTTGTGGGAGGTTTTGTATCATCTACCGCGACTACTCAGTCTATTGCCGTTCAGAGTAAAAAATCTAGCGCCACCAATCAACTTGCGGCATATGCACTTCTGGCGACATTTGCCAGCTTTTTTTCTGTTTCACTTTTACTCCTACCGATAAATCCTCTCTTTTTCATCGGAGTTTTACCGACGCTTCTCATTTTGATGGCAGGCTTTGGTATTGCAAGTGTTATATTTTTGCGGTTCCGTAAGCAAAATAAAAAAGAAGAATTTCAAAAGGAAAAATCTAAGCATATTTTTTCACTTAAACCAGCTCTTATTTTTGCCTTACTATATGTCGGGATCAAACTTATCTCACGAATTGCATTGCAGCTTTTTGGAGAAAGCGGATTTTTGGTTACTTCGGCGCTTGCCGCATTTACTGGCATTGATGCCGTATCAATCAACCTTGCTCAACTCGTGGGAGGTGCCATTTCGATGCAACTTGCGGTACTTACTTTTATTATTATAAATGCAGTGAATCTTATAGCTAAAACAACCTATATCTATTTCCAGGGGTCAAAAGAGTTGGCGGGGAAATATGGTGCTACTATACTGATTATTATCGCTACCAGTTTTGCTGGATTATTATTTATTTAATGCTTTTGACTCTAAATACTTTTTCCCATGTCCTACACTCGTGTTAATCGGACGAGATTTTATATGTTCAGGAAGATCCGCTTCATCCCATGCTTCAGCTTTTAAAATACCTAATGAATCAAATGGAGCACCAATACTTTCAGAAGTTACATTATCTGGATCACGATTCACCATGACACATACCGCCACTACCGTGCCGCCCGTATTACGTACAAGCTCTACCACTTTTTTAACTGATCCTCCTGTTGTAGCAAGGTCTTCAATTACTAGTACTTTTTTTGCCTCAATGAGTTTATCATATCCCCGAGTAAACGCCATAGATTTATCAGGCATTTTTTCAGCATATACTCCAAGTATTTCTTTTCCTTTCATCCGAGACAAATGATAGGCTGTCCAGGTTGATAGGATAATACCTCCAAGCGCAGGAGCGGCTACGACATCAATATCTAAATCCTTATATTTTTCGGCAAACAGTTTTCCGATATTGCTGGCTTCCATAGGATGAGGATACACAGCATCCTTGTTTACATACACTTCACCATGTTTTCCCGAAGTATAGACAAAATGGTTATCTGTTTTTACAGCATGTACTTTTTTTAAGATATCTATTACAGTATCACTCATATAATTATCTAAATGTATTAATAGCCTTGTACATTTTTTGTGCTTCTTCTCTGGCCCTTTGGGCAAAATCCTCACCTTGTGACGCATAGATTATGCTTCTAGATACGGTGATGATAAGTCCATCTTTTTTACTCGTAAGTCCGGCTTTAAGAGTTTGCTCCAAATCGCCCCCTTGAGCACCCACGCCTGGCACCAAGATTGGCATATCACCAATTAATGACCTCACTTGCCTTAGCTCTTCCGGATATGTCGCCCCGACTACTAATAAGCAATTTTCATTCTCATTCCATTCTGCATTGATCGTTGATGCTATATGCTGATAGAGAGGTTTTCCGTCTACTTCTTTGTTTTGAAATTCTGCCGAGCCCGGATTGGATGTACGACATAAGAATATACATCCTTTTTCGTTTCGTGAAAGATATGGCTCATTGGCTTCACGACCCAGGTATGGATGAAGAGTGATAGCATCCGCTTGTAAATACTCAAATGCATATTTTACATATCCTTCATTCGTGCTTCCGATATCTCCACGTTTGGCATCAAGGATAATGAGCGTTTCAGGAGAACAAGCACGGATATAATCACAGGTCATCTTCAACTCTTGTATTCCTTGCGCACCGTAGGCTTCATAGAACGCAGAATTTGGTTTATACGAACATACAAAATCATGAGTGGCATCTATGATAGCTTTACCAAATGCAAACAGAGGGTGAGCATCGGCTTGAATATGCTGAGGTAGTTTATCTTTCACAGGATCAAGGCCAATACAAAGTAAAGAATTATGAGAAGATAGTGCATTCTGAAGTCTATCGTAAAAAGACATACTCACATTATAATTCTTAATTCAAAATTCGCAAGAAATACTTATACAATAAGTGATAGCACTTCATAAATATCTTGGATGACAACATCAGGCTGAGACTTGCGAATTCGCTCCCCATGAAAACCATAGGAAGCACCCACTGTACGGGCTTTTGCGTTTCTACCCGCCTCTACATCCACTGGACTATCCCCTACCATCATGATTTCATCGGGTTTTACTGAAAAAAAATTCATTGCTTTTAAAATACCTTCTGGATCGGGTTTGGGAGTTACGACATCCTCAAGCGCGACAAAATAATCTATAAGTGGATATACCTCTGCATATTGGAGACTTTTTATAGTACTTTCTTTTGAGCGAGAAGTTATTGCCGCAATAGACATGCCTTTGCTTCTTAAATGCTCAAGTGTTGAAACTGTGTGAGGATAGGCTTTTACAAGTTCTACATTATGGCGCTGAAATTCTTTATGTCGATCCATCAAATTTACTACTTCTTCAAGCTTGGTAAAATCTTGATAGCATTCTTCCAGGGGTTTACCTACTGAAAGTTGCATAATTTCCCGCGAAACTAAAGGATGTTTATAATGGTTTAAACTGTGTTCAAATGCCTGATAAATATACTCTGTAGTATCAAGGAGTGTACCATCAACATCAAAAAAGACTGCCTTTGTCATACCACTCTCCCATCTTTACTACCACTCTCAAAATTTTGATAAAGTCTCATTGTCTCTTCGGCAATTTTTTTGACAGAGGCATCTGAGTAAAAAGCAATGTGGGGGGTAATGAGGATGTTCGGATATTCAAGGAGTGGATGATCCTTTGTGAAAACCTGTTCATCTTCAAGTACATCAAGACCCACAAAACGAAATTTGTTAATATACTTAATTAATGCTTTTGTGTCCAGTAGACCTCCTCTTGCTGTATTTATGAGAATGACACCTTCTTTCATTTTGTCAATAATACTCTCATTTATCATATGTCGAGTACTGTCCATAAGAGGCGCATGCAGTGAGATGATATCGCTATGTTGAGCTAATTCTTCCAGTTCAACATACTCAAATCCTATCTCTTTTTGTGCTTTCTCATTTTTCACTACATCATAGGCAATGACATCCATTTCAAATCCTTTAGCTCGTTTTATGACTTCAAGACCAATTCTTCCAGTTCCAACAATACCTATTTTCTTTCCTTTTAAAGATACCCCTAAATGATGTGCATATGAAAAAACTCCTTGTTGTATCTCTTTTTGAGCGGCCATTATATTACGCGCGCCTGTCAACAATAATGCAAAGGTGTGCTCTGCTATATTAAATGAGCCATAATCAACAATATGATAGACTGCTATATCGCTTACTTTGCAGTAATCAAGGTCTATATGATCGGTACCTACGGTGCGGGTAATTGCGAGTTTCAGATTGCCAAAACGTGCCAACGTAGTTTTGTCGGCTGTTGAAGCTAATTTAAAACTTACGGCTTCTATTTCATTGATATCTTCACCTGTATAGTCTTGCAACGGATAGGCATGCTTTGTACCGGCAAGGATTTTAGTCAGATTTTCATCTACATCAAAATGTACTATTTTCATAATCGGTTTAATTACAGATAAGAGTTAAGAGAGAAAAGATTATATAATTATATCTTCTTTCTTAATTCTTCTCTTTTAACTTGTAACTGTTAAACGAGTGAAGCTATTTAACCCATGGGTACTTCTCTATTTTCCCTGATGCAGTCCGATGATAGTTCCCAAATTCGGTAACCTGATGTATCTGCTCACCAGTGAGAACCGGTCCTTCTACACACATACGCCAACCTGTTGGGTCTACACAACACTGGCCACAAAGCCCCATACCACATTTCATATACCGTTCTAAAGAGACCTCTATAGGTAACTTCTTATCTTTACAAATACTCACAATTTTCATTTCCATAATTTCAGGTCCGACTACATATACATGATCGTATTTTTTCTCTTTTCTGTCTTCTCTTTGAACTACATGTTCATGAAAAAGATCAGTATTAAATCCTTTATACCCTTCTGACCCATCATCTGTTGAAGCATGTACCTGCACTCCTATTTTATCCATCCAAGATTTAAACAACAATTCATCTTTTGTACGTGCGCCGAGGAATAAATGGGTTTCAATATTTGCTTTTCGAGCCTCTTGCGCTAAAAAAGATAAAGGCACCATACCGTAGCCACCTGCTACCAAAGCAATGACATCACCACTTGTAGGTAAATTGAAAACAGAACCATAGGGCCCACGGAAGCCCAAAAGATCTCCTTCACTCATGAGATGCAGAGCTTTTGTGGACTCTCCCACTGCAGCAACAGATATCATAAAACCTTCTGAATCTTTTTTGATAATGCCAAATGGCTTTTCGTCAAAACCAGGTATCCATACCATGACAAATTGCCCAGGCTTACCAGGGAAATCAAAATCAAACACAAAGGTTTTGACCCGGCTACTTTCCGTAATGATTTTTTTTATAGGAAGAGCCAATGGCTGATCGTAGTTTTTGTTTATTTGATCTTTTTTCATAATGTTCATATTATTTAGTGAGAATATCCTTTTTCTGCTCACTTGAGACCTGATTTTACATTCAGAAAAAGTTTCATCCAAGCCAAGAAAAAAGGCGTATCGAACAATTACAAATCGGCTTGATGAACTATACCTCTCATTTCCTTTACACTTTTATACCCTTCCTTTTCCATAAATTCAGTCATTTCCTCTGTTACTTTTTTAAATATATCTATACCTCGATAATACACGCCTGAGCCAATACCGACTGCTGTTGCTCCGACCATAATGTATTGTATGGCGTCCTCACCTGTATTGATACCACCAGTACCTATAATCGGAATTTTCACAGCTTTATACAAATTATATACCGCACGTACTCCCATCGGGCGTATCGCAGGTCCCGATATCCCACCAGCTTTATTGTTGAGTACTGGGCGCTTCTGATGGATGTCTATGACCATACCAGATAAGGTATTAATGGCCGTGATTCCGTCTGCTCCTGCTGCTTCTGCCGCCTTCCCGATTTCTGCAATATCCGGACTTTCTGCCGAAAGTTTTGCAAAAACTGGTATCGCACCGGTTACACTTTTTACAGCTTTTATCAGCTCTGAAGTCATCTGTACGTCAAGCGCAAACATACGACCAAAATCATGTTCCGTATTGGGGCAAGAAAGGTTTACTTCTATCGCGGCAACACCGGTTTGAGCCATTTGTTCGGCTACTTTTTTAAAATTATCGATTGTATCTGCAAACATACTACCTATGAGAGGGATAGACAATGTCCTAACCATCTCTTTCATCATAGGTACGGCATCATCAATACCAGGGTTAGATAGGCCAACAGCATTATGAATCCCTTCTTCCCAGGCAAAAACGGTTGGATTATGATGCCCTTTACGCTCAATATGTCCAATAGATTTAAGGGTCACCGCACCGGCTCCATTTTCCTCAATAAATTTTAAAGAAGAAGCACTCACTCCCATAATTCCAGAAGCTAAAATAGTCGGATTAGGAAGTGATATTCCACAGAGTGTAGTTTGAAGAGATATGGTACTCATTTTATTGGTAATAATTATACTACAACATAAACCACTTCTTTATATCTTCTACAGATCCAGTATTGATAACATCAGATTTCGTAAGCCAACCACGACGCGCCACATAGATGCCGTATTTCATAAAATCCATATGTTCTACTGCATGAGCATCTGTGTTAATAAAAAATTTTGCTCCCTGATCTTTAGCTTCCCGCACGAGAACATCAGGCAAATCTAATCGTTGTGGTGAAGCGTTTATTTCTAGGGCTATATTATGCTCTACAACATATGGTATCACTTTCTCCCAACGAATATCTGCCCCTTCACGTTTACTTAACAATCGGCCTGTGGGGTGGCCAAATATCTTTACTTTAGGGTAAGATAGCGCTTTCAACACTCGCTCGGTCATAGTATCTATATCCATACGCAATGAGCTATGGAGAGAAACAATCAGATAATCTACATACCCCAGTGCCTCTTTGGGAAATGCTAATTCACCACTCGGCATTATGTCTACTTCAAGACCTATAAAGTGAGGCATACCACTATGTGATAAAACTTGATCAAAATGTTGCTTTCTCTCTTTTAGGATAAGGGTTGCATCATTCGCACTCAACCCACTTATTTTAGGGTTATGATCTGAAAAACCCATGTAAGAATAGTCTAGCTTTTTTGCTTTTTCTACAAGTTCCTGGACGGTATTTAATCCCACATCATGAGATGTCTTAATATCATATGAGGTATGAGTATGGAAATCACCTTTAATATCCTTAAGCTCAATCATTTCCGGAATTTTATTTTTTACAGCAAGCTGTATCTCCGTTGTACCCTCTCGTATCTCAGGTGGGATATATGGAAGCCCTAAATGACCATAAAAGTCTTCTTCAGTTTCAAATACTTCAAGTGTCGGATCTTCATAGGGCTTTAATTTCTTTTCTTCACTTTTCACTTTTAACTCTTCCTTATTCACTTTTACAATGCCGTATTCAGAAAGCGACAATCCACGGCGAAGGGCATACTCTCGAAGCTGTATATTATGCGCCTTACTTCCCGTAAAATACTGCAGCATAGATCCATAGGTTTCCTTATCTTGCACGCGCAAGTCTATACGGATATTACCAGCTGCAAGTATTGAGGCTTTCTTATCGCCCGCTCCTTCTACTGATCGCTTTCCTGGATAGGCCAAGAAATGTTCCACTATCTTCTTAGAATCTTTATTGTTAGCCATCACTGCAATATCTATATCACCAATCGTAGAGACACGTCGACGTAAGGAGCCAAGAGCATCGATTTGCTGAATTTCGGGCAGTTGCCTTAGATATTCTTCTACTTCGGCCGCGATCTCAAAAGCATACGGCATAGGCATACGCTCCTCTCGCCTATCTTGTCTTTCAAAAAGTTGCAGAGCTTCAAGGATATCGGCTTGTGATTTTTTGCCAAAGCCCTCAAGCTCTGATATTTTATCTGATTGAGCAGCATTGCGGACATCGCTAACAATTGTTTCAGCCATTGTAAAACCAAAATGCATCACCAGTTTAAAGGCTTTCTTAGGCCCTATCCCTGGCACTTTCATGAGGATAAAGACAGATGGAGGCACACCCTTTAATACTTCATTAAAATGTTGAGATTCTCCTTTTTCAAAATATTCATTCAGCGCTGTACCTATGCCGGGGCCAACGCCTGGGACTTTGAGGAGCTTACCTTCTTGCCAAATATCTTTTATTTCTCTTGAAAGATGCTCAATCGCATCAGCAGCTTTTTCGTAGGCGATTATTTTAAATCTGATATTTCTCTCGCTTTCAAATTTAAGTAAATATGCAGCTGCTATATTGCGTAGAAGTTCTGCTATAGATTTGTTTGTATATTTTTCCGAGTTGGGCATCAAGCACATTATACTTGATTTATATTATGCACATTTAGTACCTTTAAAATTTGTTTTTATTTTCAACAGGTGTATAATAGCAGCAAATATGACACATACTACTGAAACTAAACCATGGAAGGCTATTAATTTTAGAACAATTGATACTCTTATACAAAATGCATATAACAGCGGCTATGAAATAAACTCTACTCCAGGACTTATTGAGCTTGTACAACCCTATGTAAATTTGGATGTCAAAGCTATGATGCAGGCATATAATTTAGGCAATCAAGACTGGGGAATAATTACGGGTGAGGCTGGTATAGTCGGATTTGTACAACCTCCGGAAGGTGCTGGATCTCATCAAGAAAATATTCAAAATGCGCTTACAACTTTCGTACTAAGAAAGAGAGTAGAAGATCAGCAGCCAAAGCCAGACCAGCTCAGTATTGCATACGTAGCTGCTATGAACAGACAACTACGAATTCTTGCTGCCTCCTATCAAGTCGATACGGGAGCGCTATATAGAGTAAATATCTCTACGGGACAAGCTATTACCCACCAAAGTATAAAACAAGCTCCCACTCAACCAGGATCCTTTGACCGATCTGCTGGTTTTATTACCCCTGGAATGGCTGCCCAAACAGGTCATAACAGGTTAGCTGATATCTTGTATGATCCTGATGGAATAGGTGTAGGTATGGTGGGAGATCTCCATGATAGTGTGGCACAGCAACTAGAAATGCAGATAAAATCAGATACGTACGGTCTAGGTATTACATTGGAGGGAGCTGATTTTTCTTTCCCTCTTCGGTTTTAAACTTCCCTATCACGGCTGTATTAAGGTTGCCAACTGTTCGTCGGCAGTTTCCAGTTCAAATTCTTGATGTATTACCTGAGTAGGATCATATTTGTGCGTATAAGTCATACCAAATGCTTTTGCGTCGGGAAATAAAACAAAGCCCGCTGCTAACATAAGAGACAAACGATCAGCATCATAAGATTCGTGAGGGCCGTACAACTGCCACAGTTCCTTATAAACTTTCTCCATAGATATCCTACCGTGCTCATTCTTAAGATGCGAGGGTGCATATATCCAGTCATACTCTTGAGTAGCGGCTCCATCGGCAAGTTCTGCATACCTCGGATTTTCTATATGTACCCACGGATCATGCGAAAAATCTATTTGTATCATTTCATTTCTGTACCCTAGATTTAGAAAGTTTGTATATAAGTTAGAACGTGTATGAGAATGAACATCTACTATCTCCGCGCGCAAAGCTTGAGGGATGACACGATCTCTTCGAATTTCGGCTTTATCGGCAAGTAATAACGCTGCACTCATGGGTGTATGCCACTGTTGCATTTTTTCTACTTTTTTCTTAAATGGGAGACCCGTTAATTGTAATGGCCCATCACGATAGATAGGTTCGTTGTGTAATAAAATCCCTGACTGAATATCTCGCATTCTTTGACGATCTCCTCCCGTCAGATTTGGAAACATTCGTTTCACCGCTCTTGCGGCTAAAACATTATGTATTCCCCGACTTAAAAAATTAAAGGTATCATGGAGTGCATTTTGAGCAGCCGCATCGGCTAGTGTTTGAGTATCAGTTATTCCTCTTTGTATCATAAAATCCTGAACCATATTATGTGTGTAGTAAATATGGTTTCTATATGTGTGATCAGTAAATAAGCCAATTTTGGTGTCTTTGTTGGGTAATGTATATTTATGCGCTTCCAGAAGCGACAACATACTCATATGAAGCAGTGGTGAAGCATATGGTTCAAGTATCTGGTATGTTGACTCTGGTGTTTGTCCTGTTATATCCACTTCTTCATTTTTTTCGTGAGACCAAATTCCTTCTTCATTTAAATACTGATCAATAATTTCAGGATCTATGTTTGATTGCAGCAGAAATTCTCTTGCTGATATAGGAGGAGAATTTGCATCATGTAAAACATGCAGAGGGACACTCCCGTTCATAGGAAACAACTGCCTTGAATTCCGGGCCAAACTGAGAACACTATTCCAATCTTCTAATTGATTTAACATATCTAATTACAAATATTATATACTTTTTTATAAAATGAATTGATGTTTTTTCAAAAAATACTGTTTTTTTCGCATTTCTTAACTTATTTTTTAAAAAACTATATATTGCATTTTTTGTAAATACGATTTAAGATATATCGATAACAATATGGAAAAAACATTTATCATAGGTATAGCAGGTGGTACCGGTTCCGGTAAAACTACAATTACAGAAAAAGTCGCCAAACACTTCAATCATCACTCCGTACACATACCTCATGATCGTTATTATAAAGATCAATCTTCAAAAACTATGGAAGAAAGATTGAAGACAAATTATGACCATCCTGAATCTCTTGAAACAGATCTTCTTATTGAACATTTATCGCAGTTACGACAAGGAAAATCAGTAGCAATCCCTGAATATGATTTTACTCAACATACACGAAAAACTGGCATTACTAGCAAAGTTAGTCCTACTCCACTTATTATACTTGAAGGTATTCTCATCCTAGAAAATGAAACCCTGAGAAATATGCTCGACCTTACTGTTTTTGTAGATGTTCCTGCAGATATTCGGATATTACGAAGAACTATACGTGATATCAAAGAGCGTGGCCGTACACTCGAATCCTGTTATGATCAATACGTCACCTTCACACGACCAATGCATGAAAAATTTGTAGAGCCAACTAAACAGTTTGCTGATATCATTATTCCCCATGGTGGATTTAATGAAAAAGGAATTCGAGCTATCATTCATACTGTTGAAGAACTTCTGGGAATGCACTAATATGTAGGCATGAAACCACATGTCGAGTACCTCAACCTCAAACAAATTATTTTGGATAAAATCCAGGAAAATGGTGGCTGGGTAAATACACACGGCCATTTTGATCGCGCTTATACCGTCACCCCAGAACTCTATGCATTGGCCAATAAACATCGTCATGAGAAATGGAAACTCAATAAAGAACTTCGTATCAATTCTACTGTTGATCAAATTTATGATCGTATGGCTATGGCTACTGAGACATTACTTGCGCAAGGCGCCACAGCAACCGGGACTTTCATCGATGTTGACCCTGATGTAAAAGATAAATCTATCCAAGCGGCTCAAAAAGTGCGTGAAAAATATAAGGGTCAAATGGTCTTTAAATTTCTCAATCAATCAAGCTATGGTTTATTTGATGAAGAGGCACGAAAATGGTTTGAAATAGGCGCAGAATTTGTAGATATTCTTGGAGGTCTTCTCAAGGCAGACCAAGGACGTGAAGAAGAACATCTAGACATATTGCTGGGAACTGCTAAAGAAAAAGGTAAAATGGTGCATGTACATATAGATGAGCTGAATATTCCTGAAGAAAAGGAAACTGAAATGCTACTCAAAAAGACTATTGAACACGGTATGCAAGGAAAAGTAGTCGGCGTACACGCTATATCTATAAACTGCCAACCAAAAGAATATCGAGAAAATCTTTATAAACAACTAGCAGAAGCACAAATGATGTTTATTTCAAATCCCATGTCTTGGATTAATGCTCGTCGTAGTGAAACACTAGCTCCCATTCATAATCCAGTCATTCCCCTTGATGAAATGCATAAATATGGCCTTATAATTGCTTTAGGTGTAGATAATATCGCAGATATTTTCATGCCATATAATGATGCTAATTTATGGAATGATTTGCGGCTTCTTATGGAGACAAATAGATTTTATGATATAGACGAACTGGTCAAAATTGCAACGGTAAATGGCAGGAAAGTATTGGGAATAACCTAATTGCAAATTTTAGAGGAAGAAGGCATATCAATACCCGCCTGTGGAGCAAACATATATTTAGCAGCTCCATACAGGGGATGGATAGCATCAATATAATAAGTATCATCAGGCTCATGCGTGATAGAATCGTATACCAAGCTCTGTACATGCTGAGGGTACGTACTATCATCTGCTTGTATACGATGTCTATATGGTGTGAGACTATGTACGGGACATTTTAAAATTTCTATATCGGACATGGTCTTATTATATCAAAAACAGATACGAAAAAGGGCGTCCTCATTGAGAGGACGCCCAATTTTTTTCAAAAATCTGTTACTTTACTTTATGTGATCGAAGCTTTTCAATAAATTCTTTGGCGACTTCGACACTTGTTACCATTTTGGCATTATTCTTGACAGCCATCTGCCGTATATACTGGCCGTCGGTGATTTCTTTTCCGGTATTTTCATCTTTTTCTGATGTCGGAATATTGATAATCAAATCAAAACGATTTGCATCAAGCAAATCCTTAAGATTTGGTTGCTTATGAGGTTGGGAAATTTTATTTACCAGTATGGCTTCCATCTCATTGGCAAGTAAAAATTTATGCGTTTTATAAGTACCGTACATTTTGTATCCCATTTCATGCAGTTTTTTGATACTGGAAAGCAGTTTCATCTTATTTTTTCGACTACCTATAGATAAAAGAACTGTTTTTTCTCCCCGCTGCGCCAAACGCATCTGTAAAGTAAATAGCTCGATAAAGCCAGCCGAAGCATTCTGATTAAAGGCCTTTGATGCATTAAACGTGGCAAGCTTTTCCTCAAATATAGTATTTGGCGTTTCGACCGCTACAGATTCTGCTCTACCTTTAAAAAGTTTTACGGTGACTTTTCCCGATACCTTTTCGTTCTGTTTTTCAATATATGAATTCAAATTATCCATGAGAGGTTCATACCAAAGACCTGCATAGCAGGTATATGCCCATTTGGTATCAATTTCCGACTTGAACTCATTTTCCATACGAGTGCTTACATATTTTTCAAGATTTCTATGAGCCTCAATGATGATTTCAGCAGCTGGAGCCTCATATAGTCCTCGAACTTTCAAACCGACTACACGATCTTCAATATGATGAGTTACGCCCACACCATGTTTAGATCCAACTCCATTTAAATGGATAATTAAATCAGCAAGTTTCATAGACTTACCATTTACTGCGATAGGCAAACCTTTTACAAATTCAATAGTCAGCATTTCAGGTTCATTGGGGGCTTCTTCCGGCACACAACATACTGAAAGTATTTCTTTTAATGGAGGGACAAGACCTGGATTTTCAATTTCGCCACCTTCTCCCGTTACTCCCCACATATTATCATCATAAGAATATGGTTTTGAAGCAGTTTGTTTTACAGGGATATTATGCTTTTTAGCATATACAAGTTCTTCATCACGACCCATTCCCCATTCACGTAC
>CAZMJG010000007.1:0-25078 GCA_964566675.1 uncultured Gammaproteobacteria bacterium
AAAGCAGAGCTTACATTTGATAAAGTTGCATCAAAATAACTTATTAAAACTGTTAAATATGTTCTGATTTCAATTAGAGCCTTTGCGGTATTCCCTTGTGCCACAAGTAGACACCAATTGTATAGTCGGGAATTAAAATCCTCCATTTTTTCAATATTTTTAAGTTTTTCAGAAAGTGAATATTTTGTGTAATATTTATCATCATCTGTCTTAATTTTTTCTAAGCGTAATACTTTCAAAAGTCCACTGTAAATATTATCACTAATCAATTTGAAATTTTTAACACTCAAGTTGCAGTTCAACAAATGATCTTCAAATGTAGCAAATTCAGTATGGGGTATTAAACTTATAGATTTATATTGAGGAAAAAAATCAACAAGACGTAATTTATTTTCATCAGAAGCGTCTTTTTCTGTTTTCCAACCTTTATTCCATGAAATGGCATGATAAGAATTATGATTTTTAGATAATTTTGGCAAAGATCCCGATTTTTCTAGTTTTTTAATTATTTGTGCAAATTTATTAATAATTTTTGTTTTTGAATAATCATCATAAACTATGACTATTGGCTTTATATCAACTACGCTACCATCATCATTTTGACAATTTCCTATAATTTGTATGGGATATAATGCAAATGGTTCAACAACCTTGGCTATGTTTTTGTTGAGTCTATGACTTCCATTTATATTTTTAACATATGTTCTATCTATCCATACTAAGTCATTTTTAGTTTCACCATTAAAAATTGCTTGATTTTTATCTCCTATACGTTGATATATTATCTTTTTATTATTACTATCGAAAAAAAGCGTCTCAAGTAATTTATATTGATGAGTATCCATATCCTGCATCTCATCAACAAAAACTCCACTGAATCGAGTATTTATTAATGATTTTATTTTCGGATATTTTTCTAAATATTTGCTAGCTAAAAAATAAGCATCATTAAAAGATAAATTTCCACTATTTAATTGTTGTATTTTAAATTCTTTTAGTTTTTTATAGGTTTCAGTGTCTTTGCCACACTTAGGAATAATTATTTCTTGATCATCTAATAACGAAAAAATATAATCTCGGTTGGAAAGAGCTCCAACTTGTAATATGAAACTGTTGAGCTTATCTCCGTATTTCTTTTCTAAACCAGACTTATAATTGCGCGGATAACTACTATGGAAATTGGAGAGAAATATTTCATTATCTATACTATTTGGTTGTTTTTTTGCAATTTGTATAAAATATGGTATTGCTAAAAATTCATCTACAAAGCCTTGAATCGTTCCAATGTAATTAGGATAAGAAAAAAGATGTCGACAATACTTTGCTATTCCTATTTCGTTTATTGCAGCATTAGTATGTGAAATCACTAAAAGACCAGAACCGTCATTAAATGGTAGGTATTTATCTAAAATTATAAGCTTTGCAAGAAGAGCAGTAGTTTTTCCACTACCCGGGACTGCCTGTAAATCAAAGGTTGAAAGGTCTTTAATAAACTCAATACGTTCTTTATCAAATTTTTTTCCCTCAGGAAGAATCATGCGTTCAGCATATTGAATATCATCATTGGTTATAAGTATTTGAGCAAGCATATTTAATTGCCTCTTTAAGATAATTTATACTATCGCTTTCTTCAATTTTGAGCTCTACTAATGAATCAATTTTTGCAGCGAGTCGATATGCAATTTCTGTTTTATTTAAAGTTTTTTTTAATAATTTTTCTGCTAGTTTTTTACTAAAATCATCACTCCAATCTGTTCCTGTATGAACCTCTTTTACCACTTGTTTAAATAATGTGTTTAACGACGTTGACTCGGCTAAGGCGTATTCTAAAGTCCACCGTTGAGCAATAAAGAGCTTTAGGCTATTTTTTACTGACACACCATATTGATCTTTCCATTCGTCGATTTGTAAGTTACGTTTTTCCTCCGTAGATGTCTTTACAATTAATTCCTTTTTATCATTAAACTCATATTCATTTTCATCACTATCTCGAACTATCGAAATGGGGATGAACATTTTTTGACCATTCATTTTCCTAAGAAAAATTTTCACATACCTTTCAAAAGCTGTACTACCAATGTTTATAACAGAAACACCATAATTTGTTAGATTGATACCCATCTTTTTAGCAATTGATGGCGTTAAAATTTCTTCTGCCCAACCTTCCACGAATATTAACCCTCGAGAAAAAAACATATTAGACTTGGTCACATCCAGAAAAATTTCTAGAAATTTATAGTCATTTTTTTCTAGGCATGTATATTCCTCACCCATAGGAAAAACTTTATCCCGATCAAAAATAATTAAATTTTCTAATTTCACCTTGGATGCAAGATTCGGACTATGTGTTGTTAAAATTAGCTGTAATTCCTTCTCATTTTGGAGTGACTCAATTACACGTAACTGTGCCTGAGGATGCAGATGAGCTTCCAATTCTTCAATTAATCCCAAGCGTATTCCAGTCCATGGAGCTTTACTAATATGGACAAGCTCTGTTCCCATAAATAATCTATTTAATGTTCCTAATCCTGGATTGATTCTATTAAGTATTTCGATTTCAAGTTTTTCTAAAATATTATGTAGATCAGAGCTTGATGCCTTAATATCACTTATTAAACCGTCACCACAAAAATCACTAATAAATTTGTCAATTTTGTCTTTAAGTTCTTTACCTCCTTGATCTGAATGTATGTTTTTATCATCACGATCCCTACCTTTAAAATAATTATTTATTTCCTTGTTCAAATTTTCAAAACTTTGAACAAAAGCATGCTCTTTGTCTTTACCTTTAAATGCCTTATCTCCCCGCAATATTTGCGAAAATCTGGAATTACGTTTTGCTACTAATTCTGACTTAGCATCACGTAGTGGTTTTAAGTATGTTGTTTTTAAATAATCCCTTGCAAGAGCTGTTAATTGTCTTCCGTCCTTGTCTGGTCCTGCCTTCACTTCTGATGGCATCATTTGATCTTCTTTTCTGCTAACTTGATACAGAAGTTTTAAATAGGGAACTGCTTTATCACCCTCGCCTTCCCATCCAAGCCATTCAATAAAATTTTTTGCTTCCATACTTGTCATGCCTTTTAAAGTTAGTTCTATTCTCAAATCTTTGCTTTGTTCTTTTCCATTTGTTGGTTTATAAAAATCTTCTTTGTCAACAGTTATCCATTCATAACTGTGAGTTTTTAAAACAAATTTAATTGCATCTATAACGGCTGTTTTACCTGAATCATTTTCACCAATTAATACATTTAGTCCCTTTTTAAATTTTAGTATCAAATTAGGTTGGTCAAGATTAATTTTTCGATCTGAACCATATTTGCGGAAATTCCAGAGTTTTATTTCAGCCAAGTACATAAATAAATATTTTTATAATTTTTTAACTTACCTGATAATATCAATAGCTTACAAGAGCATATAAAAGGATTCAATAACATTAAAAGTATTTTAATCAGAATAAATCTACCCTCTAAGCGCTTTGTCCTATCCTGCTTTCTCATTATATGGGGTTCAACGCATCTATCAAATGGTGGGTTTTTAGCCTGTAGAAACATACTCTTATTGTATTTGGATTGTAGATTTCCCGCTTTGCGGGAAGTCGTATCTTTCTACACGCATAAAAATCCTCCCGCCACGGCGGGACATTTGACAGATTGGGATGCCTTTAACCGCGTTTGGACTCATCCGATCTTCTACTACCTGTTACTTCTTCGAACCTGTAACGATGCATTTCACCCCATGCCCCTTTCATACGGATAGGACACACAAGTTCTATTCGGATTAATAATTCTTAATCAAAAGGGGGTGAATATATATGCAACTTTTGACTCAGGAGATCATAGCGGCTCTTCCGAAATTGTATGCATGTGAGAAAGAGGAAGACCCGATGGTACAGTGCAAGTTCTTTACACCCGATTCCAGCTGGACATGGTATGCAGTCGAATACGATGGCGTAGATACATTTTTCGGTCTGGTTGATGGTTTTGAACAGGAGCTGGGGTATTTCAGCTTATCAGAACTCCAAAGCATACGGGGTACTCTGGGGCTACCAGTCGAACGGGATTTGTTCTTTACTCCCTGCCGGTTATCAGAGCTTAAGACTGGACGGTAGATTTCGATTTCACCTATGGGGACTGTCTCACAGACGGTCCCCATTTTTTATAAATTGCTTTTATTTTTATGATTTTCAAAATAGCGGATACAAAACGATTAGTAAGCAATCCGGCACAGATTGCCGGAATACTTGAGGATTATTTTAAAACAATAGATACGATAGATCGCGATAAAGAGCATTTCTTCTGCTTTCATCTCAACGCACGAAACAAAATACAGATGGCAGACATAATAACCATTGGAATACTGAATGCCTCACTTGTTCATCCTCGGGAAGTATATACACGAGCAGTTAAACACCGATGCTCCCAGATAATAGTTGCACATAATCACCCATCTGGAAATCCGAATCCGTCAGATCTTGATATTGAGATTACTAAGAAGCTTGTTGAGGCTGGGAAAATACTCCAGATAGAGCTTGTAGATCACATCGTCTATACACCAAAGACTTTTTTCAGCTTTAAAGAACATCATCTGATCTGAAGCATCAGATACTTACAAAATTATACATTCTTAATATATTTATGAATTCACTTTTAACTCACATAGAATTACTGAATACAAATTTCAGCGATCGACTTCAGGAATTGCGATTGAATGAAGAGATTAGTCCACTCTGTCAGAACGAACAGATCGAGCTTGAAATAGAGCTCTCAACAGGAGGACCGGCCGATGGGTTTAAGATTTACCTTGATAAAAACACTCGGCAGGCACTGACCGGTTGCTATTACTACTCCGATTGGGGATGGTATGAGGAGCGATGGTTGAATGAAGCTGAACTTGATCTTGTTGTAAATTATTTCGTCATTTTGTGAACTGCTCAACCGCAGGCATCGCACATACGGTGTCTGCGGTTTTTTTTAGTCACTTATCTCTGCTTTTTTCCAGATATCTGCATTAATAGAGTTTTTCCGTACTTGATCTTCCGTTGTAACATAAATTGGACCTTCAATATCTTCTTCTGCCATATATTTCCCGACCTTCAAGTAAATATACTGCTCTAACACTTCCGACGGACAAATAAAAAGTATATTCGGTACCTGCTCTAGCTGAGTCCATTCCTTATTGGTAAAAAATGTTAGATAACGTGCAATACGGCTACGAATGGCGTATCTTGGCATTGTGTCACTGAAAATCTCTGTAATATTCAACATATCACTTTCCCGCTTCCTATAGACAAAATGAGGAAAAATTTCCTTTATCATACCGTCCACTGAGTAATCAGATTGAGTATAGAATTCAAACCCCTTATTAGCTGCATGCTTTTCATATAAAGACAGATAGATATCGGCTATAAATAATGATCGCTGTATAAACTCTAACTTCCGTTTATGATCCGCATACATTCTCTGAATATATGAGCGCTGACATACATCCTGTTTTTTTAAATATTTAATCCCGTTTCTCCCGATATGATAGATCGTTGGTACTGTCGTAATAGTTGGCGATGTACTCTCTATTTTTCCTATATAGTCTTTGATTGTAAGATCCCTCAGCCACTGATTTACGCGATTGAAGGTTTTATGATGAAGGAGCGATTGGATATGTTTTCTGTTTAGGAATCTGAATCTATAAAGTAATAGTAATACCTCTTGTTGTTTATCTGTAATTGTAGGTAATGTCATAAGAATAAAGTACCCTCATATTCTCCCTAGATAGGGAGATAAATTTTTCTTTTTCTTATTTATAAGAAATAAAGAATTACAGAATATCATATGTGATACTTTTATTACGGCCTAAACAAGTTGATTATTGTGTTAGCTGCTGACACAGCTTACTAGATCGCTACCCGCACCTTTTTCACACTATTGATTGGCTCGTGAGTGATATTTTTATCTTTTCTAACTGTCAGGCTTACTTTTTTTATGGTCGATGATTTCTTCTGTATCTGTCCATAGTGTTCTCTTGATGTTTGGATTACTTGTTCACGTATCTTATCGCTATTTGGAACAGAAAAATTGGTAGTCATTCCAGTAAATGCATCCTGTGGAATGAGGGCATTTATTTTTATATAAAAATTATAGGAAGGCAGATTTGATATCTCATTTTTTTCCACTTGTGGCGAAAGCAAAGGCAAAATTATCTCTTCATCAGTCGGATTACTTGTCCGGAAAGAAATCACGGTACCAACATTGGCAAGTATTACTTTTAACAAGTCCTTATCTTCGATCTGTGAAACGGTTTGATGGGCAAGAATCGTATTTAACCTATATTTTCTTGCCTCGGATAAGATTTGAGCAAATGCCGTAGTTGCAAAGTTCTGAAACTCATCAATATATACAAAAAAATCAGTCCTCTGATCTTGTGGGATGTGTACTCTATTGAGCGCGGCAAGTTGTAGCTTTGCAACAATTAGACTACCTAGAAAAGACGAAGTATCTTCTCCAATTTTCCCTTTTGAAAGATCGCAGATAAGTATTTTTTTGGAATTCATGATATCCGTAAAATTCAATCTACTCTTTTTCTGGTTTAAGATATTGCGGGTCATTGAAGTGGTAAGAAATCTACCGAGTTTATTGGTGATAGGAGAAATCAGTTCTGCCTTCTGATAACTCCCCAGCTTTTCAAATTCATGTTTCCAGTAATCCTTTAGTACCTGATCCTTCAAAGTAGCAACTACCTTCTTCCTGTACAAAGCATCTGTCAGCAGTTTATAGACAGTAAATAAGGTGGGATCTTCTACTTCAAGCGCTGTAAGTATAGTATTGCGAAGGACATGCTCCATTCGAGGCCCAGAATACCGTGCAGGATACAGTTTATGAAACACTGAAATAATGCTTGAGACAATGAGGTCTTTCTCGCGGCTTAATTCTGTATCTGAAATATTTGGAGCAAGCTCCATTATGTTAAGGCCTATGGGATAGTCTGTATCATACGGATTAAAATAAATAACATCTTTGATCCGATCATGGGGAATTATGCCCGCCAGTCTCTCTGCCAGATCTCCATGCGGATCAAGCACGGCAACACCTTCCCCTTTATAGATATCCTCGTATATCATCCGTAGAAGAAGTGTCGTTTTACCAGTACCGGTAGCACCAATGGCATATACATGTCGTCTTCGTTCTTCAAGACTCAGACCTATGGGTGTGGTTGTTTCGCCATATATATTTTCTGCAAATATAATATCCATGTCAGGATTTGATTTTTTAAAATAAAGTGGTGCGGGAAGTTTCGGACTTCTATTATGAATAAGGTCTTCTGTCTTTGACTTCCCCAATTGAGGAAAGTGGTAAATAGACGACAATTCTAGCGATGACAGAATCATATTTCCGGAAAATGATAAAAGCCTATTTTTAATAAAAAAATAATACAAATGCTTCAGTATGAGAAGTTGTATCGTAGTTATGACTGCGGATTTCGGAACTATCCCCTGTGACGGACTAGCAAATGTCTCAAACGATGATAATAATCCTTTCATACGCGCATTCCTTAGCTCTTTTGTCTTTCCGTATACCAATAATCTGACACTCGATTCAAAAAGCGGCTGGTGTATTTTGTGTTCAACCTCTTTAATCTGATTTTGCCTGGAACTGCTTAATGCTGATATGGGCTTTTTCTTGAAACCGGAAAAGATTTTCAGGATTGTCCATACAAAACCGGATTGAGCCATAGGAGTAATATCCTCGTTATTTAAAATCATATGACGGACAGTGTGGACATGGTTTACTGTCGAGGGATGTGAAGAGGCTGTAACCGGTGTAGCTACAATCTGTAAAGCTAGTAGTTCTCCTGCATCCAATTTTGTCATTTGGCCAGCAAAATACGCGATAGGGTCTGACTCTTTCAACTGTACTTGTTCGTGAAGCTGATACATATATGGCCGTGTCAATTTCAGTTCTCTCACTGACAGTTTGTTGTTATCAGGCAGGTAATCTTCGTACTCAGTAACTTCTATAGATTGTGCGTAGGCCAGTAGCGCTTTTTTATCAATAGCCAGATCTTCTGAGGGGATACGAAGGATATAGCGTATTCCTTCTTCCTTTGTTGATACAAGCTCAAAACTTATGAAGCGCTTTATTCCCAATAATTTTTCTTTCAGGGATAGCGGTTTTTGTATCGCATGAAGAACTGTAAAGAGCTGCTCTGTAGAGAATGAAGATTTAAAACTTTTGTAAGATGGCTTTACCTCAAGAAAAACATATTTCTGCCGCAACGATAAACTAAAGGCTATCAGTTTAATAATAACTATACACAATACTACTATGCTTGCAACGATCATTATAAAATTCAGTACTCCTACAGGAGAAGTGATACGCCAAAGCGATATAAGATAATCCGGTAATATATCTTCAGCCATTATTGTTTTCAGCATAGGAACAGGATAAAGAGTAGTTGTGATCTGGAGTATATCAGAGCTTATAAAAAAAAGAAAGATAGATTTAGCGAGTATTCAGTAGATTCATTTCAAGTACTTCCGCAATAGCAAGCAAAACATCTAAGGTAGGATTAGCATCACCACGCTCTATTCGTGCATAATAATTCGTGTGTATTTTTACCAAGTCGGCTACTTCTGCCTGACTCAATCTTTTTTTGTCACGGGCGACACTAATTTTTTGACCGATTTGTTTTTTTTGATCAGATAAACTACTCATACTTGAATATAGTATATCATACTCTATCAATAATACTATAGGACTCTAAATTATCATTGACATATCTCTCTCAGAGATATATACTATCTCTATAAGAGATAGATTAATATAGCCTTACCATGATAACTAATGAAATTGTACCACTGATTAAGAATGACAATCGAATAAAAGAATTGCCGTCACTAAATAGCCTACTCACTACTTTATATCCGGAAAACAGGGCTGAAGACAAGGAAATACTTACTGTTAAAAAAATTCTGGGAGAAAAGGGATCTGCGATGTCATATGAGGAAATTAAGGATCTCATCGCAAAAGTTCAGTATCTCATTGATTCAATTCTGAACCAATTCGAGAGGAAATTATACAAAGGTCAAACACTTCAGGAATTATTGAGTTTAAAAAAAGTATGACAGATATATCAAAATCAAACAACCCAACAGATACCATGAATGCACTACTTTATTTACGGGTTTCTACAGAAGAACAGGTTGATAATTACTCACTAGACACACAGGAAGATATATGCAGACGTGAAGCCAGTAGGCGCGGATATACCATAGTTGAAATATTTCGCGAGGAAGGCAGATCTGCAAAGACTATTGCTGGTCGGCCTACACTTCTTCAGATGCTTGAGTATTGCCGAAGAAATAAAAGGAATGTCGCTGCCGTGTTTATCTATCGTCTTGATCGTATTTCTCGACAAACTGCTGATTATCTCGCTATACGGAAAAAATTATCAGAATATGATATTACACTCATATCTGCGACCGAACCCACAGGAGATAGTCCTACAGAAAAGCTTGTTGAAACAATGCTCGCAGGTTTCGCTCAACTTGATAACGATGTGCGCAGTGAACGAACCAGAAATGGCATGAGAGCGCGCTTTTTATCCGGACAGTTTAATGGCCGGCCGCCTGCCGGGTATCTTATGAAAGCCGGTGTAGTCATCAAAGATCCAGAAAGCTTTGACAGGGTGAAAGATGCATGGGAACTTATGGCTACAGGTACTAAAAGCCTGATTGAAATGGCTAAGATTATGAATAATTGGGGACTTCGCAGCAAAATCGGTAAAAAATCATATTTATTTACACCAAATACACTGGATCGTATCTTTAGAAAGAAATTCTATATGGGAATAATTACCTCAGACCGATATCCTGAAAGTGTAAAGGGTCAACATGCTCCCATGGTGACGGAGCAGACTTTCTATAAAGTTCAGTCAATTCTGGATGGAAGGAATGTTAATTTCGGGAAAATCGCAAAGCACTTTCGGAATAATCCAACAATGCCCTTAAGAAGGATAGTTAAATGTGCTCAATGTAATGTGGGATTAACAGGAGGCTGGAGCAAGGGAAGGAGTGCGAAGTACGCCTACTATCGCTGTTCAAAAAGATGCACCGGTCAATCGGTACGGGTAGATGTGATGGATGAAAAAATTCTGCAAATATTGCGAAGCATAACACCTACAGATGAGTGCATGGAGCTATTTACTCATTACCTCTATAAAAGTTATTCAAAACGTATGACGCAACAAAAAAATACCCAGAGCGAGGCGGATGCAGAAATAAAAAGACTTACGGAGCTTAGACAGTCTTTGATAGAGAAAAACCTGCGAGGGATTTACTCTGATGAAATATTTAAAGAGCAGAACGCCATCATTGAAGAGAAACTAACGACCGCTTACCTGGCAAAAAATGATACTCTGCTTGAAAATTATGATATAGATAAAATAATCACCTTTATGAAAGAAAATCTCACCGATCTTGCAGGATTGTATAGCAGTTCTGATATCGACCAGATCAAAGTGCTTCTCGGTTCAATCTTCCCCTCAGGATTGACTTGGGACAATTCTGGTAGGTTGAACCATCAAATTAGCCCGATATTTCAAGCTGTTCGTGATGCCGATCGGCTTGATTTTGCATTAGGTGACCCTACGGGGAATCGAACCCCGATTTACAGGATGAGAACCTGCCGTCCTAACCGTTAGACGATAGGGCCATTATTTCTTTCATTCTAGTTAAAAGTTACAAGCTAAAAGTTAAAAAGCACAATTGGGTTGCTATGTGAGCATATTTATACTTATTAAATACACTTATACAGCCGTATACCAATTTGACAATGCATTAATTCTTTAGTATTATTCTAACATTCATCCCTTGATGCAGCAACCTCAAATGTTGTATGACGTCATTTACAAGGGATGCATTTTTTTATGAACAAAATACAATTCACCAAAGACGGTTTCAAACAATTACAGGCAGAGCTCGATGATCTACAAAAAGTACGCAGACCAGCGGCTGTCAGCCGACTCGGTAGAGCTCGTGCTATGGGCGACCTTTCAGAAAATAGCGAATACACAGCTGCCAAGGAAGATCTATCATTTGTAGAAGGCCGTGTACAAGAGATCGAAGAGCTTATCAAGAATGCAGTCATCATCGATGTCAAAGCACAAGATGGTATATCTATTGGCGTCGAAGTCACTGTCGAAAAAGATGGTAAAGAAGAAACCTACTCCATTGTAGGCGAGTTTGAGGCCGATCCTATGCTCAAAAAGCTTTCAGCTACCTCTCCTATCGGTAAAGCACTCCTGGGGAAAAAAGAAGGCGACAGTGTCGAAGTCCAAGTCCCAGCAGGCAAACTCAAATACAAAATCATCAAGATTAAAAAATAGGAAGTTGGAAGTTATAAGTTGTATGTTACGCGTTTCCCTTTTATACTTATAACCAACAACTGATAACCCACAACTATGACTATCTCCAGCGATCTTATCGGACAGAGAAAACAGCGCATTGAGCACATGCAAAAACTGCGTGAACTCGGTATAAATCCCTACCCTGCCAGGTCTCAAAAAGACAAAGCCAATGAAGAAGTAAAAACAAATTTTTCCGACTATGATGGCAAGACACTCACTCTTGCAGGGCGACTCATGGGCAAGCGCGAGCATGGTAAGCTCATTTTCGGCGATCTCCAAGATGAAAGTGGTACTATACAAATCGCCATAAAAAAAGATGTTCTGCAAGCTGATTTAGCTCAGTCCTACCTAGGATGGGATGAAATCAAATATATCGATATTGGAGATTTTATACAAGTCGAAGGCACCGTCGGCCAAACCGCTCAAGGTGAAATCACGCTGTTTGTCCTCCACTTCAAACTTCTCTCAAAAAGTCTGCGACCTCTTCCAGTGAAAATGGATGACAAGGAGCAGCAATTCCGTAGGCGCTATCTCGATCTCACCGTAAATGCGCAGCGTAAAGCACTCTTTCAGCGCAAAGCCAAATTCTGGGAAGTAAATCGCATGGTTATGAAAAAAAATGGCTTTATAGAAGTCGAGACTCCAGTACTAGAACATGTCACTGGTGGGGCCGATGCTACACCCTTTACCACCCATCACAATGCGCTAGACCAGGATTTTTTCCTTCGTATTTCCACAGAACTCTATCAAAAAAGACTTATTGGAGCGGGTTTTGAAAAGATTTTTACCCTTGGTCCCAATTTCCGCAACGAAGGTCTCAGTGATGAGCATCTTCAGGAGTTTTACCAGATCGAGTGGTACTGGGCCTACGCCAATTACCGTGACAATATGAAACTCGTCACCGATCTCTTCCGCACCATAGCCCAAGAAGTCTATGGCAAGACTACATTTACGACCCGTGGACATAGTTTTGACCTTGCCGATGAATGGAAAGAGATCAGCTACCCCGATATCATCAAAGAACGCTATGACATAGATATTTTTGAAGATCCCGATGAAAAGATGATGCAAGCGCTCAAAAAACACAATCTTGAGCTGACCGGGGCCGTAAATCGCAACCGCCTCATAGATAACCTCTGGAAACTCATCCGCAAAGAAATCTCAGGGCCAGCGTTTCTCATAAACGAGCCCAAGTTTATGTCCCCGCTTGCCAAATCCAAACCCGATGACGAGCGTCTTACCGAGCGATTCCATATTCTTATTGCCGGCAGTGAGCTTGGCAATGGTTATACCGAGATAAATGATCCACTCGACCAGCTCGATCGCTTTCTCGATCAGCAAAAAATGCGCGATACAGGCGATACCGAAGCCCAAATGCTTGATATAGATTATGTAGAAATGCTCGAGTTTGGCATGCCACCTACCAGTGGTTTTGGTATGAGCGAGCGCGTCTTCTGGTTCCTCGAAAATGTCACCGCCCGCGAAGGTACCTTCTTTCCCCAGATGAGGACTGAATATGACGATATAACTAAAAAAATATATGCAGGTCAAATATCTTTTGAAGAAAAAAGTCTCTTTGAAGATCTCAAAAAGCCTGAATTATTCTCTATTGGCAGCGACGCTGCCAAACAATGGCCAACGATAAATATTGGTTTTGCCATCATTAAGGGAGTCCAGATACAAAAATCCTTACCAGAGCTCGAAGAAGAAAAAGCCGCACTTATTGAACGAGTACAAAAGATGACCACCGATGATATCAATGCCATGCCATCAATCCAAAGCTATCGAAAAATGTACAAAGAAATGAAAGTAGATTGGCATTCCCGCAGGCCTTCACCAGAAGCATTACTGCGTCGTGTCATCAAGGGCAAAGGGCTCTATACAGTAAATACCTGTGTCGATGCCTACAATCTTGTAGTCATGAAACATGGTATTTCATCAGGTGCCTTTGACTTGGATACCATTGAATTTCCAACCGTACTCCGTTTAGCAAAAGAAGGAGAAACTATACATTTGCTTGGAGATGCCGAACCCACAGTCTATATGCCCACCGAGATTGCCTACTTTGATCAAAAAGGCGGCTACAATATAGATTTTAATTATCGTGATTCCCAACGCACTGCAGTCACCCTTGAAACAAAGAATCTTATGATTAATATCGATGGCGTCTATGATATCTCACGCAAGCAGGTAGAGCATACATTAAAAGAAACTCTCGATATTATTACAAAATACTGCGGCGGCACTGTTGAAATCGCAGGCATCGTCTCCTCAACCTGAAATACTCTCCTCCTTTATAAGGAGGAGTCCCTGTAAGGGGAGGTGGTAATAATTCGTCATTAGTAATTAGTAATTAACATATGTCCCCACTTCCAACTCGTGAAAAAGCATTAGAACTCCTAGAAGAGCATGTCAAAGAACCCTATCAGATTCTCCATGCCAAGATGGTAGCTGCCGCCATGGAATTTTATGCCAAGCGTTTTGGAGAACCTGAAGATATGTGGTATATAGCTGGACTTCTTCATGATATCGATTATCACGAGTTCCCAGACGAACACCCCAACAAGTCACTCGACTGGTTTCTCCATTGGGGCTACCCACAGGAGTTTATACATGCAGTTGCCGCACACGCCTACACCACCGGCCGCACCACCACCCCACCTGACAATAAATTTGACTATGCCCTCATAGCCTGCGACGAGCTCTCAGGCCTTCTCTATGCCTATTCTCTTATGAGACCTGAAAAGTTCAAAGGCATGGAAGCATCATCCGCAGCCAAAAAATATAAAGATAAAAAATTTGCCGCCAAAATAGATCGTGAAGAGATACAGATGGGAGTCGCCGGTCTCGGTATCGAACTCAAAGAACATATCGAAAACCTCATCGGCGTATTTGCAGCCATGCCGGAGGTAAACTAGGCTCTCTTTTTCATTTATCCCCAGCGAACTAGGTGCGCTCAATTTCATATTTCGTTTAGGAAATAATTAAGTCGAGCGAAAATGCCTTTTTGTGGTCGCTTGAGAAGACTTATAATTAATATTTTGAAACATGATGCGAAGATATCTTTTTCAGAAATAGCTTGAAAGCTCGACCCAGAAAAACTGTACAACTGAAAAGAGCTCCACGGAAGAGCTTTCACGCAGCGAGCAAATAGGAATAGCCATTACTTTTTTATAGGCAATGAGTGCGAGCAATATTTCGGAAAAATGATATCGAGCTATGTTACAAATAAGATTTTCAAATCTTCGCTCAATACCTTTTTGCGCCGACTAGCGACCTATTGATACCATAATGAAAAAAGTCGGTCGGCGTCCGGGATGACAACGGATGACATTGTGTCGCAATCTTCTCTATTCTTTAAAAAATGATATTTCTACACGCATTTCAGGATTGATTTTTATATAATTTCCTTTTATAGTTATAAAATCAATATGGCTACCACCATCCAACGCATACTCCTCTGCCCACCCGAATATTTCGATATCAAATATGAAATCAATCCGTGGATGGATACATCTGTCAAAGTAAACAAAGAAAAAGCCTACGAAGAACACAATACCCTCAAAGCCGTATACACCAGTCTCACTATGCCCTTTAGCGAGCTCACACCCGACCCCGAGCTCCCCGATCAAGTATTTGCCACCGATGTCGGCCACGCCGAAGGCAAAAGTTTCATAAAAGCCAATTTCAAATATAAAGAACGTCGCCGTGAAGCCGATATAGCCGAGGCATATTTCAAGGCTCAAGGCTATACGATCCATACTCTTCCAGAAAAGATGTGGTTTGAAGGGGGCGATTTCCTCAAGATCGGCGATAAATATTTTTACGGCTGGGGTAAAAGGTCATCACTAGAAACCATCCCTCACATAGAAAAAGTACTCAAAACAAAAATCATTCCCATCGAGCTCCCCGACCCCTACTTTTATCATCTCGATACCTGTTTTAGCCCACTTTCCGAAGATATCGCACTTGTACATGGTGGCGCATTTACTCCCGAAGGACTTCGTACTATACAAAAACATTTTAAGACCATCATTTCCACAGCTGGCGAAGATAATGCACAAATTGCCTGTAATTTCGTACCCATTGGTAAAAATATTGTTATCTCAGAAGGCGTATCCCATTTTCTCAAAAATGTTCTTCGTCATTTGGGCTTCATAATACACCCTGTTCCCATGACAGAGTATATAAAAGGTGGAGGCAGCATACACTGTCTCAGTCTTGAAATCTGGGGATAATTGTTTATAATAGAATATGGAGATAGATACAATTCTCACAAACCTTGTTGATCTTCACCTTCACTTGGGTTCTGCTACACCGCCTCACAATCTTTGGGAACTTGCACACGAGCAAGGCATACGTCTTGAAGAAAAAGATTACTGGAAATTCATCGATTCCGTCACCATCAAAGAAAATACAACCTACGAAAAATATCTTGGTTTTTTTCACTTTACCGAGCTTGTACAATCCTCCACCTTTGCACTCGAAAAAGTCACCCACGACGCCGTAAGTCTCTATTACCGAAAAGCCGATATCACCACACTTGAGCTGCGTTTCAACCCAATGCTTCGTAATAAAGAAGGAGCCCAAGATTTAGATAAAATCATCTTTAGCGCCCTTGTTGGTATAAAGCGAGCTATGCTTGAGTACCCGGTAAAAGCTGGCATCATCCTCATGATGGATCGCCGTTTTAGCAAAGAAAAAAATACCATTATTGCTGAAAAAGCAGCTAAATTTAAAAAAGAAGGTGTTATTGGCATAGACCTAGCCGGGCCTCTTGATGATAAGTTTCAAATTGCAGATTTGGTTGATGCCGTAGCCATAGCAAGAAAAGCAGGATTAAAAATAACCATCCATACAGGCGAAGTCACTCCACCCAACGAAATTTGGGAAGTTATTGAAAAACTTGAGCCTGATCGTATCGGACATGGTATACGTTGTATTGAAGATAAATTTCTCATGCAAGAGCTTGCAAAAAGAAAAATAGTTCTTGAAGTCTGTCCAACCTCCAATATTCGTACGCAGGCCATAAAAGATTGGTCCCAGATGCGCACAATCATACGCACCCTTATAGATAATAATGTACTGTTTACCATCAATTCCGATGGCCCCGAGCTCATCTCCGTCACTGCCAAAGATGAGCTAAAAAAGTTGTATGATGAAGGTATCATGACTCTTGATGAAATCAAAAAATCGATCCATTTATCGCGAAAAGCAACATTTATAAAATAAATTAGCTGCTCAGACAATCAGCATTTCAGCTCCTCAGTTTAAAGCTGTCTACTGAATTGCTGGATGGCTGAATAACTCATTTATCTATGACATTCAATAATCCCTATCCTAATAAAATAATTTCAGACGGTATCACCTTCGATGATGTTCTCCTCATTCCGGGCTACAGCGATTTCAAGCGCCAAGATATACAACTTTCTTCCAAACTTACTAAAAAAATCACGCTACAAACACCTCTTGTATCAGCACCCATGGATACAGTCACCGAAAGTGAGATGGCCATAGCTCTAGCTAAAGCAGGAGGCATTGGTATTATTCACCGTAATTTGACTATATCAGAACAAGCCGATCAGGTTGCAAAAGTCGTAGAGACAAAGCATGCCTCGTCTGTACCAATGTATGTAGGTGCGGCTATTGGAGCAAGTGCTGGGTCCCTCGATCGAGCCGAAGCTCTGGTCAAAGCAGGCGTAGATGTCATTGTCGTAGACTCAGCTCATGGATATGCAGATTATATTGTGGATACAATCAAAACCTTAAAACAGAAATACCCGGAGATTGAAATTATTGCCGGCAATATCGCCACCTATGAAGGAGCCAAGGCACTCATTGAAGCTGGAGCCGATGGCCTACGTGTTGGCATGGGGCCAGGCGCTATATGTACCACTCGTATCATATCAGGTATGGGTGTGCCCCAAGTCACAGCAATTCTTGAAACAAGTCGTGCCGGTCGCGAATCAGGGGTGCCCGTCATAGCAGATGGCGGCATCAAATACTCTGGCGATATGGTAAAAGCCTTTGCCGCTGGCGCATCTACTGTGATGATGGGTAGTTTCTTTGCTTCTTGTATCGAATCCCCCGGTGATAAAGTCGAGCTTCCTCCTGACCAAGTCCCTTCCCGTTTCAAAAGTATTTTAAAGAAAAACAAACAGACATATACGTTCAAATCCTATCGCGGCATGGGTTCTATTGGAGCGATGCAAAAGGGTACTAAAATAAAGTCAGAAGAAGAATTTCATGGTAAAAGCTATAAAGAGCGGGTACTTGTTGCCGAAGGTGTCGAGGGTCTCGTACCAGTCAATGGTACTGTCGAAAATGTAGTAGATCAGGCACTTGGAGGCATACGATCAGGACTTTACTATGTCGGTGCAAAGGATATCGAAGAACTATGGAAAATAGGCAAATTTATACAAATTACCCAGGCATCACTCACCGAGAGTCATCCCCATGACATCTTGGTCACCAACCCTGGCGAAAACTACTCAGGTTAATTACGAATGACGAATGTACAATTACGAATTAGTTAATAAATGAAAGAAAATATTGTACAGAAAAAAAGTTATGAGTTTGCTTTAGAAATTATTGTTTTGTATAAATTCTTAATTTCTGAAAAAAAAGAATATATACTTTCGAAACAGTTATTAAGAAGTGGAACATCGATAGGTGCGAATATTGAAGAAGCGATTGGCAGTCATTCTAAAAAAGATTTTTTATCAAAAATAACTATAGCATATAAAGAAAGTAGGGAAACAAGGTATTGGATTCGGCTACTAAAAGAATCTGATTATATTAATGATTTACAATTTAATAATATTCTTCTTCTCTTAGAAGAAATACTAAAACTTATTGGAGCTATTCAGAAAACAACAAAAAATAATTTATCTCATTCGTAATTCGTAATTGACAATTCGTAATTAAATATATGATAATAATCGTCGATTTTGGCTCACAAACAACCCATCTTATATCACGTAGACTTCGTGAAGTTTCTATTGAAACAAAAATCGTTGAACCAGAAGCATTTTTTGAGGAAACAAAAGATTTAGAATATGACGGCATTATCTTGTCAGGGGGGCCTGCCAGCGTATATGAAGATGGTGCTCCCCATATAGATAAAAAAGTGTTTGAACTCAATAAACCTTTGCTTGGCATATGTTATGGTGAGCAACTGATGGCGCATCTTACAGACGGTGAAGTCAAGCCTGGTGAAATCAAAGAATACGGCCCCGCTACGCTTACGATCAATAAAAAATGCAAACTCCTCGACCTCCCCGACCTACAAGCGACCAGCTACCAGCTACCCACTACTATGCCCGTCTGGATGTCACATGGAGATCAGGTAGTCAAACCACCTTCAGGCTTTGAGACCATTGCTGTCACAGAAACCATACCGCATGCAGTTATTGCCGATGAATCTCGCAAAATGTATGGTATTCAATTTCACCCTGAGGTTGTGCATACGCCCTTTGGTCTTCAGATCCTTCGCAATTTTGCGAGCATTTGTGGACTTGAGCCAAAAGATCAGCCAATCACAAAAGAATTTGTAGATAAACTTATTGAAGATATTCGTGACTCAGTCAAAGACGCAGTAGTCATTGGAGCTATGTCTGGCGGTGTCGATTCTTCTATCGCCTGTCTTCTCGTACACAAAGCTATTGGTGATCAATTTACCCCAGTATATATCGATTCTGGGCTTATGCGTGAAGGTGAAACCGATGAGCTCAAGCGCGTATTTGCCGATAATTACCAAATGCATGTCACGATCGCCCATGCCGAAGATCAATTTCTTGATAATTTAAAAGGCGTCACCGACCCCGAAACAAAGCGCAAAATCATCGGGAAAACCTTTATAGACGTACTCGATGCCGAAGCTCAAAAACGAGGAGCTACCTTCCTCGTGCAAGGCACTATTTACCCTGATGTCATCGAAAGTGCTGGCACCAAACATAGTCACAATATCAAAAGTCATCACAATGTGGGCGGCCTTCCAGAGAATATGAAACTTATGCTTTTGGAGCCTCTGCGCAACTTTTACAAAGATGAAGTACGCGCCATTGGCAAGATTCTCGAGCTTCCTGAAACTATTACGCACCGTCAGCCTTTTCCTGGTCCTGGCCTTGCTATCCGCATCGTGGGCGATGTTACCAAAGATAAACTTGAAATCCTCAGAAAAGCCGATCGAATTGTACAAGATGAGATACATCAATCAGGGTGGGATTCTAAGCTATGGCAGGCTTTTGCTATTTTTGCTGGCATCAAAACAACTGGCGTAAGGGGCGATATGCGAGCATATGGTGAGACTATTGCCATTCGAGCAGTTGAGTCCACCGATGTCATGTCGGGTAACTTCGCACCTTTGCCACACGATCTATTGAATAAAATGAGTGTACGTATCGTCACCGAGGTACCACAAGTAAACAGGGTTGTGTTTGATATCACGAATAAGCCTCCAGGAACTATTGAGTGGGAATAATACATACTTTATACGTGTAGCCTTCAAAGACTCTCCTTTTTTGACATTATAATGTGGTATTTAAACGTTCATTTACTTTTATATGTCCGAACAATTCATTCCCTATCCTTCTCCTGTCTTTAACAAAGGCCGTGGCCAGTACGAACAGTGGCCCGATGTCAGTGGCGTGAATGCTATGGCAATTGGGTATCACAATACCCAAATCCAGCCACGGGCAGAAACTCGATTTAACTCACGTAAAGAAGTAAACCCAAGCGTAAATCTTGGACCATATCAGTTACAGTACGGTATCATTTCGGCACCCATGAAAGGTGTTACTGGTGTAGATTTGGCCCGTGCGATGGCTGAAAATGGTATGATTGGAGCGCTCTATCCTTTTCCGATAGATACGGTATGCCAGATAGCCGACCAATTTACACGACAAAACTTACCCTGCATTTATACTACCCGGCTCAATGATCCTGTCGTGGATGCCAAAAAAATCTTTGATGCGGGAGGTCGTGTCATACTGATAGACACCGCGCATGGAGGTATGCAATCAGTATTTCCTAAAGCAGAAGCTTTGAAAAAAATTGGCTTTGAAAGTGTGATTGCCGGGAATATCACCACCTATCAACAAGCCTTATCTTATGTCAGAGAAGGGACAATAAACATTGCCCGAGGACTTGTGGGTCCTGGCGACATGTGTGAGACTAAAATAACGACCGGAGTAGGCACTACGGGAGAAATATCAGCCATATTTGATATGCGTGGTATTCCGTCTCCTCATCTACCTGATGGTTATCTAAAAATAATCGCAGATGGCGGCGTGAAGAATTATGGAGACATTGCCAAAGCATTTGCCGCAGGTGCGGATTATGTCATGGCCGGATCTCTTTTTGCTGGTTTTGATGAATCAAATAAAATATATGATGAAGACGGCAATCTGATTCTATATGGTGAAGCCTCCGCGCACGCAATGACTGAAAGGGGTACTGAAGCCACTGAATGGCGAAATTCTGAAGGGAGAGTAAAACAGATAGAACACAGAGGTCCTATTGAACCCACACTCAATAAAGTAAAACATGGTGTACGAAGCGCAATGTCCTACGCAAACGCAGGTACCATGAGAGAATTTGTAGAACATACCGTCTGGGCCATGGATTATGATCGACCAAAAAGAGAAGTAGTCTAGCGAGACTAGCTAAGCTCATCATCAGTGTTATACCACTCTATAGGATGGATAAAACCCTCTTTACGCATACAGTTTAGACAATATCCAAGACCTATATATGCAGGGCCTAAAGAGCTTAGTACCTCCGTCGCGTCCTGTCCTGTAAACGCTTCGAGTATTTCCTCTGTACTCAGATGTTGTATAGATGCTATACCAAGCGCCTCACAGGCGTCTTCTATCCTATTATAAAAAAGTTCATCTTTGCTATGTATAGCAAGGCCCAGACCACACGGTTGAAAAACTTCAGGGCTACAAATACGAATATGAATATTGGGCACCTCATAGCCAACATCGATAAATGCCTGTTTGAGCATTGCGAGTGTGGGCTCAATCATATTGCCGCGAATAAGCGAATCATCAATCAGAATAAGATCTTTTTTTCCGGCCAACGCGAATCTTTCTAGCTCTTGCATATCTACCGCTAGTTTTTTCTTAGCTACACCCTGCTGATCGCCATTACTGATAAAAGAGCGTTCATCCAGTATCTTCACCAAAAGTGCAAATCGATCTACTCCCGACTCTTCGCTATAACCATCAGTATACGAAGTCCCTCCTCGTGGGATTGCAGAAACACCTATCTGCTCACCGTTTGTAAAATTTAGCATATGTTCTTCTCGTGCCATTTGTTTTCCTGCACGTTTTCGTAACATATCTATAGGGACTATTTCCTCCCCCATTTCCGCAAGCGACTCCCCACGCTCCAAATAGACGATTTCTTCTAAACAAAAGGCTTTGTCTCTCGTGGTACGTTCTTCTTCTTCAAACAATGCAGTTCTCTCGATTTCACCATCCATACAAACATGCACCACTTCGCCTATGTCTACTGGTGTGTGGGTGTATTCCTCTCCTTGAGGAAGTTGATCTACCGGATATGTCTCTGATGTTATAACCACACTTCCATTCGCGTGCACTGAAAGCCAAAGAGGTCGATTTTTTCGTAAGTCACAAAATCCATACAGTCCCTCGGGAGTTAGTAAGACACCACAAAACGATCCATTTAAATAGGGAAATGCGTTTCGGATTTTTTCGATCCATGTAGCACCTGGAGATTCTACGATAAGTTGAGCCATATACGCGCTATCACTGGTGCCCTCAGGGAATTTTTTAAGCCTTGCTGCAATCTGTTCTCTCTCCAGATTTCCATTATGTGCAAGCGACGCCTGCCATTCTCCTGTTTCATCCACAGCATATACTGGTTGCGCATTTTGAGTGTTCGTTTCCTGCGTTGTGGTATAGCGATTATGACCGTTTGCCATGGTTGCCGGGCGTGCTTCATATCCATCCCTGCAGGGTTTCCCTAGTTGTTTTTGCGTATATAGACTGCCATCTGCCTCAAGCGTCGTAAGGCCATTACTATCGGTTCCACGATTTACCCCATTGGTCAGGATGGTAAACCCTTGTTCAAAGGCATTACGATGAGGCGTATAAATGCCCATGACAGCACAATCATCAGGTGGATTTATGATTTCCGGACGTGAGGGGTTAATTTCAGAGGAAGCACTCATTAGTTATGTCAAAGTATAGTAAAATGTACTTGATCCACCAAGCGGCCAGTAGGACCTTTTGAATATATAATAAGTATTGTTTTAATATATGCCCGATATATCTTTTCACAAAATCTCCTGGACCCAGCTTGAAAAAGATTGTCTTTGCCTGTTTCCCAAAATCAAAGATATTCAGTTTGATTGCATCGTCTCTATCTCCCGCGGAGGGACCGTAGTCTCCCGTATCATTTCAGACTTACTGGAGACCCTCCCTATTTCTCATATAACTATTTCTTCATACCATGACCTTAAAAAACTAGATAAACCCATACTCATAGAAAAATCAGATCGTGATTTTACAGGAAAAACAGTCCTTCTTATTGATGAAGTATCAGACACCGGAGAGACATTTCATATCGCTGTCGATTATCTAAAAAAGAAAAGTGTCAAAAAAGTTTACACGTTGTCACCTTATATAAAACCCCATACCACCTTCAAACCCGACTTCTGGACACAAAGTATAGATTCATGGATCATTTTCCCCTACGATATTCGAGAGACAGCCGACGGATTTACAAAGATGTTCGGCTCCAAAGAAGCAGCCAAACAAAAATTACTCGAGGTAGGCTTTGAGCCTTGGGAATTATCAGTTGTTACCTAATGTCATCCCCGACGACGATCGGGGATCCAGAGTCAAGCCCGGAATGACAATAAATTTTATGAACAAATTACTCCTTGCTACGACAAACAAAGCCAAGCAAACCGAAATCACTTTTGGGCTGCAGCCGCTCCTTGAAAAAGGAGTCACCATCGTTTCACTTCGCGACTTTCCCCATATCGAAGAACCCGAAGAAACAGGCGCTACCTTTGAAGAAAATGCCAAACTTAAAGCCCAGTACTACGCCCAAAAGACAGGGCTCCCCGCCCTCGCCGACGACGGAGGCCTCATGATAGATGCACTCGGAGGCGAGCCTGGTGTCAAATCCCGCCGCTGGCCGGGCTATGCCGCAACAGACCTCGAGCTTATCCATTATGCCCTCGATAAAATGAAGGATATCCCTGAAGGTAAACGTACAGCACATCTTGCGACATGTGTTGCCCTTTACGATCCTACATCAGGCCACTTTCATTGTGACCAAGAATCGATCGATGGTTTTATCACCACAGAGCCACTCACCATGGATACTAATGGATATCCATATAGAGCACTTTTTAAAGTCACAACATACAACAAATTCTATGATGAGCTGACTCACGAGGAACACGATGCAATCAATCATCGTCTCCGTGCACTCAAAAGGCTCATCCCCCAAATCGAGAAATATCTGCTACAATAACATTTAAAAGAGAAGAGATAAGAGTTAAAAAAGCAAAATTACTAATAATATTCTCTTCTCTCTTAACTTTTAACTCTTAACTCCCAATTTAACTATGCTCGATCTCAACTATATTCGCGAGAACGCGGCCAAGGTAAAAGAAGCCGCAAAAAACAAAAATCGAAAAGTTGACATAGATCGTCTTCTCTCCCTAGATGAAACCCGACGAGAATTTATAAAGCTGTCTCAAAAACTCCGTGAAGAGCGCAACGAGCTTGCCAAACAGCGACCGCCGACTAAAGAACAAATTGAGCGTGGCAAAGCTATCAAAGATGAGTTAAAAACAATTGAAGATAAGCTCACCGAAACAGAAAAAGAACTTAATACTCTCATGCTCTATGTCCCCAATGTTCCTCTTGATGAGGTACCTATCGGCACAGATTCATCGGGTAATAAGGAGCTCAAAAAATGGGGCGAAATCCCTCAGTTTGATTTTCCGATAAAAGATCATATTGAGCTTGGTACTGCGCTAGATATTTTCGATCTAGATCGCGGCTCAAAAGTATCGGGGTTCCGTGGCTATTTCCTCAAAAATGAAGGAGCCGTACTTCACATAGCACTCATGTTTTATGTACTTCAAAAGCTTGTCAAAAAAGGATATACTCCCTTTATTGCACCATCAATTGTGAAGCAATTTACTCTTTTTGGTACCGGTCATTTTCCGTGGGGTAGCGAACAAGATGTATATAGTCTCAACGATGAAGATATGTATTTGGCAGGTACCGCCGAGGTGCCAATCACCGCATATCACTCAGGTGAGACATTGAATGAAAAAGATTTACCCCGCCGCTATGTTGGTTTTTCACCTTGTTTCCGCCGAGAAGCCGGAGCCTACGGACGAGATACTCGAGGTCTCTATCGACTTCATGAATTCTGGAAAATAGAGCAGGTTATCATTGGTCCCAATAACATCGATACCGCGCGCGAGCTTCATGAGGAATTACAGCGCAATTCCGAAGAAATACTTCAGGATTTAAAACTCCCCTATCGTCAGCTCCTCATGTGCACAGGAGATATGGGAGAGCCGCAACTCAAGAAATATGATACAGAGACGTGGATGCCCTCAAGAAAAGATTATGGTGAGACCATGTCCAATTCGATTATGGGAGAGTTTCAGGCACGT
>CAZMJG010000008.1:0-22864 GCA_964566675.1 uncultured Gammaproteobacteria bacterium
CCATTAAATTCTTCAAGCTCGAGTACTTCTTCTTCAAATGCAAATGGTGGCAGTTGCAGCAATACAAAGCCTGAATCAATCCCTGATTTATTTCAAATAGATACAACAGAGACAACAGCCAAACTGTACTTTACTCCTATCATGCATACGACACAATACTATATAAGCTATTCTGAAAACTCATCTGCTGAGGAACATGGAGCACTTGTATCTCTAGGGTCTGATGGTGTACAGAGCTATACTGTTGAGAAACTGACACCCAATAAAACATACTATTTCAAAGTCCGTGGACACAATGGCTGTACACCAGGTGACTGGTCCAATATCCGCACAGCTTACAGCGGCACAAAATTTATTGCCGCATCAACGCCATATACAGCTATTTCTCCTATCGCAAAAAAGCCCACATCCAAGCCCGCCAAACCGATAGCAAAAATTACACAAAAAGTTATTGCAAAAGTCTCCATTAACCCTTCCCCTACATCCACCGCTAAACAACCTACACCTAAAAATTCCAAACAGAATCTATGCTCCTACACCGTTCAATCGGGTGATTCATTATGGAGTATTGCAGAAAAAGTATATAAAGATGGAAATAAATTTCATACACTTCTAGAGCAAAATGCGCCTACCTACTCAACCATCGCCCAAACCATTAATCCTGGATGGAAACTACAATATACCTGTGATCATGTACCAAAAGATATCGCCAAGAAAAAAACCGATGGGTATTTACTTGCAATTAAAGTCGAACATGAGGGTCAACCAGTGAAAAACGCACGTATTGAACTCCATTCCAAACCACGTTTTGGAGTGACCGATGACAAAGGTGTCGTCCGATTTGAAAATGTAGAAGGTGGGAATCATACGCTAAAGATTGCCTACAATGCATTTAAAGCTGAACAAAAAATCACGGTTGAAGGCGATGAAAAAGAAAAAAATATACTTATCAATGTTGAGCTCAGACAAAGCTTTATGCCCATGGGTATACTTATAAGTATTATTTGTATACTGCTGGGCATCATTTTACTCCTCCTTTTAAAGCTAAAGAAAAAGAAGCATACTCATTAGATGAGTATATAACTTTATAGTTATTTGTAAGATCACTACGCTCTCTCTTGCACATCTTTGACGTGCCTGATAGGCTTAATATGTTACTAATTTATTTTATAATTATGGCCGAAGGAGGAGAAGGAATACCTGAATATAAATCGGGACAAGTTATTAATCCAGGAGAATCTTTTATATTAAAGCCAGGTGACGTGTACAAACCTCCCATTGATAGAGACCCTAATGATTTAGTTGTGCAAGATAAAGTACCGACTACAGAGCAGCAAACCTTATCTAGGAAAGCACCAATCACAGAAGAACAAGAAGCAGGAGCACGCAACTTATTAAGAGATTTACCTCCTAACGCCCCCCCGGCAGATAAGCTGGCGGCCGAAAAATTATTAGAAGAAGCAATAGCAAATACTACCCCTGCAAAGGAAGCTGATCCCAATGCACGCGCTGCATGGGCCGACGCACAAAATGCTAAAAGGACAACTCCTGCTGAACCCCGCGATTGGTTTGGTTGGATTAAAAAATTAGTTAAAAAGACAGGATAATACTAAACACAAACAACTCCCGATGTATACTGTCGGGAGTTGTTTTTTTTGTCTACACGTCGCCCCTTCTGATTATTTCATATGTCCAAAACCGCGCATGCCGCCTTTTGGTCCCATACCGAGCTGGAATACTGACATATCGATACCATTTTCTTTTGCCCATGATTCAAGTTCTGCACGATGTTCTTCTCGCTCTGCTCTTCGCTGTTCAGGAGTCATATTCTGCATGTTCATTCGTTCCTGCTCATGCTCTGCTCTCATTTCTTCATGTTTCTTCAAAATCAACTGCTTTTGAGCTTCTGTTATCTTGCCATCTTTTACAGCCTGTACCAAATTTGCTTCAATCTTTTTTTGCATCTCTGCTTGACGTTCTGTATGGATCGCATCCATTGCTGTTTGTACTTTACTTTCTTCAATGCCGAGTTTTTGCGCCAAGGATTTAATCATATTCTGACGAGCATCTGTGTTTTGAGCAGATACATTACTCGCTCCTATGATACTTGCTCCAATGATTGCCAGAACGGCCGCTGCTATATAGTATTTTTTATCCATCTTTTTTTCACCTCCTTTCGTATTTCACTCTTTGTTTCAAGAATGAACCTTAATACGAATACTATACGAGGCAAACCTGAAAAAAAGCTTAACGTTGCATAGGATTTATTGGATTCAGTTGGATATTTTGAGCATCCACGGTACCATCAGTATTTTCACGTCCAAAGACCATTACTTTCGTTCCTTTCATAAGCTCCGATTGTGCCGCACTCTCTGCTTTATTGATAGCGGTACTATTTGAAAGCATCACAATTTTACTGCTTCCATCATCCAGCTTGACTGTTATAGATGCCTCATCACTACTTATTATTTCCCCAGATACCGGTCTAAAACCCATGCGGACACCTGAAGCTCCAGCAAACTGTCGACGCACACCATTACTATTTTGCTCACCACCCTGCATCATACCAAAACCTCTATTAAAAACAGGCGTTTTAGTTTGTTGATATTTCATACCACCAAAAAAACCCAGAACACCTATAACCACCGCAATAATGATTGTATTTGTTGCGTTGTATTTCATACTACAAAAATATAAATTGATAATTATTCGTAACGTAATGCTTCAATTGGTTGAAGATTTGCGGCGCGTCTTGCAGGATACCATCCAAATAATATTCCAATTCCCCCCGATACTCCTAGTGCTAAACCAATAGAAGAAAGAGATACAGTAAAAGGAATACTCATAAGAGATGAGACAAGGTACGAGATTGCCATACCAAGAAGCATTCCTATAACACCTCCAACAATCGTGAGCAAGATTGCTTCAATCAAAAACTGAGTAATGATGACGCTTTTTTTGGCACCTAAGGCTTTACGAAGGCCTATCTCACGAGTGCGCTCGGTCACCGTGACAAGCATAATATTCATGATGCCGATGCCACCCACTAAAAGAGAAATTGCTGCAATGCCGCCAAGGAGGGTAGTAAATGTGCTCGTGACAGAGGATGCAGTATTTAAAATATCATTTTGTGAGAAAATTGAAAAATCTGCTTCAGTCGGATCTGAAAATTTATGACGAGCTAAAAGAAAATAACCTACATCATTTTGTGCCTGTGTCATAACCTCTTGAGAGGTAGCCTCTATCGCAATGCTCGTGAGATGACTCGCACCAAACAATTGTTTTTGTGCAGTAGAAAGTGGAACATAGATCGCATCATCAGGATTACTGAAACCACTGCCTCCTTTTGAAACTGTCAGACCAATGACTCGAAGAGTTTGGTTTTTGATACGAATTGTTTGCCCTATCGGGTTTACTCCTTCACCAAATAAATCTTCGGCAGTTGTTGGACCAAGAACAGCTACTTTTGACATTGCTGTGACATCACTATTACTAATAAATACGCCCGATGCCATTTCTACTTTATGAACATCAGCATATTCGGGATATGCTCCAATAATTGACGTATTAGTATTATTCCGTCCTGCAATTACTTGTGTGCGACCAGAATACTCCGGAGAAACTTTACTTATAGTCGTAAACTGGACATTGTTTTTAATTGCGTCTGCGTCTGCCATAGTCAAAGTCGTCACGCTCCCGGGAGCACCTCTTACCCCTCCAGATTGTCCTCCACCCGGAGATACTGTAAGCAAATTGGAGCCTAAAGACTGTATTTGGCTCTCTATCGCTTTTTGACTCCCCTGCCCGAGTGAGATAAGAGCAATCACGCTTCCAATACCAATCACAATCCCAAGTATGGCGAGCCCCGTGCGGAGCTTGTTTACGGTAAGTGTCCCTATTGATTCTTGAAGTAATTCTGCAAATTCCATATGTTTACTGTGTTACTTTTCTATTTATATTTTTTTTATCCTCTACTATTTTTCCATCACGAATTAAAATAATACGTTCAGCATGGGCCGCAATATCAGGTTCATGTGTAATCATAACAATAGTGTGTCCCTCTGTATGAAGCTTCCGAAAAATTTCCATAATTTCCTCTGCCTGTGCTGACGCTATATTTCCAGTTGGTTCATCAGCGAGCAATATTGCAGGATTCATAGCGAGTCCTCGTGCAATCGCGACCCGCTGTTGCTGACCTCCAGAGAGCTGACTTGACGTATGATTCAGGCGATGCCCTAAACCAACCATTTCCAGATATTTTTGTGCACGAGCTAGCCGCTCTGCTTTAGGAATACCTGCATACACCATAGGTAACATGACATTTTTCATGGCGCTTGTACGTGGCAATAAATTGAATGCCTGAAAGATAAACCCAATTTTACGGTTGCGTATATCAGCAAGTTGATCATCATCAAGTTGTGATACCGATTCGCCATCGAGGATATATTCACCGGAAGTTGGCAAATCCAGGGCTCCAAGTATATGCATCAACGTAGATTTACCGGATCCAGAGGGACCCATGATTGCGACAAATTCTCCTTTTTTTATAGTAAAAGATACGTCAGATAAAGCCTCTGTTTCAATTGCTTCTGTTTTATAAATCTTTAAGACATGTGATATTTGTAGCATGTGAGTAATTAACGAGTGACCCGAACAGCTCCTCCTGATCTATTTCCAAAAGGACTAAACGGTGATGATTGGGTAGTAGACGAAGTTGAGGCAGATACGGCACTTGTCACCACGGTATCGCCTTCAGATAATCCAGAGGTAATTTCCGTGTACGTATCAGAAGCTAAACCTGTAGTCACCGTGGTTTCGACCGGTGAACCATTTTTCATAACTTTTACTGTAGATATACCGTCGACTGTAGTCACAGCACTCACGGGTACCATCAAAATATTCGCCTTTGTATCGGTAATAATAGTAGCCGAAGCTGACATATTGGGGAGAATATGTGGATTGGTTACATCAAGAGCAATAACAACTGGATATTGCGTAACCCCAGAACTTATAGAACCAACGGTATCAATGCTTAATATTTTCCCTGTATAGGTTTTATCCGGGAATGCATCAAGAGTGATGGTCGCCTTATCTCCAACAGTTACTTTTATCACATCTATCTCTGTCAAATTGACAGTTACACTAGGATTAGCTTCTGTCACAATACTTGCAACCTGATTCGATGAGACGGAGGTATCTGTACTACTAGAAGAAGATTTTGATGCGAGCACCGTGCCCTGTTGAAGCGATAGTCCAGTAATAGTACCTGAAATAGGTGCATATATTACCGGTGATGATTGTTGAAGCGAATACCAAGAAGAACTGAGTGCCGTTTGTGATTGTGCAATGATTTTCTCTTGATTTTTGTAATCAGCTTCTGCTGCAAGCCATTCTTTTTCTGGAATATGAAATTCAGGTAAAGCCCTATTCTGATAATTTGGCGTCCCATCACTATTTTGATACGTACCACTTTCGGCAAGTTCCTTGAATGTATCCCATTTATCAAACATTGCGGCTTGTAAGGTTAGTTGTTTTGTTTTTGCAGAAGATAAACTATTTTGAGCACTTTGATACGAAGAAAGCGCTTGCATATATTTTTGCTGGCCTTGTTGGTCAAGCGTCATTTCCGCAATTTTATCCCCAGCATTTACAGAAGCACCATTTGTTGCATAAATAGTTGTAATCACTCCTGAAGATTGAGTCGTAACTGCGGCATTGTTTGTAGACGAAACTTGCCCTGAAGAAGTAACACTTACAGTAAGAGTACCTTTCTCTACTTTAGCTGTCTGATACTGGACAGTGTCTGCTTTTTGTACAAAATAATATGAATAAATATACCAACCGACTACCCCCAAGATTGCAATAATAATTATCTTAACAAGAAGGGATGCCTGAAAGAAAAAAATTTTAAATCGAGATAGCTGTCTCACAACGAAGTGTAAAGGATTCATAAGATTATTATAGATTTATTACCTGAAATTTAACTGAAAACACTACGGGATACTTTTTGTTTTAGAGGTAATGTAATCTCAAATATACTTCCCTCTTTTTCTTTACTTATAACTGATATCGCTCCATTATGCGCAACTACAATTTTTTTTGCAATAGAAAGACCTAATCCATATCCTCCCACATTTCTCTTTGTACGAGCACTATCGGCTCGATAAAATCGATCAAAAATATAGGGTAAATCCTTCTCCGATATACCTTCACCGTGATCTATTACAGATATTTTTACATGTCCATCGGTTTTTTTCGAACGCACTTCTATCTCACTTTTTTTAGCTGAATATTTAACAGCATTATCAAGAAGAATCACAAATAAATCAGTGAGACTTGTTGTATCTGCTTGCAGTTCTACTTCCTCTATGTCTGTTTTTATTTCTATCTGTTTTTGTTTGGCCAACGGTTGCACTTTTTGTACCGATTTTTTGATAATCTCAGTAATACCATTTTTTTCAAAAGTTATCTGTGATTGTGGTTGTCCGTACTGTGCAAGTGTCAGCAGTGATTCTGATAAAGATTGCAGTCTATCTACCTCCGTGATACTTTCTGTAAGCAACTCCTTCATTTCTTCTTTCTTGGGGTTCTTTTCACGCAAATGGACTTCCATAGCAGTTTTTAGGGAAGTAAGAGGGGTTTTAAGCTCATGCGATGCATCCGAAATAAATCTATTTTGCTCATCCACCATTTCTTTTATGGGCTTTAGTGTCCTTCCTGCAAGAATATACCCGAGAAAGCCAGCGACAACGAGAATTCCCATATTCAAAACAAATAGAAGCCAAATAATACGACCTTTTACTTCATCTATCAAATCCGGCGTTGGAGGAAGCGGTGGAAACGGAGCGATTGTAGGATTATCATCTATTTGTATTCGTATGTGAGGAATATCTTGGAGGCGTTGTTCCATGCGCATACGATGCCTGAGCTCAAAACGAGTAATTTCCACTGTAGCCGCCTTATAAATGATAGAACTAAACATAAGACTCACCGCCATAATCATAATGAGATACCAAGCAGTAAGACGTATTCGTGCTTTCTGAAACATAATTGTATTAATTTTTATCTGAAATTTTATATCCAAAACCTCGCACAGTTTTTATAAGTTGTTTCCCTTGCAAAAAAGGGATATCTATTTTGCTACGCAAATTACGGATATATACTTCAACCGTATTTGGTAAGATATCGGCATCATAATCCCAGACATGCGAGATAATCTGATCTTTAGTCAATATAAGGCCATTGTTCCTCATCATATACTCAAGTAAAATAAACTCTTTATTGGAAAGTTTAATATCTTTTCCGCCACGCCTTACTTCATATGTTTTTGGATCAAGTGTTAGATCGTCTATTACAAGAAGAGTTTGTAATGATTGCTTAGGTCTCCGAGATAAAGCACGAATACGAGCAATTAGTTCTTCAAAAGAAAAGGGCTTAGTTAGATAATCGTCTGCACCGGTATTGAGACCTTCGACTTTATCATGAACCTGACTTTTAGCGGTAAGCATAAGAATGGGTGTATGTATATTTTTCTTGCGTAATTCTAGACACACTGTTACACCATCCATTTCAGGCAACATCCGATCTAAAATTATCACATCATATTCTTCAGTACTCGCAAGATCAAAACCAGATTGGCCATCAAACGTAATATCAACGGCAAAATGTTCTTGTTCTAGACCTTTTTTGATAGATGTCGCTATTCTATGTTCATCTTCCACAATAAGGATTCTCATAGCATCATTATACGCCGAGAGCTGAAGAATGGCTGAAGGATCGATATATATCAACTGCCGCAGTCTTGACTTGTTTTCTCCACGTTTATAATTTGCTGTTTAGTAATTGCTTTTGTAATCAATTTAGGATCTGAATTTCCAACAAGTATGACTACACTGTCATAAGGATTGATAGGATAGTTAAAAATATTTTCTACTGGCTTGCCGTTCACATATCCAACTAATTTTTTTGAGGCATCAAAACTGTAATGTATATTTTTAAATAAATCTTGCCACAGAGCTTCTTCTCTATGTGAATGTGCCACAAATCCGACATTATCATGTAGATGTGCTTTTTCATGTTCAATTTCTTCTTTAGTTACATTTTCTTTATGTTCTTCGCACGGCTTCAGACTCATATAACGAATATTTGAAAAATCTACTTGTTTCCCATCAACAAATACGATAAATCCTGCATGAATATGCCGTTCCGCAGGCCGATGATTGTAGTCACGATATACTTTAAAGGCGACAATTCCTAAAATCAAAATTGCACAGATGAGATACGTATATCTTTTCATTGTGTAAAGAGTATACCAAACGAAATAATTACTTTTCTGATTCAAATAAAGCACAAACAGCCCCGTCTGGATCTTGAATAACAATATATCTTCCAGTGTTAGTATGTTTAATTTTTGTAACTAAACTACCGCCCATTTTTTTACAATTTTCTATAGACTCATCTAAATTCTCAACCGTAATATATATCAACCATTGAGAAGGCAAATCTTTATTTGGACCTTTTTTATGACATACCCCCGCCATGGGTAAATTGGTATTTTTCTGATTCATACAGTAATCTTGATAGCCACCCATCTCTACAGGATCAACGCTCCAGCCTACTACTTTTTGATAAAAATCTTTGATATTCTCCGCTGATTCTACCGTAAGGTCAACCCAAGAAATGAGACCAATTTTTTTCTTCATACTACTATTCTAATGAAATTTATCTCTCTAAGGAAGAAATTACATATCCACAACATAATAACGAATCTTTTCTTTTTGGAGATCAAACAAATTGTATAAATAAGTAATGTCTTGATCTGTATGTCGGACACAACCCGAACTCCCTGGATTTGTTGCACTCAATTTAGATTCATCGCTCGCTACCCCATGTAATCCAAAATACCCGGGCAATTCCCAATTGCATTGCCCCCCACATTCGAAATAAGGCTCGGGGCCATAGGGCTCACTCTCGCCTGTCGGGATATCAAGGACTAGGAAATAAGGGGCTGTTTCTGGATTATCGGAAGAATCCATTTTATCTATGATATGCCAATATTCACGCCCAACAAGTTGAGGCAATGGTGTCGGTTTTTTACCTGGAACGCCAGTTTTTACAGTAAAAAATTTTATAAGTATACTTTCATCCCTCTTCCCGGGGATACCTTTATACAAATATTCCTTATTTGACTTACGCTCAAGCAGCATCCAATATTCCTCTTTCTCGACTTTGTTAATTGGAGCGATATCCTTATTTTGGTAAAAGTTAAATAATAGGAAGCCAGCCATTAGAAAAAAGGCAATAACAAATGAAATAAAAACCCATCGCCGAATTTTTTGCAAAGTTATTACATCACGCATGGTACAATGACAACCTATGAAACTGTTAGTAATAGCCCTAAGTGTATTATCTCTCCTTTTAGGATGCTTCTTTGTATTACAAAACAATACAGCAACCCCTATTGTAACAGCTCAAGATGAAAATATACCAACCCCGACTATTCTACCCCTGCCAAAGAAATATGTAATTGCTCAAAAAAGTCAGGTAAATCAAACATTTAATAATTGTGGCCCGGCAAGTCTTTCCATGCTCTTTTCTTATCAAGATGTAACAGTAACACAAGAGGTACTTGGACAAAAACTAAGACCTTATCAAAATCCTGTAGGAGATAATGATGATAAATCCGTGAGTATGGAAGAGCTTGCGGAAGAAGCAAAACAATATAATTTGCTCGCATATCATCGTCCTCATGGGTCAATGATTTTATTAAAAAAATTAATAAGTAATAATATACCTGTCCTTGTCCGCACCTGGCTTCATCCCAATGAAGACATTGGACACTTTCGCATAATTCGAGGCTATGATGATGAGACACAAGAAATTATCCAGGATGATTCATATGAAGGAGGCAATCTGCAACAGGAGTATGATGTTTTTGAAAATACCTGGCAACCTTTTAATTATGAATACATGATTGTAGTTCCATCTGAAAAAAAAGAACTGGTGGAACAATTACTTGGAACTGATACAGATAATAGTCAAGCATGGAAGAATGCATACGAACAAGCCATTGAAGAAGCTAAAGCAGAGCCCCAAAACCCATATCCGGTTTTTAATCAAAGTAGAGCACTTTTCCATTTAAATAAATATCAAGAGGCTCAACAGATATATGAGTTCATACAATCTAATCTTCCCCGCCGTATGCTCTGGTATCAAATTGAGCCTATTGCAACATATGTAGAAACAGGTAACTATGAAAAAGTATTTACTCTTACGGATGAAATTCTCTCAAATGAAAATAGAGGTTTCTCTGAACTTTATCTTCTTAGGGCAGATGCGTACATGAAACAAGGGAAAAAAGATGCAGCTCGTGAAGAAATACAACAGGCTATATATTACAATAAAAATTTAAAGACCGCGCACGATGCTTTACAACAATTAGATATCCAATGAAAAAAAATCATATTATTTTTATAATCATACTTATCGCCATAATCGGAATCGGTTACTATTATTATTCTCAGAAAACAAACCTTGCTTCTACTCCTATACAAGACATACTTGAAGATAAAGGTGAAAAAAAACCGGTACATCCGCTTTCAATAGAATCATTACGTGAGAAAGAGTATCTGGGAAGTGATATCGTTATCGAAGAAACTTTATCTTCCGGATCAAATTATTCCCGATACATTGCATCATATATATCTGAAGGAAATAAAATTTATGCGCTTCTTACTGTGCCTAGGGGAGAGAAACCAAAAACAGGTTGGCCTGTAATTATTTTCAACCATGGATATATTCCCCCAGCTCAATATCGCACCACTGAACGTTATATTGCATATACCGATGGATTCTCTCGTAATGGATATATTGTATTCCGCTCAGATTATCGAGGACATGGTAATTCTGAAGGAACAGCTAGTGGTGGCTATGGGAATAATGACTATACAATAGATATTCTCAATGCAGTAGCAAGTATAAAACAATATAAAGATACAGATCCAAAACGTATTGGGATGTGGGGGCATTCGATGGGAGGACATATTACGCTTCGTTCTATGGTGGTAAATAAAGATATAAAGGCCGGAGTAATTTGGGGTGGAGTTGTAGCTTCCTATCCAGATCTTATGTATAACTGGAGAAGAGGCGCAAATAGCCCTATGCCTAGTCCTCCAGGTGCTCGACCTGGTTGGAGACAAAATCTTTTAAAAGAGTATGGCACACCTACGGAAAATCCAAATTTTTGGAATTCTATTTCATCCACTGCCTATGTTTCTGATGTCTCTGGTCCTATACAACTGCATCACGGAACAGATGATACTTCAGTACCTGTCGAATTTTCAGAAAAACTCAATACACTTTTGAAAGAAAAAGATAAAATATCCGAGCTTTATACGTATGAAGGCGACGATCATGATATTACATCATCCTTTAATATTGCGATGCAACGATCTATTGACTTTTTTGACAAATATGTAAAGGGGGAATAAATTCTGAGATAGGCTGTCTATATAATAATGACATTGTCGCTTTCTTTGCTGATTTAGAATAGTTCATCATATTTTATAAAAATGTGCTCATATATGTATTTTGTCATCGCTCAAGTAGAATAAGTATATGCAAACGGTAATGAATTTTTTAAGACGATTTTTTTTCGATCTTTTTCATGCCATACTTTTTTGGGCTGAAGGTTTTGATATAGAACTTCGTGCGACTAAAACGCCGATGCAGCGTGTCCTGACATGGTGTGGAGTTATAATATTGGCTCTTTTGGGTTGTGGTGTCTTCGTTTATTTCTTTTGGAAATTTTTAGATTCATTTGAAGTACCGACCATCTGATCCTCTTTATCTTCATGGTGCAGAGTCAGCTTAAAAAGCAATATGACGACACCAAATCCAACAGCAATACCTATCCAGGGTAAAAATTTCCATTGTTCTACCAACCTGCTTTCTTCATCATCACAATGGTCTCCTTTTCCATCACTATCTTTATCTTGCTGCAGGCTATTTGGTTTATCTGGACAATTGTCTGTTGCATTTATGACACCATCCAAATCAAAATCTTCACACGCATCACCACGACTATTATTATTGATGTCAGATTGGTCTTTGTTTGCTATCGTAATACAGTTATCTTGTGAATCAAAAATGCCATCTCTATCTTGATCAGCTGGGATATAACTAGGATTTGTACTAAAAATAATGTTGCCTAATGTTTTAATATTAATATTTTCCTCATATAAATTACCGGCCTCGGGAAGATATTGGTATGGCACCATGCCATCAGCATCTTTATAAATCTGATACGAATAACCTGGTCTGGCTAAGAACCTTAAGTATCGAGAAGTATAAGATGGCTGGGTTTCTATAAAGGCAATTTCTGATATACGAAGAGGTTGGGAGTAATGGAAGACCACTTCAAGCTCTGTTGCTGAATATTGAGGAAATTGCAATGTGGTACTACTAATTTTTTGTTTTGATAGCACTGTTATACGCTGTCCATTTCTATATACAAAAACTTCCACAGAATCTGGCAAATACACATTTTTATCTAGTGTAAACTGTAATTGAGACGTATCAATGGGAGATACATAATGAAAAAGCAAGGAAACTTCGCTATTGGAAATAGCATTACTATTTAACAGAGGGAATTCAAGAAATGTAGACTCATTCCCATCATGTAGTGCCATTGTATTAAAGCCACTCGATTTCACTGTAATGGTATAAGGAGTAGATGATGTTTTACTTATGAAAGCAAGTGGCTGTCGAGTATTAGTTTCCACTTCGCGAATAGCTATAGACTGCTCATTTATATTAGTAATAGATGTTTCTATTATAGTTGGGACAGTAAGATTCAAATTTCCAATAAAAGCAACTGTTTTAAATAAAGAGAATACTTGTTCTTGTGTAAAAGTCGGGGTCGGGGTAAATTGATATTTATACAACATACTCTCCTCTGCAGATACCGTTCTGATAATGCAATAATAGGAAACTACTAAAAATATAAATAGAATGTTTTTTTTCATTTTTCTAAAGTACCTGGTTTATCCTTCTTTTTAATAAGTACCGAGCCAATAAATAATAATCCAATAACAAAAAAAGTTACGATTCGCATTGAAAGCTGCATATCCCAGACCTCAACAACAAGTAGTCGTACCACAACAAATATCAGCAAGGCCATACCAAATCGATATAAAATTTTTCGATTATCGCGTTCTCCCCTTACATATGATTGCAATCCTATAGCCGAATACACAAGTAACGTAAACATACGCGCCAAATATTCCGCTGTAAATACTGCATGGAAAACTTTCCAAACCCATATTAATCCATAGACACAGCCAGTAATCAAAATAAATAAGCTAATAGTACGTACCTGCGTATGGGTGTTCTTCTCCCGATAATAAAAATATACTCCCGATAATAGGAATGACAGCGTTACCACGGTTAATGAGTAAAAATCCTTATGTAATAATCCGTTATTCCAAGCGTATGAATCAAATGTAGAAATAGATATAACAAATGGTAAGGTATAATAAAAGAACATATATCTCCCAATCTCCAAACCAAATAATTCGATTGCTACAATAGGCAGAATAAATGCTTCCAAAGCAAATGCAATTGCCAGGACAGGACCATCAAATGCGTATCCAGTTGCAACTGCAAGCATAATAGATGCTACTGCCGAATAGCAAAAAACTGGCTCCTTTAGTTTTGTATAAACAAATGCGGCATATGAACCAATTGCAAATAATATAGATGCTGAAACTATAATCAAACTTTTGTATTCTTCATGAACTAATCCATTTATCCATGCCATTGTAAATAGTCCCACTGCTATAGAGCTTTGCAAATCAACGAGCGTCGCTTTTCTGTTGGAAATGATACTTGCAAGAGTAGTCAAAAAAAAGATAGCGATAAATGTCAAAGCAAAAAATCGGAGCAAAAGTACATCTTGGGGAGTTCGATATGACAACAGTGTAGCTGCATTTGAAAAGAAATACTCTAGGCTATAGAGGGTAACGGTTAGTAAAGAAAGTAGCAATAAAATACGCCATTTACTATATCTCGCTAGCCAGACTACCCCAACAGTGATTACAAGTAAATAGCTATATAATCCAAAGATGTTTTTTTCTGTAGAGCCAATAAGAGCTGGTGCCAAACCGGCTATAATCACACTCATTATTGCCAGAGATAATTGCTTATGTTTTAAACTTATCGCCGCTGTGAGAACCATAACCAGACAGATGAGAGCCAAAGCTATCAGGGAAGGAAACATGTGGTAAATATTTTGGGCAGCATATACCGTCACAACCATAATGGCAGCGCCCAACCCGACTAGAGTAATACCTTGACTTTTAACAATCCTCAATCGCACATCACCACCATATAAAATGAGAGCTCCCGCTATAAGGCCAAAGGTGATTCTGCCTGTTTCACCAATCCAGTTATTCAAAAACGCATAAGTAGTCAGCCAAATAAAACCAAGTAAAATAAAAAGTGCTCCGGTTTTCAAAGGCCAATCTTTTACATACCAACGGATAAATTTTTCAATTGTACCCGGCTCATCTACTAGGTGCGTCAATTTTTCAGCGGGATCCATGTTGGTTTTTGTTTCTACAACAGCACTCTTTTGCTCAGCAGAAAAATCATCAGAGGCTAGTGGTGAACTTTTCTTCAACTGAGATTCTATCCTACCGATTTTAACTAACGCATATATTGAAAGGGCTAAAGACACAATGGTAAAAATCTCCATATATTTAGTATATGGCTTTAAAAAAACACTGTCAACGATGTAAGAAACCTGTATATAAATGTCCTTGAAAAACTTACACGTTATCTATAGAGTAAGTATATACATCAGTTTTTTATTGCATGCCTATTGTTGGACCTCTAAAAGACCTTTTAACATTTTTAAAGAAAAAAGCGACCGTTCGGTCTGGTGGTTTATATGGCCTAGGCGTGTATGCTCATCATAAGAAGATCTATTTATATTTTAGATCTTCTCAGAATGCTGATGATACATTTAACATAGCACGCAGCCCTGACGGATACGATTTCAGTGTATTTCGTCAGAATTTAAATATCACAAACTATAAACAATGTGAAGATCTGAGTGCTTGCTCTGACTTTCAATTTTCCAAAGACAAATCTTCTATACATTTGTTTTACAAAAAAAAGGTTGGTAGGAAATATATCGTTCGAAGCCTACAAACTACCGATCCACTACAGCTGGAATATTCATTAAAAGTCACAAACCTAGAAAGTGCCGCAATTCGCATTCCTAACTATAAATATAAGGGTAAACACTGTGTATTTGTAGGAGAAAAACATATCTCCCTAGCTCTTTCTACAGATCTCCAAACCTTTGAAATTATTAACGAAAATATATTACCTCCTCGCTCCGATCATTTTGATTCTGGAGATATTGAAGTAGAACACGTTATGAACATAGAAAAAGGAATCTTGCTTATTTATCACGCTAAAACGAAAGTAAAAGGGAAGATACAATATACAGTAGGCGCTGCCCTGTTTGATAAGGACAACCCCAACGTATTATTGTGGAGATCAGCAAAGCCTGTATGGCAGCAGGAAGAAAATTGGAATGGAAAAGATGTCTATCCTATTGGAGTCATTGAACGAGAGGGTGTGGTGATTTCGTACTGGGGAATTAAGGGAGACAGTATTTATGCAGTCGTATATTCACACTACAATTTATTTGGTGGATATAAAACAAAAAACATTTCGTTAGATCTATATAAAGCCCCAGAAAACCCCATACTTTCTCCCAATAAAGACAATCACTGGGAGGCCTTCAATACATTTAACCCGGCAGCACTTTATGAGGATGGTAAAGTACATTTACTATATCGAGCCCAAGGTTTTAATTATGTTTCAGTTCTCGGATACGCAAGCAGCTCCGATGGTATCAATTTTGATATTCGTCACGATGAGCCGGCTTATATCCCTAAAGAAGATTTTGAATATAAAGGTACTATCAAACCAACCAATGTAGCGCATTATTATGTATCTGGAGGTGGATATGGTGGATGTGAAGATCCTCGAGCAACACGAATCGACGATCGTATTTATCTTACATATGTCGCTTTTGATGGATACTCGCCTCCCCGCGTTGCGCTCTCTTCGATTGCTGTAAATGACTTTTTGAATCAAAGATGGTTATGGGAAAAGCCCGTGCTTATTTCTCCCCCTGGAGTAGTAGATAAAAGCGCCGTTATCTTTCCAGAAAAAATAAATGGGAAATATGTGATTATGCACCGCATCTATCCAAATATTCTTATTGACTATGTCGATACACTTGCATTTGACGGTACGTCTTGGCTCAAAGGAGAACATAAAATTGGCCCTCGACCCAATATGTGGGACAGTCGCAAGATTGGGGCTGGTGCTCCTCCGCTCAAAACTAAAGACGGCTGGTTGCTCATTTATCAATCTGTCGGGAATCAAGATTCTGGAAGATATAAAATTGGAGCGATGCTGCTTGACTTAAATGATCCTTCAAAAGTCCTCCATCGTTCGAATGCGCCTATCCTTGAACCAGTCGAAGCATATGAAAATGATGGTTTTAAATCAGGTGTGGTTTACCCATGCGGAGCAATTATTAAAGAGGGCACTCTGTATGTATATTATGGGGGTGCTGATTCTTATGTCTGTGTCGCAACTGCAAATCTAGATGAATTTTTACGCGAACTCAAGTATGCTGATATAGCAAAACTTGACCCAGTTATTATCAATAAAGTAATGTAATTATGCTCGACTTTCGACGTGATCCTCATAACCCTCTTTTGTCACCAGACCCAACACATTTGTGGGAAGCTATGGCTTCTTTTAATGGATCTATAGTAAAAGTTGATAATTTATATCATTTATTTTATCGTGCTATTTCCAAAGAAATGATGATTGATGGCAAAAAATTGATGATGTCCTCGGTCGGATACGCAAAAAGTGAAAATGGCACCAATTTTACAGATCGTACTGCTCTTATCACGCCAGTTGAACCTTGGGAAAAATTTGGTTGTGAAGATCCACGAGTCACTTTTATTGATGATACGTATGTTATTTTCTATACAGCTCTCTCTGAATTTCCACCGACTCCACAAGGAATCAAAATTGCAGTTGCTCTTAGTAAAGATTTAAAAACAATAACTGAACGTCATTTAGTCACACCTTTTAATGCAAAGGCAATGACTATGTTTCCAGAGAAAATAAATGGAAAATATGCAGCAATTCTCACCGCTCATACCGACATCCCTCCTTCCAAAATTGGATATGCAACGTTTGATTCTTTAGAACAAATCTGGGATGAAAATTACTGGAGAGATTGGTACATGCATATTGATGAGCACCTTATCCCCCTTCAACGAATGAATAGTGACCAAATTGAAGTTGGCGCCATGCCAATAAAAACCTCTCATGGTTGGCTGATGATTTATGCCTATATTTATAATTATTTCCATGAAGCATTTAGAACCTTCCGAATTGAAGCAGTTCTCCTTGATTCAAACGATCCTAGAAAAGTAATTGGTCGTGTCCATGAATCTCTGCTTATACCACAAGCTAAATATGAACATGAAGGGATGGTGCCTCATATTGTTTTTCCATCTGGGGCTTTACTTGAAGATAATACCGTATATATGTATTATGGCGCAGCAGATACCAGTTGCTGTCGAGCCTCGGCTCCTTTAGATGATATCCTCAAGCGGGTTAGACTAACGGGAGTTACTCCACCAAAACTTCAGAAATATTCTCATAATCCTATTTTAGAACCCATACACGATCATGCATGGGAATCGGAGGCAGTGCTAAATCCGGCGGCGTTTTATGATAATGGTATCGCTCATATTGTGTACCGAGCAATTTCAAACGATGGGACTTCTTCAATGGGATATGCACAGTCAAAAGACGGTTTTACTATTACCGAACGATTAACAATGCCGATCTATTTACCACGCAATGATTTTGAAATTAAGGCGAGACAAAATGTCGGATCGGGAGCGGAAGATCCACGTATTACAGTCGTTGGCGATACCATTTATGTTTTGTATACAGCCTACGATGGGGTCCATCCTCCTCGAGTCGCAATGTCTTCTATAAAGAAGGAAGATTTTCATGCAGGACGTTGGTTGTGGAGAGAACCCGTGCTTATATCACCACCCGGGATAGATGATAAAGATGCGTGTATCTTCCCTGATAAGATAAATGATAAATATGTTATTTTTCATCGAATCGATAATGATATCGTTATAGATTATGTTGATTCTCTTGAACAATTTGACGGCAATACTTGGCTTCGCTGTATGGAATATATTCCTCTTCGAGAAAGATATTGGGAAGCCGAAAAAGTAGGACTAGCAGCCCCCCCTATAAAAACGGAACATGGTTGGTTTATGCTGTATCATGGTGTCGGAAAAATTGATCATGAATATAGAGTAGGCGCAATGCTCCTTGATCTTGAAAAACCTTCTAAAGTGATTTCTCGTCTTGATTATCCTTTACTGGAGCCTCAATTACCATTTGAGCGTCATGGACTTGTACCAAATGTCGTGTTTCCTTGCGGAAATATTGTGATGGATAAGACGCTTTTTGTGTACTATGGAGGAGCTGATAAAGTAGTATGTGTCGCAACCGTGCCATTTGATGAAATAATACATCAGCTACTTGATAAAAAGACACCTCGCTATTTAATATAACCTATTGAAGGATACTCTCAAATTCTTCTTCTGTTAGGAGATGTTTTTCTATGATTATCTGATGAAATGTTTTACCAGTTACTATTGATTCTTTTACCAAGGAAGAAACCGTATCATATCCCAATCTTTTTGTAAATAAAGTCGCATAGGCAGAACTTTTTTCCAGTAACTCTTCGCACCTTTTTTCATCAACTTCCAAAGTTTCTATACATTTATCTTTAAAAAGGGCCATCCCTTCTGTAGCAATCTTCAGTTCGCAAATAATTGCATCTGCCAAAACGGGAAACATAATGGCTAGTTCAAGATGTGAAGCACTGGCTGCCTGCGTAATGCTCAAATGTTTACCGGAAATAAAATAGTATATTTGATTTATCGTCTCAGGTATCACAGGATTTACTTTACCTGGCATAATAGATGAACCGGCCTGTAATTCTGGCAAATGAATTTCACCTATCCCTCCTCGTGGGCCACTACTTAAGAAGCGTATATCTGAAGCTATTTTTGAAAGATCTACAGACAGAAGATGTATCGCACTGCTTAACATACAAAAATCAGTCGCACTACTTGTAAGCGCCATCATATTTTTAGCCGGTTTTAGATCAAGTTTGGTTATAGTCCTTAAATATTTATATAAAGTCTCAATATATTCTTCTGAACTATTTACTTTATTGCCTATGGCGGTGCCTCCTAGATTCAATTCATACATATATTCCAAGGCACTTAGAATACGTTTGTAATCTCTTTCTATAATTGCCGCATATGCGAAAAATTCCTCACCTACTGTTGTGGGGACCGCATCCTGCATGTGTGTTCTGCCTAACTTTTTTATTTTTTTATACTTATTTGCTTTCGCTTCAAACATGTGCACCAGCGCATCAGCTGACTCAACTAATGACTGCCCCATACGTATACACAACATTCGCAAAGCAGAAGGATTAACATCATTAGTTGATTGATGAAGATTGACATGATCATTTGGATGAACTACGACAGTTTTGTATTCTTTTGCTAATAACTCTGTCGCTCTGGCCGCGATAACTTCATTGACATTCATATTTATCGAAGTGCCAGCACCCCCTTGTAATGAACACGTAACAAACTGAGTATCATGCTTTTTTTCTAATATTTCATCACAGACCTTTGAGATGGTATCTGCAATATTTGGGGATATCGAATCTGTATCTTTATTTGACAATGCAGCTGCTTTTTTGATCTCTGCTAAAGCATAAATCAACTCTAATGCGACAGGAGAAAGGGAAAAAGGGAAGTTTTGTTGTGCTCTTTCTGTTTGAGGACCAAAATATTGTTTCATTTTTTACACGAAGAGCATATGCCAAATAATTCAAACGAATGTGACTGTACAGTAAATCCTGTTTTTGTCTCTATTTCTCGCTCCATTTTCTCCATACCACACTCTTCTATATCCTGTATAGTACCACAAGATGTGCAGACTATATGGTGATGATGAGGCCTGTCTGTAAGTTCATAGTGTGTCTTTCCTTCATAAAGAGATACCTTGCGAACTATGTTTTTTTCTGAGAATGCTTTTAATATCCTATAGATAGTCGCCTGATCAGCAGAAATATCTGCTTTATTAAGTAAAATCTTCATATCTTCAACATCTAAAGGTTTTATTGTCTCTGACAATATTTTTAGCAGAGCCCTCCGCGAATCTGTTATTTTCAGATTCATTGATTTAAGTTGTAGTTTAAGTTCCGAATCCATAAGTATATTATAACAAAAAAGTTATACATAAGATCTATATTAATATCACTTGATAAGCCTATAACATTTGCTATAATTCAGAAATGTTATCCCAAGAATCCGAGAGAAGACAATTAGAAATAGAGCCTTTTGAAGGCCCTTTAACAGATCTGGTTTTATTACCGCTACGAGCAGATTATCGTATTTTAGAGATCGCAAATGGGCTACAAAGAAATAAGCATAGTCGTCAAATAGGGTTTTTAACTCTTATAAATCATCATTCGGCGGCACCTCAACAAATAAAAGAACAAAATCAAGAAGTGTATCAATTGTTACAAGCCATACAAAGGGGTGATATCGGTATTATTTCACAATATCCTGAGAATATTGCGGCTCAAGCTCTGACGCTTATTGATGGTCCGCAATTTCGTAGCATCTACACCCCTGATTTACCAAACATACATTTTGGCAAATTAAGAAAAAAACTAATTGAACTTGCACGTGCATCTGTTCCCGATTCGGAAGATATAATATGCCATTTATGGGACGCAGACACTCAGTTTTCTACTGCGCATATGAACAGACTGAGGAAAGCATTTAACAGTGGTATCGCAGCAAATATAGCATCACATGATCTTTTACCAGCTGTCCTTTCAAACAATTATCCTGAATATGATGTGCAGGAAATAAGAGAATTTAATGAAGTTATGTTAGAGAATTATGACTGTCATAGATATATTGATTTTGCAAATAATCTTCACTCTATGCTGCTGGCGACAGATAGCTTCCCCACAAATACACCAGCGATTTCTGCAAGACTATCAGTACTCGCATGTGATGATATTTATGCTTTATTAGATCAGTATGATGTTGCAGAAGATTATGCATTAGCCGGTACACTAAGACAGGATTATGCAGGGAATCTTGGCCTTGTGAGCCAAATTCTATATGGACAATCTATGAGGATTAAAAGTCCATACAGTACTCACTGGGGTGATGCAGAAGAACGCGCTGATCTTAATTCTTATTTAAATGGTGGTGAAATCTATTTTGAAATAAATCCGTTAAAAACTACACTTTTAGAACTATGTGCAAGAAAAAAATGTTTATTTGAGCTGAAAGGTATGAACTTCATACGTAATAAGATTCTGCAAGGGGATTATAATATCACACAAGATTTGATAAATGCCTTATGTCAAACAATACCACATCTTGAAGCAAGCATCATACCTGAACTTGAAGGAGAGATGTTAACTTTACAAAGAATTATTATTGAAGCCACTCTAGCATATGATCAAGGATACTCGAGAGACAAAATGTTCAGATTTATGAGCCCTTATAGTAGAAATCCTGTTGGGATATCTATTAAGGATAAAGGGACAGATAAAGAAGAGGCAATTTATAGTCAATATATAACCCTCGCCCTCTACGACTCAGAGTACACAACTTCTCAAAAACTGCCAGAGCATCCCTCTTATAATGTCAAAACACAATATCAACAGATTACCGATCTATTATTTAAGCTTACACAAAGACTCTATGAACTAAAACAGCAAGATAATATGCCTTTCCCAAATTTAATAGCTGAAAAAAGAAAAAAATTTTTAAAATATGAACACTCGCTTCTAGTCAAACGGGGAGAATTACTACAAAATATTATTTTAGGTCAGGAAATTGACTTAGAAAGTGGTATACCCTATGAAGAATATTATGGACAAGAGATAAGACGTAAATATTATGAGTTTCTAAAACGTAATCCACAATCTGCACTTCGTGAGACTATTGCATTTATAGTAACAAATCATCCTGATCTCTTAACATTTAGTCCGATCCATGATTGTATAGTAACTATACGCGCCCTCCAAGAAATTTCAATTGAAAACCAGTTGGCTTTTTTAGATTCAGATGAGTTACTTGAAAGTATACCGCCAGCACAAAACAGTTTTGAATGATCAAACAGTTATACACAATAAGGCTAATATCATATTACGCACAACTTGAGTCATCGCCACAATCCAAATCATTAAACATCTTGAGGTTGCCCACAAACTTATCCACAGATCATTCCTTCCTGTATGAGCTCAATGCTTCTTCTAACCCGGCAAGTACTTCATACGTTGTCTTCAGAACTATTTTCCTTGTATCATCAGGAGAGAATGACAGTGTATTTCCAGTTTCATCTTTGAGTTGTTTTACTTTCAATCGGATAGTGTCTATAGATGTCATATTATCTTTTTAAATAATTATTAACCATTACCTATTTCTAACTACGTGTTTTCTGGCAAATCTATTTGCCGTATAGATTGTGCGTTACATTCCTCATAAATAGTTCGCACTTCATCAACTCTATTTTCTCGCGCAGGGACGACCAATAGCACTCCCCCTCCTCGAATCTCCTCCTCGAATCTCCTCTTCGTATACCTTAGCCTCTTCAGCGGGTATTCCTAAAC
>CAZMJG010000008.1:22964-25051 GCA_964566675.1 uncultured Gammaproteobacteria bacterium
CCTCCTCGAATCTCCTCTTCGTATACCTTAGCCTCTTCAGCGGGTATTCCTAAACCTGTAAGGGCTCCCACTAATCCCCCAGCTAATGCACCGGTCACAGCTCCCGATGCTGTTGTGGCAGCAGCGCCGGTTAGCCCCAGTGCGGCTGCAAGCGGTCCACCAATAAGCAGTCCGCCAATGCCGGGGATCGCTATTGCACCTATACCTATAAGTAGCCCTGCCAGAGCCCCAATTGCACCTCCCGTAATAGCTCCTGAAGTTGCCCCTGTGGCAATATTCTCCCCTGTTCCTTGAGCAATTGTCCCTGCCGCCTTCATATCTTTCATAACTACTGAAATTTCTTTTGGATCATACCCTAAATCTTTAAATTTATCTACTGCCGTCACGGCTGCCTCCTGTGTTTTAAAAATAGCGATTACTGCTTTTGCCATATAAAAATGTAAATTTACAATATATGTACTTTACTCTACAGGTATATGAGAAGTGGAATAACGAAGTAAGAATAAGGTAACAATTTAAAACAATGTCATTTGACTTTTTTTCTCATTCAGCTTTTCAATTTTCTTTTTCATTTTTATGATAGCTTCATCTTTTATGGTTTCGACAAACTTCAATGTGGATAAATAGTCTTCAAATCTTGATATTATCTTCTTTTCCTTTTGTCTTTCTTGTGGATAAATAAGGTATAAATGCTTTTTTGCTCGTGTAATAGCCACATATAGCAATCGCTTTTCCTCTTCACAATCAGATCCCTGTTTCAATGAAGGGATCACACCATCTTCAAAACCACAAATACACACAGTATCAAATTCCAACCCTTTTGACGCATGCATAGTCATTAGAGTTACCTTTTCCGCACGAGGGTCATAGAATTCATGTTCTTCTAAATAGTGTAAATACTGTACAAATTCTTTCAGGCCGCCTTTTTCCTCAAAGCGCAAAGAGCATGATAGAAACTGCTGAAGATCAAGAGATTGCTCAATTTTATAACGCTCACAGATTATGTGGATAGATTGGATGACATTTTTATTTTGAACTGACTCAACAACTTCTTTCAACTTGTTAATTATTGTGGATAAAGTATTTCTCTGCTTAATCTGTCTATGCTCTTGTCCCACGGTACAACGGAGCGCTTCATGTAAATTATTGTTTTTTTCATTTTGAATATTACGAATCAAACGAAGAAGTTTCTTTGGAACATTTAAACACGAAGAATACAGCACTTTTTCCAAACTCAGATCATCCTTTTCTAACGAATATGATAATAGTGCAGATATAAAAGCGATATCGTCTTTTTTATAGGGAGAATCCTCGCCTACCACTTGAAACGGGATTCCTGAATCCAAAAAAATCCGTTGTAATGCACGACCAATATAATGATTGCGATAAATCACCGCTACATCTGAAAATCGAATAGTATCCGATTCTGTAGATTCTGTAGTAAGTAAATCAATACCGCCTATATGTCGGTTAATAATTTGGAGAACGTATCGTGCCTCAGAATACTCATCGTAGGTAGTTACGATACGTACGCTCCCCATACCTTCCTGATGCGATTGTAATGGCATCATGTCAGGGAAAAGGGCCGCTCCGGCTAAGATGATTCCTTTGGTGCTACGATAATTATCTTGAAAGATTATTTCAAGCGTTTCAGGAAAATCTTTTTTTACTAGATCAAAAATATCAGCGTTTGCTCCTCGAAAGGAATAAATTGACTGATAAGGATCACCTATGATAAATAAATTTTCTGGTTTGCAAAATAGTTTTATAATCTCATATTGCAATCTATTAGTATCTTGAAATTCATCTATCAAGATGTGCTGTATATCCTGAAGAAGCATACTGATTTTTTCATTTTTTAAAGATACTTCTTTATATAGGAACAAAATTAAATCATCATAATCTACACAATTGCGGAGCTTTAATTGATCGTTATATTGCTCAATAAAATAAGAATTATCGGAATTATTCCCCGCTCTGTTGGAAGAAATCTCAAACGAATTTTTGTATTTTGAAATTTCTAAACTGATATCTCGCATATCTTTTTTACTTCCCTCTTTACCAGTACCTTTTTCAATTAGTGAATG
>CAZMJG010000009.1:0-4656 GCA_964566675.1 uncultured Gammaproteobacteria bacterium
ATTGATCCCTATGTGGAGCAACGTATATGGTTTCATAAAAAGTTGGTGCAAGATCTATAGCATCACATTCGCTCCACAGTTTGAATACCTAGGAGATTGAGGCCTCTGTATAGTACGCGAGCTGTTGCAGCCGTGATGGCGAGTCTCACCTTTTTTATATATTGATCTTCAATCTTGAGTATCTGATGCTTTTGGTAAAACAAGTTGTACAACTGGGCGATTTCAAAGAGATATGCGCAGATAGTATTGGGTGCAAAGTGTTCGGCAGCATCGTATACAATATCCGGAAATTTTACAAGTAAGCGAAGCATTCGTACTTCTTCATCAGTAAGCGCGGCATTAAATGGTGTATCAAGGTTGTTGAGCTGTGCTTCTACCGACGCTCCATGTTTGGTGAGTACCGATTTACAGCGCACATACGTGTAGAGTAAATATGGGCCTGAATCACCTTGGATACTGATTGCGTGGCTTAAATCAAATTCTACATCGCTCTGTAAACCGTTTTTTAGAAAAGAGTATTTTACAGCGGCGTTTGCAAGCGTTTCAGCGGTTTCAGGAGTACTGGCATAGGCTTCTTTGATACTTTTTTTTGTTTCATCCAGGAGCCATTCACCTTCAATTACATTTCCTTTGCGTGAAGACATTTTGTTACCTTTTACATCAACCCAGCCATATACTAGATGGTATTGTTTTCCCTTATATTCATCGGGCTTGATAAGTTCTTCAGCTTTGAAAGTAGTGGCAAAAAAACTAGATTGTTCGGCAGTTACGACATGCACAACTTTATCTATTTTCCCAAATTCAGAAAATTCTTTTTCAGCAAGAGCCAGTTCTTTTCCCTCGTAGGTTGGCAATCCGATACTATTTACAAACACCCGAGTATGTACCCCATGTTTCTCGCCATTGAGTACTATTGCTCCATCACTTTCCTCAAGGATTCCATCTGCCACTGCTTTTTTTACTATCTCTATAGCTCGTTCAGCCATTTCACTTTCAAAAAATAATCGATCAAAATGAGTATCCACTCGATTATATATCTCATCAAAATAATCAAGACTCCATTGCCTTGTTGTTTTCCAAAGAGGGATTATATCGCGATCTTGCTCAAATATTTGTTTGTTTATAGAGATAATATTTCTTTTGGCATCTTCATCTTTTTCATAGGCTGTATTTCCTTGTGCGTAGGCTTTACCCATAAAAGCAATCTTTTCCCGTATAGGCATTTGTTCAAGCTCTTTGAGAGGTGTTGTGTGGAGCTCATTTTTTATTTGCCATATAGTTTTAGCTATATGAAGCCCCACGTCACCCTGATAGTTTATACGAATTATTTTATTTCCTGTGGCTTCAAGTATACGAGCCACTGCTTCTCCAGTTATGATATTGCGCAGATGCCCTATATGAAATAGTTTGTGAGTATTGGGATGAGCATATTCAATCACTGTTTTTTTATGACTACCTAAGGTATGTTCTTGTACCTCTATTTGATCATTAATTGTTTTTTTTAGTGTTTCAATAAGGATACTTTTTTTAAGCCAGATATTTATAAATCCAGGTTTTACAACCTCAAGCTTTTCAATGACATCATTTTCTGGTATTGCCTGTACTATTCGTTCCGCTAGTTCCAAAGGGTTTATTTTTTGCTCCTTTGCCAGAGCGAGTGCGACCGGTGTCGCATAATCTCCAAAGCTTTCATTTTTTGGGGGAGTTATCACCAGTTTTTCGGTGGGTAATCCTAGGTTGTCTAATGTCTGTTTTATTGTATCCGCAACTCGTTTTCTTAACATGATTTAAATAATACCATAGGGTACTATTTTTTTCTTGCCAATGCAGGCTAAATATATGTAGTTAGTACTTTTGCTTAGGGCTTTTTTGTAAGTTTTAGTACATGCGCAAGATATGGTATAAAAGGAGGTTCTATCACGAGTGTCAAAAGTATTACCCACGTGCCAAGTGCAATGATACTGTGTCCCTGTATGAGTTGAAGTTCTGAAGCGATTATGAGTAGCAATGCAGTCACTACACCACTTTCACGGGTAAAGCTCAGAAATACGACTTCTTTCATTTTGAGTTTATGTTCCAGAATCCAAGGAAACAGTGAAACCATTGATACAAGGGGTCTTATTATAAATATGAACAACAGACCAAGCGCGATACCGATGGGCGCTATAGTCAGAAGAAAGTAGACCGGGGTAAGAGTCCCCAATAAAATAAAAACAAATGGCTTGATAAAGCTTTCAAGTACGTGGTCATAATAGTGCGAGGCTTTCTTCATCTCACCCGAGATATCTGCCAGCAAACCAGTCAGAAAAGAAGCAAGTATTCCAGATCCCGCAATGATATTGGCTAGTCCAAGAGTCAGTAGCGGTATACCAAGCAGTAACGCATGTTGTTCCCCATTTCTTTTATACCATTTTTGCAGTATGAAAAAGCCAATAAAGCTCACGAGAGTCGCAGCAACAAGTTGTATAGCCAAAATGTACGAAATTTCAACAGTTTTAAACGGCAATATATACCCTGAAATACTGGTATCCATGATTTGAGTAGAGATAAGCAACAACAGGAGAATTCGTGTCAAAACTGTACCTGTGATATCGCTAAACATAGACTCTTCAATTTGCAATAGATTAGTTTTTTTGAGATGGATTTTTTTCAACGAGGGCATAATTGCCGTGGGATCGACAGCAGATAGAGCCGCTCCAAGCATGATCAGCGATACTATCGATAGATTGGTGATACCAAAAGAACCAAGTATTGGTTTCGCGAGTGCCGCAAAACCCATGGAAGATGCGATGAGCCCTAGCACCGATAAAGAAGCTATAGGCAAAAACCACTTTTTAAGATTATGAAACGGTATTTCAAGCCCAACCGTGAAGAATATGAGGCCGGCACATATTTCCATAATTACTGTCAGATCAAGAATATGATGATTAAAAAACATGAGTAGAGGCTGAATAGCCATACCTGCAAGTATTGTCCAGACATAGGAAGGCATAGCTGTAATGGGTGCGATTCGTTTTATGTAATACCCAATTAGCAACATAGAACCCACCAGTATGATCTGAAAGGGTATGCTCTGCGTTATGTCGTCATGATTTTGTAGGGCAATACCCATAAACACAGAAAACAGGGAAAGGAAAGATATAAGTAAAAGGTATGGAATCAGTCGTTTTATTTTATGGTCAATCATAAATATTCTCTATTGATAATATAGTACCATAAATAATCAATTGTCATCAATAGTGCGTATGGGTTAGCTTGAAAAATAGCCCTGTTTCGGCTAGAATGAGGTGTGACGTATGAAAAAAAAACTTCTTATCATAGGTATTCTGCTTATTCTTTTTGGACTCTTTATAGTGGCCCGTTTTTTCTTATTTGATCAAAAACCAGCGACAGGCCGTATCCGTATTATATCTTCCCCAGGGGCTGGCGTATTTATAGACAATGCAGCTGTGGGCAAAACGCCTCACGATGCCACACTCGAGCCAGGAGAACACAGTATCAAACTTATTCCAGAAGGTGAAAATACCAATACTGTGCCATGGGAAGGTAAAGTGAATGTCTATGCAAATGCGCTCACCTTTGTCAGTCGTGAATTGGGCACATCTGAGCTTACTTCTGCAGGGGAAGTATTATCTGTTACAAAAATGGAAACAAAATCTAAAGGTGATACTGGTGAGATATCTATCGAAACTGAGCCTGCTGGTGCAATCATATATTTAGATAGCGATCAAAAAGGAATTGCACCTATGAAACTATCAGAAGTTGCAGTGGGTGATCATGAAGTGTCTGTATATCTTCCAGGGTTTTTCCGTAGATCACAGAAAATCCACATCGAAAAGGGATTTACCCTCACTGCCCAGTTTAAGCTTGCTCTTGATAAATCTCATAAAACACTTGAGGAGGAAATAGTAGAAAAGCAAAAAGCAGCTTCGGAAGAAGCTAAAAAACAAACAGAGCAGAAAGCAGCTGAAGAAAAAAAACAAGAGCAGACACTAAAAATTAAGGAAACTCCCACAGGTTTCCTCAATGTACGCTCTGAACCTTCAGTCTCTGGGGAGGTCATAGAAAAAGTAGATCCAGGAGAAACATACACTTACACACAGGAGCAAGATGGCTGGTATAAGATAAAAGTAAGTTCTGGTGAAGAAGGATGGGTATCTGGTGAGTATATAGAGAAGCAACAATAGATATGTCCCTTCATAAAGAATGTTGAGTATATATCTATTTATCTTTCCACACAAATTTATTGTAGAAAATATAGGAATATGGGATGATAATAAAGAAGATTATAACGAGTTTATATATTGGCCATAATTCTTTACCAAATATATTGCTACATAGCTGCATACCTACAGCCTGGATCACAATAGAACCGAGTGAAATACCATTAAATTTTAGAAAATTCCAAAGCATTCCGTTATCTGAGCGTTTATGTGAAAAACTCCAGTAGTTATTAAACAAAAAGTTGGAAATTATAGCACTTTCCGCACTGATGAGTGTACCAGTCCATACTGCGGCATGTAGCATATTTATAAACAGATACGATATGCCAAAATCGACAATAAATCCAATTCCTCCTACAATACAGAATTTTATAAACGAAGAATGCGTAAAAACATATATAAATGTATGCAAGATATATTGAAATGAATTTAT
>CAZMJG010000009.1:4756-24950 GCA_964566675.1 uncultured Gammaproteobacteria bacterium
GAAAATATTTTACGATGGAGTCCCCAGTCTTTCGGTATAGAGCCTCCTTTGATATAACGGGAACCTAGTACAAAATCAGCTCCCTTTTCAATTTTTTCCAGGAATTCAGGTATTTTGGCCGGATCATGAGAAAGATCTGAATCCATTTGAAAAAGGACATAGGGTCTAAGTTCTTTGATAGCAGTGGTAAATCCTTGTACATAGGCTTTACCTAAACCTTCCTTTTCAGTTTTAATAATATGAAGTTTTTTATACTTTTTTGTATCAGTCTGTTTTAAATCTTCCACAAGTTGTCCTGTATGATCAGGTGAGTCGCTATCTACTACAACTATATGTATATCCCAATTAGTAATAGGCTCGGCAGTCTCTATAATTTGATCTATTACTGTTGAAATTGTCTTGGATTCGTTATAGGTAGGTAGTATGATAGCTGCTGTACGCATAAATTTAGTATACAAATGTAATGGCTATTTTGTCGGTATTTCTATACTTTTTCTAAAATAAGCAATAGTTTCTTTGAGTCCTTGTTTAAGTTCTATATGGGGCTGCCAGCCAAGTAGTTGCTGTGCTTTTGTTATATCGGGTTTCCGCTGTTTTGGATCATCTTCATCTATTTTATGATATTCAATCACCGAGGGGCTTTCAGTCATTTCTCGTATTATTTCAGCAAGTTCCGTCATCGTTTTCTCATCAGGGTTTCCGATGTTTACTACTTCTCCGTCTATACCTTCAGTCTCTCCGAGAGCGATGAGTCCGCGAACTAAATCTGCCACATAGCAGAAAGAGCGTGTTTGTTTGCCATCACCATAGATAGTAAGTGGTTTTCCCGTCAGTGCTTGTGTTATGAAATTTGATACCACACGGCCATCGTCAATTTCCATATTGGGACCATAGGTATTAAATATACGAGCAATGCGTACAGCTACTCCAAACTTACGTCGATACGTACTTACCATCGCCTCCGCAAAACGTTTAGATTCATCATAGCAAGCCCGAGGTCCAAGGGTGTGTACATTGCCACGATATGATTCTTTTTGAGGATGCTCAAGCGGATCTCCATATACTTCAGAAGTAGATGCTAATACAAGGCGCTTGATATTTCCTTTTTTCATTTCTTCCGCAAGCTTGTACGTGCCCCAACTATTTGCGAGCATTGTTTCTACAGGGTGTTTTTTATATTGTATAGGAGAGGCGGGAGAGGCCATATGATACGCAAGATCTATAGGAGGGAGCTGACTATAGTCGAAATTACAGATATCACTGTTGAAAAAATGTAAATTTGCAATATCAGTAAAGGCAATATTGCGCTCAGTTCCGGTGATAAGATTATCGATTACATAGACATGGACATTGTGATCCAGATAGTGTTTGGTGAGGTGTGATCCGATAAACCCAGCCCCACCGGTAATAAGTATATTCATTCGGTTCTAGTTGCAGCTATGTAATTCGTAATGTCATACCTGGCGGCGCCCGGTAGAGATATAGGTGAAACCCATCTCTTTCATCTTATCAGTCAAATACAGGTTGCGTCCATCGATGATGACTGGTGACTTAAGTCCTGTTTTTACTTTATCAAGGTGTGCTTGTTTAAATTCATTCCACTCTGTAAAAATGAGAAGTGCATCAGCACCATCTACTGCCGAGTACATATCGGTAGCAAAGGTGATTTGTTCTCCCATTTTTTTCTTTACATTATTGGTTGCTGCCGGATCAAATGCAGTTATTTCATATCCGAGTTTTAGCAATTCTTCAATGATATAAAGTGAAGGTGCGAAACGGATATCATCGGTATTGGGTTTAAAAGCGAGTCCCCACACAGCTAGTTTTTTACCTTTTACATGTTGAGTTACTTTTTGTATAAAGTTTGCTCGTACGGTTTTATTTATTTTTTCAACAGAGTCAAGCAGCGCTGTATCCACACTATACTTTTTTCCTGTTTCAATCAGAGCCATCACGTCTTTAGGAAAACATGATCCGCCATATCCAATACCTGGGAATAAAAATTTGCGGCCAATGCGATTGTCAAAACCTACGGCATCCATAATTGTTTCTATATCTCCACCTGTCTTTTCGGCATACAATGAAATCATATTTGCAAATGATATCTTTGTGGCAAGCATGGCATTTGATGCATATTTTATTATTTCAGCTGAGGCCAGGTCGGTAATTACTCGTTTTCCAGGAAGCGGTTTGTGAACCTCAAGTACTACATCAACTGCTCGCTTAGATTCAGATCCTACCACGACACGATCAGGATTGAGTGTGTCAAAAATACCAGTGCCTTCACGTAAAAATTCAGGGCACGAGGCAACAGCTACTTCTGAACCTTCTGGTTTTACTTGATTTATTATTTTTTCCACTTCAAGATTTGTACCAACAGGTACGGTACTTTTACAAGAAACTACAGTAAAGCCATTTCTGAGGTTTTTACCAATTTGTTCTGCTACATTGAGTACGGCTGAAAGGTCTGCCTCACCACTTGGTTTTGGGGGAGTGCCCACTGTTATGAATACTATTTCAGAAGATGGGATAGCCTCTTCATACGATAACGTAAAATGGAGTCTATTAGCGTCTATATTTTTACGAAGCAGCTCTTCAAGACCTGGCTCGTATATGAGGGGGTCCCCATTTTTCAATCGTTCTATCTTATCTGGCGTATGACCTATAACCCACACGTCATTGCCAAAGTCGGCGAATACACATGCTGTCACGAGGCCGACATACCCATGACCTATAAATGATATTGTCATAACGGTAATAATATAAAAAGAAGTGAAAAATTACAAGTGATGTTGTTCACTGCAAAAAATCAAAAAAGGGTCTACACTCATGCATATCATATGAATATTAATACATTATTCCTAAATCTTAAAAATAACTGGAAGGCTGGCATTACTGTTTCGCTTGTTTCAATCCCGCTCTCTGTTTCCCTCGCAGTTGCATCTCAAACCACACCTGTGGTGGGTATCATCACGGCATTCTGGGCTGGTATCATTGCGGCCATCTTTGGTGGTAGTAAATTCAATATCGTAGGGCCCACTGGAGCTCTTTCGGGCATACTGGCAAGCTATGCTATAGCGCATGGATCATCAAGTCTTGCTATGCTTGCAGTGGTTGCTGGTATCATGACGCTTGTTGCTTATTTTTTCAAACTCGAGCGGTATCTTGTATTTGTGCCATCAAGCACGATTCATGGTTTTACCTTGGGTGTGGCGTTTATCATCGCTCTCAATCAAGCCAATTTTGCGCTTGGTATCAATGGCCTGGAGAAACATGAAAAATTTATCATGAATGTATACGAGACAGTGACACACATTGATCAAGCATCATGGGCTGCGGTGGCAATCTTTTTGATTTTTCTTGGCAGTCTCTTTATGCTTCTTAAAATTGTTCCCAAGATCCCAGGGGCAATTTTACTCACACCTATTGGTATTGTGCTTGGGTACCTTTCGAGCCAAGAGATGCTCCCGTTTTATTTAGACACATTACAAACAAAATTTGGCAGTATCCAGGCTACTTTCTATGAAATACCTACGTTTTATTTCAATTATTCACTTATTGGAGCGGCTTTCACAGTAGCGCTTATAGCTATACTCGAAACTATGATCTCAGCAAAAATTGCTGATGGTATGACAAAAACTAAATATGACCGTAGAAAAGAAATGTTTGGACTTGGTATTGCCAATATCATGAGTGGCCTTATGGGTGGTATACCCGCAACTGCCGCACTAGCACGCACATCTCTCAATGTGAAATCTGGCGCAACCCACAATACATCGGCCGTAATTAGCAGTATCTGTATTGCGCTCATCTCTTTTGTGCTGCTTCAGTATTTTAAATATATACCTCTCTCAGTTATTGCCGCAATACTCGTATATGTTGCAATTCGTATGGTTGAGCGTGAGCATTTTGTGCGTTATTTTAAGTATGATAAAAAAGGATTTGCCTTAGCCATGCTTGTCGCTGCAGTCACCGTATACGAAGATCCGATAATTGGTATTCTTTTTGGTACAGCTTTTGCGCTGATACTATTTATAGATCAGTTATCCAAAGGGCAATACGACCTATTGGTAAATAGTCCTCGTTATAAAGAGGCCAAAGCGTATACTCACGAAGAACTGTCCGAGCTCAAAGGTTCCCAACATGTACTGGTATATTCAATTAAAGGAGCGCTTGTCTATGTGAATGCGCAAGCTCATTTGGCGCGTTTTGAAGAGCCACTTTCCAATTATCATAGTGTCATTATCCGTATGAGGGAAGTACATTTTATAGATTTAGATGGTATAGAGACTTTAAATGAGATATTCGATATTCTTTATGAGAAAGAAAAATATATCTATGTGACGGGAGTGGATGAGCATATCGATCAGCAACTCATGAGAGAAAGTGAGACGTATCGGACATTAAAGGAGCTTGGTGCCGTGTTGCCAAAGACTGAGGATGCGCTGAAAGTTGCCTTAAAAAATAAGTAGGTAAGTCGCGATAATTCACAGTATTATTGCATATTTTTGAGTCCCTCAACAAAGCCACGCATTGCATGAAACGTATTTTTGATACTGGCGATCTCACTGTAGCGTGGTCTTTGGGCACGATTCTTCATATATTCTTCATACGTCGTAGGTTTGATCAGATTAGCTGAAAAACCGTAGTTCTTTGCAATCATTTGTCCCGATTCAAATGGCGAGAGAGTTTGAGTGCCTACAAGATGATATATCTCAGGAAGGGGATTATGGAGTATGTGTTTGAGAGCCTCGGCAATATCATCTATATGGGTAGGCGTCATACTACTATCTGTTATCATCTCAAGTTTGCGATTTTGTTCAAGGAGTGTTTTTATCCTTTGTACAAAATCTGGTTTTACACGATTTATCGGGCCATAAGGGTAACTGATGCGGATGATGGTGGCCTCCTTATTGAGCACTTGTTCGCCTTCCCACTTACTTTGGCCATAGTAGCCAATAGGATGAGGGTTACTGGTTTCTGTAAAAGGAGGATTTCGACCATCAAACACAAAATCGGTAGAAAAATAAATAAATTTTTTATTTTTTTCTTGTGTGACGCGGAAAAGATTTTGAGTGCCAATCACATTTATAGCATGGGCCTGCGCCCGCTCGGTCTCGGCGCCATCTACATTGGTATAAGCTGCAAGATGTAAAAAGATATCAAAGTCTTCACGCAATAATCTTTCTCGTACTTGTTTTTCGTCTGTAATGTCTAGAGATTGGTGGGTGATGGGAATAAAATGAAAGTCATGGTTCAGAAGTTCGCATATGCGTGAGCCCACCAGTCCCGTAGATCCCGTTATTGCTATTTTCATATCAATCCATTTTATTTGTATTGTTGCTGGTAGTATGTTTGATACTCTCCCGATTTTACATTCTTCCACCATGCTTCATTGTGCGTAAACCATTCAATGGTCTGTTTGAGCGCTTCGTCAAAGGTGTGTTTTGGCTTCCAACCAAGTTCATGTTCTATTTTACTCCAGTCTACTGCATACCGCCTATCATGTCCAGGCCGGTCTTTGATAAACTCAATTTGATCTTCTGTTTTGTTCATGAGTGACAATATTCTTTTGACGACCTCTATATTGGCAATATCTTCAGTCAGGCCTCCGACGAGGTACGTTTCACCAATTTTCCCATCTTGAAGTACACGTTCGATGGCCGTACAATGGTCTTCTACATAGAGCCAGTCACGTACATATAGCCCATCTCCATATACAGGTACTTTTTTTCCTTCAAGGATATTTGTGATTGCCAAAGGAATAAGTTTTTCTGGGAAATGATAAGGGCCAAAATTATTTGAACAATTTGAAATAGTTATCGGCAGACCATATGTCTCATGGTAGGCACGTACCAAATGATCCGAAGCTGCCTTGGACGCTGAATAAGGACTCCGTGGGTCGTATGGAGTAGAGACGGTAAATTTAGTATGGCTGTTCAGTTCCAACGCACCAAAGACTTCGTCTGTTGATATATGGTGAAAACGTTTTATATTGTTGTTAGCTATGGCGGATTCCAGAAGTACATGGGTACCAACAATGTTTGTTTGTATAAAGGGTGAAGAATCTTGTATTGAACGGTCCACATGGCTTTCCGCAGCAAAATGTACCACAGTATCAGCCAATTTCATAACTGCATCAACCTGGGCTCGGTTGCATATATCTCCGTGGATGAATGTATAATTTGGGCTAGTATCAACACCTTTAAGATTTTCTAGATTGCCAGCGTAAGTAAGTTTATCGAAATTGATGACAGAATCTTCCGGATGGTTTTGAAGCCAGTATCTAACAAAGTTTGAGCCGATGAATCCGGCACCTCCTGTTACAAGTAGTTTCATGAAGATATTGTAGCATATTTGCAAACAATTGACTTCTCCTGTTACTCATTGAGGATATATTATAATTACACTATGGAGCAAACTACACATATACTTAGTTCACAAATAAATGAGACAGTAGCCCATTTAGGCGCCCAGGTAGAGTCAGATCAGACATTTCGCGCGGAGCTATTGTCAAAAATTGAAAATTTTTTACAGTCTAATAGAGGTCATTTAGCAGCTGCTGTGGCTCAATTACCTTTCTCTGAATATTCACAATATATGCTTGCGGTTTCTGTCAGACCGTCGGATGAGAATCAACGAGCTACTAAAGAAGCTGTAGCTCTGCGTTTTCCTCTGTCAGTTTATCCGGATATGGATGAGACAACGCCTCCGGATGTTAAGCAGAAAATACAGAATTTTTTCGATATGTTTCAAATGATCCTTATAGGATTGGCTATTTCCTAAACGCATTTAATAGGCTTATCGGAAAATTTGATCCGGCAACGCAGGAAGAAATTGTACACAATCTTGCGCAGCAGAGTGAAGAGCTTACGGATGCGGCTTTCGCACAACTATTACATGCTCCTGAACTGGTGAAACAGCTAGTAGTAAATAATGCGCACGGTGGGAACCTGTTGGATGCAGTTGGTAATCGTTTACAAAATATTAATTCAAAAGCTTTGTCAGAAGATGCACGGACAAATCAGGTGGTCTTAATTTCCAGTTTTTTAGATATGTTGATTCAAGGTAGGTATGGTCAGCTTTCACCCTCAAATGTGATTAAGTATCTTACTATTTTAGTAAATCAGAAAATGACACTATCCGCTGAATATATACAGGGTATAAAAGAATATACTAATATTGATTGGACTGGATTAACAGATACTGAAATGAAAGAGGCTCAAGACAGCATACAAGCTTTAGTGGACGTAGTTCCGGTCAAAGATGAATCTTACGATGAGTAATATATATTTTAAAAACCTCGTTTGAGTTAAGCGAATTCGCTCAGTATACTACAGTATGTCAACAGAAAAATTGGGATTCCTCGAGCATTTTTTAAATAATAATGAGCAAAGGCTAGACGAACTGTCCGGGGATCCATCCGCGCGAGCCCGGCTGGAAGAGGCCGTTCGAGCAGCCGTGTTAAGCGGAGCAGGCGTTGCGATCACTGCATTTGCTCTTATTGAAAGCTTATATCATGAAAAGTTTGATGGAGATATCCAAAACAGAAATTTGTGAATATGTTTGAATTACTAAATACAGCCGTTTTTACAGGGAGTAAAATCCTTCTTAAATACTACAGAACTCAGTCTCTTGATATTTCTCAAAAAACAGATCATCAAAATATTGTTACTCGTGCCGATAAAGAATCTCAGCAAATAATCCAAGATACGATCTTACGTCTGATGAAGGAAAAAGGGGAAACCGATGTTGGTTTTATTGGTGAAGAAGATCTCTATCATACGGGCCGTCATATGTTTGTCATCGATCCTCTTGATGGTACGTCAAATTTTGCCTCAGCTATCGATTATTTTTGTATACCAATAGCCTATTTTTATGATGGTGAATTGATCGCCGGTATTATTAGCCGGCCCACAACACAAGATGTGTATTATGCAGAAAAAGGCAAAGGTGCATTTATTTTGCGTCAAGGTACTAAAGTTCCGCTCAAAGTTACTCCGGGAGATTTAAAAAATAAGGTACTGTCTATTTATCCTGAAGATATTGCTCTTCTTTTGGAACCTCAGCGTAAACGTATTGAAAAAATGTTTCCTATCTTTCGATCAGTGCGTGCACTCGGTGCAGCAGCACTTGATATCGCAGGAGTTGCCGAGAACATATATGGTGCATCAGTACTCACTGAAAGTCCTCATATTTGGGACATAGCAGCTTCCAAGATTATATTAGAAGAGGCCGGGGGCCGTATATACAATTGGGATGGGAGTGATTTATCTATAGATGCTGCAGATAAGAATCATAAATATGCACCTATTTCCTGTCATCCGGCGCAAAAGGAAGAACTATTCTCTTATATATTAGACTAATATAGGGGCGCGATACTGGTATTTACTATTGATCATGTCTTCAAGTATCTTCCACCGTTCTTTTTTTATTTTATGTGGCACATCATCTGCAAATACTTTGGTAGCGGCTGTCATAGGCCTTTGTGAATAGATCGATATGAAAGCCTGATCAAAGCCGACTTCACGTACAAGTTCTACGGTACTTTGAAATTCTTCATCCGTTTCACCACAAAATCCAACTATAATATCTGTAGTAAATTGTACCCCTGGTATTTTTTGTTTCATTTTTTTTATTAATTTCCTGTAGTCCTCTGCGGTATACCACCGATTCATCCGTTTGAGTACTGTAGTATCTCCTGATTGCACTGGTAAATGGATTCTTCTTGTTATATTGGGATATTTGGCAATAGTATCTATAAGTTCATCCGAAAAATCCCATGGGTTTGAAGATATAAAATCCACCTTTTCAAAATCCATACGAGCCACATCCTCAAGCAAATAGGGAAATAGGGTGGGTATTCTCATTTTACCGAGGTGTTTTACGTATATCGGCTCTACAGCTCGTCCGTTATAGGTGAACTGGGCACGTTGGTTTGAAAGTGTACTTCCAGCTGCGGAATTTGTATCCACGGTTGTTTGCTCAAAGTAGGTCTTGTCCATATCTCGCATTACCTGTACGTTTTTTTCACCCATGATCAAGTCTGCGCCATAGGAGTTTACATTTTGTCCCAGAAGAGTGACATTCTTAAATCGTTGTGCTTTTAGCTTTTTGCATTCTGCAATAATATCTTCATAGGGCCTACTGATCTCCCGTCCACGTGTAAATGGCACAATACAAAAGGTGCAAAAATTATTGCATCCATTTGAAATAGGGACCCAGGCCGTTTCGCCATCTTGTCGTACGGGTGGACTATCAAAACCTACTTCTTCAATAGGCATAAATTCATCTACTTGAGGCATTATCTCTTTCAGTCGAGCTAAATATTTACCTGTTTTATCGCGGAAAGCCATGCCCACCATACAGCCTGTCACGATGATTTTATATGTTTCATTTCGGAGTGTCTTTTTTTCTTTTACTTCTTTGAGGTTTTCCACCAAACCATAGACACGATTTTCTGCAGATTCACGTATCATACAGGTATTGATGACAACATAGTTTGTATCATAATAACCACGCGCTTCACTCATCCCTCGGCCTTCAAAGGCTTGAGCTATGCGCTCTGAGTCTGCTTTATTTTGTTGGCAGCCAAATGTTTTAATAAAGTATTTCATAAGATATTTGTGTCATTCTCGTGTAAATGGGAATATATGGATGTTATCAAGAATTTTTCCAGCTATTTCCTGTTTAGACATTTTACCAATTTTTTTCTGATTTCCCATCTTGTCAATTATATTGACTTCATTTTCATCACTTTCAAAACCTATATCAGGCCGACTGATATCATTTACTACAATATAGTCTGCGTGTGAATCTTGAAGTACTTTATTTATTTTTTCTATATTTTGTTGTAACGATCCCGAAATTGCTTTAAAAGCTATAAGTTGGATAGTAGGTTTCCATTTTTTTAGTTTGTTGATGATCTTTTCAGCAGGTGTAAGCCTAAGCATAATCTCTTTTGTACTCTCTATTTTTCCATCGATTTTTTTTATAGTAAAATCAGAAACTGCCGCGGTATGGATCACTATGTCTACTGCTGATATATGCGTATAAAGCAATTTATTAAGCTCATCTGCTGTCGTGAAGGTATCTTGTTTGACTGGGAAATAAATGGGTAATGAGGAATTTGATCTTAAAAGTATTACATCGGCTCCTTTTTTATAACATTCCTCGGCAATTGCGACCCCCATTTTTCCTGTACTTCGATTGCTAATTATTCGCGCATCGTCTATGTATTCTATTGTCGCACCAGCCGTTACAATAATTTTTTTACCTTTGAGGGAATCTTTATCTTGTAAGATTTTTTCTATATAGTTTGCAATTGTTTGTATCGTAGGTAGTCTGCCAATCCCTTCTGTACCACAAGCAAGCGATCCCTTTTCTGGCGTCATGACAATATATCCATATGATTGTATTGTGCGTATATTTTGCTGTACAGCCCCATGTAACCACATTTGATCATTCATAGAAGGACATACGAGTATGGGAGCTCGAGTTGCCAAAACCGTTGTGGTGAGAAAATCATCAGCTTTGCCATGGGCGAGATTTGCTAAGGTATTTGCAGTTGCTGGAGCAATTACTACTAAATCAGCTTGTTTTGCCAACTCAATATGATCCACTTTTCGTTCTTTCAATATTGTCTCCCGTGAAAAATGTTTGTTGAACAAGTCGATAAACACGTTGTTACCTGTCAGTCTTTCAAGTTCTTTCTGATCCACCAAGTAGGCAGATTTAGGAGTCATTATTACCTGTACGTCATGACCATTTTTTACGAGGTTCTTTACTAATTCAGGTATTTTATATGCTGCAATTCCCGAAGATATGCCGAGTACAATTTTCATTGGTTTATTTTACCATATCAACCTTTTTCATCCGATTTATTATGATGATAAACGTAAAGAGTGCAATACCCATAGTCACAAAAGCGAAGAATTTTTCTAAACCAGTGAGAAACAAGCTCGTGAGACCCAGTATAAATGATATGAGCCAGTAAAAAACAGCAATTCTTCGCTTACCCCATCCTATTTCTAGTAGTTTATGGTGAAAATGTCCCCAATCAGCCCTAAAAGGCGAGGATTTTTTTCCAAGGCGTCTTATGATAGCATACACGGCATCAATCATAGGGATGGCAAGTATGAGTAGGGCTGTGCCTACCTTTCCAAATGAAAGAATAGCTAGGATTCCGAGCAGAAACCCTGCCATTGCTCCGCCGCCGTAGCCTGGCATGATCCGCTGAGGATAAAAATTAAAGGGTATAAACCCGGCATATGCCCCCGCAACTATAAATGAGAGTTGCATTACTGTCTCGGCCTGTATGTTATGCCCAATAAATCGTTGTGAAAGGAGTCCAAGAAAAAAAGCCGTGATAGCTACAAAACCTGGCAGCTGCCCATCTACACCTTTGCTCCAGTTGACCATATTCATTGTCCACGTAAGCCAAACTATGGCAACTATATCTGCAAAGACGAGAATGCTGCGCATCCCAAAGATATCAAACGACACTTTCCAAAAATCAAGACGAATGACACCTCCAAAAGGATTTGATATATATGGTATGCCAATGCCAAAAAGTACAACCATGCCGGATATAGTTATATTTATGATAAATCTTAGATAGGGTGATAGATCAAAACGATCATCTAGGAGTCCAAGTATGAGAAGAAATGCATTTGAGATGAGTATCCCAATTACTATCTTTTGCATAGGGAGAAAAAGCAAACCGGTTATGAGTAAAGACGCATAAATTGGTATTCCCCCTCCGCGAGGTATTATTCCCGTATGTGTATGTGCGGGATGACTCCGAGAATTGGCGTCAGTGATAAGCTTGTATTTAGTAGCAAGCCGAATCGTCAGAGGCGTCATCAGGTACGATATAGCTGTCGCAACAATGAAAGTTATATATGGTGACATAAGATTTAAGTTACCAGCAATACAATGCGTATAAAAATAGAGGTAAATAATGCGATAGTAATAATTGTTGAAACAAAGAATATTTTTTGAGGTATTTTTTGATTATTGAAGAGTTTTTTACTCAGAAAGCCATTGAGAAGATAAAAAACATGCATCAATATAGGAATGAGTGCGATATACCAATAATCTGCAATTTGAGGATCTCCCCAGGGACGTGAATAAAATATTGGTATTTGTTCCGGAAAATGTTGAAACTTCCAGGCAAAGAGAGCAGCCATCAAAATATCAGCTCCCAATAGTATCTTTAGCATATGTATATTATAACAGGGTGGCCGTGCTTATTTAAACAACGGGAACTGCGATGCCATTTCTTTTACTTCCTTGCAAATAGCAAGGAGTACCCGATCTTTAGACATGCGTTGTTTAAAATCTGTTAAATATAGTTGTCTTTTTGTATTATCAGCGGGCAATTGCTCATGTTTTACATGGTTTGCGACTTGGGCAATCCATTGTGCAATTTTTTTCATCTCTTTTTCCTTCATTCCTCGTGTAGTCACAAGGGGTGTTCCTATACGTACTCCTGATGGGTAAAAAGGTGATCCTGGCTCATTGGGTATGGTGTTTTTATTGGCATACATTCCAGCAATATCCATCGCAAAAGAGACTTGTGTGCCTAAACTATTACCAAAAGGAGTAAGATCTATCAGGATAAGGTGAGTCTCTGTACCATCTCCCACCAGTTTTAAGCCTTGTTTTTGTAGCTCGGCTGCTAAAGCATCAGCATTTTTGCGGATCTGTTTGCCATATTTTTTAAAAGAAGCGGTAGAAGCCTCTTTGGCGGCAATCGCTATGGCAGCTGTAGTTGCGTTATGGGGTCCTCCCTGCAGACCAGGGATGATCGCTGAGTCAATTTTTTTGCCAAGATCAGGATCTTTTTTCATACCTCGTTTGGTTACTAGAATCATCGCACCGCGTGGTCCTCGGAATGTTTTGTGAGTAGTTGTCATCACTATATCTGCATCATCAAATGGTGAAGGATGCTCACCTGCGATGACAAGCCCGGTAATATGAGATATATCAGCTACAAGCCAAGCACCAACTTTATCTGCTATTTTTCTAAATTTTTTAAAATCAAGTATAAAAGGATAGGCGGTATTTCCGGCAATAATCACTTTTGGTTTATGTTTCAGTGCCAGCTCTTCCACTTCATCAAAGTCTATGCGAGCTTTGTCGTTTAGTCCGTACTGTACGGAGTTAAAAAATCGTCCTGAGGCGGTCACTTTAGGGTGTCCATGGGTGAGATGTCCGCCCATCGAGAGTTTGAGACCAAGTAGGGTTTCTCCTAGGTTCATGATGGCAAAATAGATAGCCAGATTTGCCGGGCTTCCCGAGTATGGTTGCACATTGGCATAGGGTACGCCGAACAAATCTTTCACGCGCTCTATTGCTAAAGCCTCTATTTGGTCAACTATTTGATTCCCTTCGTAGTATCTCCTATAAGCGTAACCTTCCGAGTATTTGTTTGATAAGCAGGTAGAAAGTACTGCCGAGACTTCTGGTGAAACGTTATTTTCTGAAGGTATAAGGCCTATCTTATCTTGTTGCCGCTGCTCTTCTTGGAGTATGAGTTTGTGGATTTGTTTGTCGTTTATCATGTTTATTTAGATAAAAGAGAAGAATCGAAAAATATTGATAATTTTTCTTTCTTAACTCTTATCTTTTAACTACTATTAATTATTGTCTACAGACTATCACTCTTACGAAACAAAATCAATTGAAAAAGTGTCCGAACTGGGATATGCTAGGGGCAATATGCACATACAAACCATGATAGATACTGTTGAATATCTGGATCAGTTTATACAACCTCCTGGAGGTCTTGGTGACGGCGCTCACAATTTTGGCCGTATGCAGGAACTTATGAAGCACCTGGGTGATCCTCAAAATACATTGAAGGTAATTCATATTGCGGGAACATCGGGGAAAGGTTCGACAGCAGTAGCTATCAGTTCATTGCTTCATGCACATGGTTTCAAGGTCGGGCTTACCGTGTCACCACATATGTTAGATCTTCGGGAAAGGACACAAATAGATAATCAGATAATATCAGAAGAACAATACTGTCAGAATTTGGTCGAAATGATACCTGCCATCGACGCGATGAAGAAGTCCAAATACGGATCTCCTTCCTTTTTTGAAATCACGATGGCCCATGCATTTTATACATTTCATAAAGAAGAAGTTGATTATGCAGTGGTAGAAACAGGTATGGGAGGTCGATATGACGCTTCAAATGTAGTTGATCGTCATGATAAAGTAGTATTATTGACAAGAATTGGGCTTGATCATATAGAATTTTTGGGGAATACCCTTGCTAAAATAGCCACTGAAAAAGCACATGTCATACAGGAAGGTAATCAGGTGTTTTCCGTACCCCAAGAGTCTGAAGCGCAAAAGGTCATTGAGCTGATTTCTCGTCAGAAAAAAGCACATCTGAAGATGATAGATATACAAAAAACTCTCAAAACGTCATTAGAAGGTGAATATCAGAAGGAAAATTTGTCGCTTGCAGTCGCCGGTTTATATCATTTATCAAAAAGGGATCACTTCGCATACGATCATCAAGAAGTAATTCAAGTTCTACAGAATTTACATTTTATCGGTCGTTATGATAAAAGGGAAATTGATGGCAAGTTGGTTATTTTAGATGGAGCCCATAACCCTCAGAAGATGAGTGCGTTTGTGAATAGTCTTACGCAAGAATATCCAGATCTGAAATTTGATTTTCTTATAGCTTTTTCTCGGACAAAAGATTTCACACTCATGCTTGAATCAATCGTACCAGTCGCCAGTACGATCACCATAACCACATTTGGCAACGAAAAGCAGGGAATGCATGTGCAATCTCAAAGCCCTGAGCATATTCAAGATGCATTACTCAAGATGGGTTTTACAAATATTACTACTATCGCAAATAATAAAAACGCTATGCAAACGGTGTTGGAAAAGAGTACTTTACCAGTCGTCATCACCGGATCTTTATATTTGTTGAGTGATATATACTCATATATATTGGATAAGTAATAAATTAATAGAGGGACGAAATATAGTATTATAATTACTTGCAATGTTTAACATAAAGGAAAGAATACACAGATGGCAGGATGAAAGAGAACGTCAAGCTAAAGAGCGACAGGCTATAGATAGGATGCATATGGATTGTATTGAGCTTGTCCGTCAATACGGCGAAACAGTTATGCAGAATGGCATGCAACGTTTTTATATAGCGCTACCTGGAGATAGTTTACGTATAGATGTCACGGAGCTTGATCCTGAGGGTTTACGAGAATATGCGAATAAAGATAACAGATTGTGGTATGACCATTTGACTATAGATTACAATGAGGGTGTTGCAGAAGGGATGCGTATCCGCTCAGTAGTAGACCCTTATAACGAGTTAATACATCAGTATATAAAAAATGAAGGAGATCAAAGAGTCCATTTTTATGCAAGTGGCTCCGAGTTTCAATATCAAGGGCTTCCTGAGACGATGAGTGCATATCGTGATTTTCTTGAGCAAACGGTAGTACCAACTCTGGCTACATATGCAGAGACAGTAAACCAGTCGCAGCAATAAAATTGCTTGTCATGATATACTTGCCCAATATGTTTAAGATGCAAAAAATGGATTTTCTTGTGGGCTTTTATATCTTTGGCGTATTAGTGTCTGAGCTTGTTGGTTCAAAAACATTTCCTCTTGTGAATCTGGGATTTATAAAGCTGAATGCGAGCGTTGCCATTTTTCTTATTCCGCTTCTTTTTTCAGTAAATGATATTATCACCGAAGTTTATGGTGCTGCCCGGGCACGAAGTGTTGTGCGAACAGGCCTTATGATGATCGTTTTTTTATTTCTATTTTTGCTATTTGCTATAAATCTTCCTCCTTCACCTCGCTTTGCAGCCTCAGAAGAGGCTTATGATAGTATCTTTGGTAAATCCCTTCGTATCTCATTTGCGAGTCTGGTAGCTTTTTCTCTTGCCGATTTCCTCGATATCTACATTTTTAGTAAAATCCGTGAGAAGTTGGGGAAAAAAAAGCTCTGGCTGCGCAATAACGCTTCCAACTTTGCTGCTCAATTCATTGACACAACCGTTTTTATGTCGTTAGCTTTTTATGCCCTTGACCAATCATTTAGTCAGAATGCAGGATTTCTATTCAGTCTAATCCTTCCATATTGGCTGCTGAAATGCAGTATGTCGATCATCGAAACACCTCTGGTTTACATAGGTGTGAAGTGGTTGAAGAAAGAAGCGTAATCATCTCCAGGCTTCACAAATCATTTTATATGAGCAGTAGTCGCACCATTTACCTACTTTTGGTTCAAAATTGCCACTTTTTATTTTCGTAGCAAGCTCTGTTACTGTGGATGCCACATCTATCAGTTCTTCTTGTGTGCGTTGCATAGTAACCTTTTTCATATCCTGTAAGTAGTAGAAGGATAGATAAACCTGATCTATAGGTTTGTCGTATAAACTTTCGTGGGTTGCAGCAAGAGCATAAATAGATAGTTGCAAGCTCTTCTTTAGTTCTTTCTCTTCTGGTACTTTTCCTGTCTTATAATCGATAATTTCTATGCTTCCATCCGTATTTGTGTCTACGCGATCTATTTTACCCGTGACATAGATGCTATCATCTATTTTGATTTTAAAAAGTTTCTCCAAACTCGAAACTCCAAGATTTTGGGTATGAAACGTTTTATAGTAGGTTTCAAGCATACGTTCTGCTTCTTGCTTCATACGCTCAGCATGTTCGGACGAGTTATAACCAACAGGTATCCAATGATTTTTCAGCAGGGTCTGTATATGTTCAAAATCGAGACTGGGTTCTTTAAGATATCCCTCATAAAACTTCTGTAACACATTATGTATAGTGCTACCAAAAGAGGCAGCGGCAGCAGCGGGGGTGGGAATTTTTAGTACATATTGGTATTTATATTGCAGCGGGCATGTCTCATAGGTTTGCAGCTGGGAAAAAGAAAAATTTGTCAGATTTATTGGAGCCGTGGCTATAGGCGTTTCTTCGGGTTTAAAGTCAAATATAGAAAGTTGTAGTCGTTCCTCGCGTTTTTTTGCTTGTTTGCCTACAACTTTTTCCTCTCCCATAGTCTCTACTACAAAAGGAGAAATTTTGCGCTTGCGAGTGCCGTCTCCATACAACTCAGCTGCGCTAAAATATACCCGATCCATTGCTCGTGTCACCCCGACGTAAAAAAGTCTTCGTTCTTCCTGTACGTGAAAATCGCCTTCGGGCAGAGTCTCTTTTATTAGTTCATCAGGGACTGGTATTGCCTCCCGGCGTGCATAGGTAGGAAATCGACCATTTACGAGATGAGGCAGAAATACCACGGGGAATTCTAAGCCTTTAGAGGAATGTACAGTGAGTATATTTACGGCATTAGCCAGAACGGCATCATTATCGGAGGCGATCGGGGATTCGCCCATTTCAAGACTCATATTAAAATACTCCACAGCGTCAAAAGTAGTGAATCCTTCTTTTTCATTTTCTAAACTTTGTAGTTTATTGAGAAGTCGTGAAATATTTTGGATAATTTTCTGTTCTAGTTCACCGCCTTGCTGCAAAAGATATTTAAAATAATTGGTATCTTGGAGAAAATAAAAGAGTATTTGAGCAGCAGATTCTCTTCGTATAAGTTCCAAATGACGCTTCATCATCGAGATTATGGGTATGAGTGCGGTGCGCGTTTCTGCTTTGAGCAGCGGTAGGTGAGTCCGGTAGGCTTGAAATTCTGTACGATACCATTCTTCATTGAAAAAAGATAAATATATTTCTATAGATTGAAAGAGCGAAAGCGAGGTCTTTTTACTAAAAGACATAAGGAGAGCAATATCCTCGGCGTCGATTTTAAATAATGGCATGGTAAGAACCCGATAGAGCGAAACGGTGTCTTCAGGATCAGTGAGTATCTTCAAATATGCGATCAGGTCTTTGACCTCAGGTTGTCTAAAAAGCGTGCCTGGGCCAAGAAACTGGAATGGAATGCCATTTCTTTTGAGTGACGCAATAAAGGAATCGCTATTTGAGTTGGCCCGTACGAGTATGGCAAAATCTTGGAATTCATAATTTTGTTTTTTGCGTAGCTCTACGATTTTTTCAGCTACAAAATCTGCTTCCATATCGCCATGATTGAAGAATTCAAATTCAACACAGTTTTTGATGAGTGGTTTATGACCCTTGAGTTCTTTGGAAATCCCCAATTTTACTTCTAGAGTATCTGGGTTATTAAACTGAATCAGTTTGTAGGCATGATCAAGCACAAGTTGATTTGACCGATAATTATCCAGCAGGCTTACTTGTTTTGCCTCCGGATAGTCGTGCATAAAGGTAAGAATATTTGAAATAGAGGCTCCTCGGAATTTGTATATTGCCTGTGAATCATCTCCTACCACGGTGAGTTTTGGGTTTGATTTGCTGGGGCATAGTTCTTTGATGAGCTGGTATTGTGCGATGTTGGTATCTTGGAATTCGTCAACCATGATGTATTTGAAGCGTTTTTGGTATTCTTGAAGTACATTGGGGCGTTTGCGGAATAGTTGTAATAAGTAATATATAAGATCATCAAAATCACAGACATCATTTTCGACTTTGAGTTTCTGATAGGTGAGGTATGCTTTGGCAAGTTCCATATTTTTTTCTTTATCCTCGGGCAAAAGTTCTGCGTTGGATAAGCTGTGGAGCGCCCATTTCATATATTCTTCGGGGCTTATATCTTCGTCTCTGAGTCGAGAAAAATGTTGTATAAGTCCATCTAAAAATTTTGTAGGGTTACTGAGCGGTCTAAAATACTTGAGTTCAAAACGAAATAGATTTTTTTTAAGAAATAGTATCGTTTGGGCCTGCGTCATGAGTTTGTATGATGGATTGAGGCCAATATGGTTTATCTCACTGCGGAGTATTTCATCTGCAAACGAGTGAAATGTCGAGATCCACATCTGAAAATAGCCATAGGGAAGAGCTCGATCTACACGTTCTTCCATTTCGGTGGCTGCCTTTTCAGTAAAGGTAAGACAAAGTATTTCTTCTGGCTTTGCCAGTTTTTCACTTATGAGGTATTTGATTTTCTCAACAAGAGTAGTGGTTTTGCCGGTGCCTGCGCCTGCTACGATGAGGAGCGGTCCGTCGTTGTATGCTATTGCTTCCTGCTGGCTCTTGTTCAGTTTCGGATCATTGTTGTTCATCGGATATTTATTGTATCACGATATTAATTTGACATAGTATATGTAATACTACAATTATTTAAGTTTTATTAAACTGCCTTATTCCGATTTTTTTTAATTAAGATGATAGAATTTTTCTATGACATTAGATATAAGTGAGGTACCAATAACTATTGACAGAAATATCGCCATGGATGAATTAGTAAAACCTGTTCATGTCCCGGCAAGGGAAAGTGGGATATTAACACAAAAAGCATTTTTTATAGTCGAGGATGTACAAGTATCTTATTTTAAAGATAAGCCAGATTTAACATTAGACTTAATAACTACAGAATCAGAGGTTGCAGACTTAACTACTAAAACAACAAATATAAAAAATAGAACTCCAAATAGACGTTTATTAGATCAATTTGATAGACTTGCGAAAGCAGATCCTACTATTATTAATAAACTCTATAATTTATCAGCTGCTAATCCCAACAAAAAAGGTGTGGCTGTCTTGTCACATGGAGATGAATATCCACAATTTAATGTTCCATTTGGAGTGTTAGTGTCTAAGATAGCATCTGGAGGAGAGACTATGGCTCTAACTGTCGAACAAATCATTCAAGATTTACAGAGGCCTGATGATTATAGTTATATTTTAATTCTTGCCTGTAATCCGGCAGCCCATCAATTAGATCCTAATATAACTGAATTACCGTTAGTCTATTACGCATCCGATAACAAAAGTCTAATTGGCGAGGCTAGTGATCTTGTTTTCATAGAACCATCAAAGAATCTGGTCACCGATGCAAACATACATGCATAATAAAAATTATTAAAACTATGTAAATTATTATTTAACTTTTGTTATTTAATATTCTGTCCATTATAAATATTTATATATTTTATTACTATTGTAGGCACGTGTTTAGATCAAAAATGAGAATTAATGTAAGTTCACAAAATACCCTTGACTTTTTCTTACCGGGCATTTATCATTTCCCCATATTCGTTTTCATTCTCTATTGTATTTTTTGTGGAGCGAATCTATAATTAAACC
>CAZMJG010000010.1:0-18807 GCA_964566675.1 uncultured Gammaproteobacteria bacterium
CCGCGTATGAATATAGTATCTCCCGCACTGGCTGTTGAAGCTGCTGTTGAAATGGTACACCAAGGAGTAGTGAGTGCTGTTCCGTTGTTGGAGTTATTACAAGCTCCTCCGAGGCTTGCTCCGTCTACATAGTACGTAGCAGCTTGTGCCATTTGAGGGATAAGCAGCAGACCAATCGCACTTGCTAAAAAACCAAGTAAATATTTTTTAAAATTATTACACCTCATAGGCATATACAGATTACTATGTTTATTGAGGTAAATCAACCAAGAAATGAGGCTGAATATACAGGTATTACGACGATTCTGCTTTATCTGCTTCTGCCTTGGTTTTGTGCACTGTCCCATCTGGGTGCTCAGCTGGCGCATATACAGTAAAAAGCTTCAACTCGCTTTTACCTGTATTTTTAAAATTGTGTTTTACACCTGCTGGTACAAACACCACATCATCTTTTCCAACTGTTCTTGTCTCCCCATTGAGGATTGCCTCTCCCTCACCTTCTACAAAAAAGAGCATCTGGTCAGTACTGCTGTGTATTTCTTCACCGATTTCACTCCCTTGCAATATACACATAGCCACAATTTGGCTGTGTTTACCCGTGTGTAAGACAGTTCTAAAATTGGTATTTTCTATAGTTAGTTTTTTTATATCTTTTGCGTACATATGTTTCACCTCCTTTCGATTATTCTCATGAAGTTATAAAGTTATCTCAATCATTTGAAGAATATATTATCAGGATAGGACTTTTATATGATAATCAGGTAAGAACTAACGCGGGGAGATATATTGCCTATTTTAATGGGAGAGAAAAATGGAATGTCGAACCTTTACCCTCTATACTATCCACCCATATTTTACCCTTATGCATGTTTATGATTTCAAGCGAGATAAATAGTCCAAGACCAAGCCCCGATATATTTTTTTCCTTTTTTCCTTTTACACGGAAAAACCTGTCAAATATCTTGCCAATTTCTTCTTTTGGTATACCTAGCCCAAAATCCTGTACAGAGACTACCACTTTATGGTGATCTATTGTGGAGTTTACAATTATTTTTTCTGCATTTGGGGAATATTTTACTGCATTTGATATAAGGTTTATGAGTACCTGTGTAATACGCTCTTTATCTGCATATACGGTAAGTCTGGTTTTTTCCTTATAGGTTATAGTATGTGACTTCGCTGTATACTGAAAGTCTGTTATGACTGTCTCAATAAGCTCATCAATTTCAAAATATGTTTTATGTAAGGCAAGCTTACCATTTTGTATTTTATATACATTTACAAAGGAAGCCATGAGCTGCGCCAATCTCTCCATCTGCTCAATCATCTTTGTAAGATAAAGGCTTCCTTTTTCATTTTTATTCTGTATGAGATTCTTTTCAAGTAGTTGAGCGTATGCTTTAATACTGGTTAATGGTGTCTTGAGCTCATGGGAAACAATACCTATAAAATCATCTTTTTGTTTATCTAGCTGTCTGCGATCTGTCACATCTTCAAAGGCCACCAAGATAGCCTCCGTACTATTTACTTGTCTGTATGTTCTGCGTGCGTTTAGGAGTATAGTCCGACGGCCGATACTGGGGAGATCTATATCTACTTCATAGTCTTCAAAATGGGTGTCTTTAGGTAGGATTTTTTCAAGAAGTACTTTTAATCGTGGTATATTCCAGGCATGGTTATTTAGCGTATATACCGATTGATTTTCAGTTTCCTGAGGTGTGAGTCGAAAGGTATCATAAAAAGCCCGATTTGCCGTGAGCACATGAAGCTGCTTATTCAAAACGACAAGAGGAAGTCGTACAGTATCTACAATTGCCTCCGAATAATCGAGTGCGTATTTTAGTAAATCAAGAGAGTGCTTAAGCTCATTCATGTCAATGCCTGGGAAAATGCTAGAGTGATCAGTAGGTACTATTCTTTTTTGGACAGCTTCTTGCACAGTAGCGTGAGGTATAAACTGCGCCGTGTTACTATGTATAACTTTTTTAGATCTTGCTGTCATCTTGTTCTATTATACTCTTTTTTTCCTGATATATATGGGAATGATCTATTTAGAAATTTTTTTGCCCTCGTATACTATCTAGCATATTGCGTACCACATGAGCATTGCTTATAAACTCTCCCATGAGTTTATCATTATGTATTTCAGGTTCAAGTGATGTATCAAATAATTTTGATTTTGTTCTGCTGCTAGATACATATTGTTTTCTCTGAGGATCATATATTCGCAAGAGCCAAGGGTCAAGCAACATCATCCTCCAGCTTCCATCGGGTTTCACGAGAAGATTCATAGGATCATCGTGGGGTATCACGATATTGTGCGCAGTGGCCAAATCGGCTAGAGCCTGTGCCTCTTTTACCACATCTTCAAATCTCATTTGCTGAAAAGCATAAAGAGCCGGATGAGATAAGTATTCAGGAGTCATATTTTGAGTTTCATATAAGCCGATCAGTGTCCCCAGCAATGCTTTATCAATAAACACACCATCTTCAGCCACATCCAATATACTCACTTTATCCCGCGCAATTTGCTTAGACGGAGCTACGGGAATACCGGTTTGAGCTGCAACCTGATGCATGTCCATATAGTATTGTGCATAAGGTATTTTTTGGCTTATATATACAGGATTTTTTGTAAAGCGTTTTATAAAATATGTAGTTTGATAGGTTTCTATACCTACTGCAGTGTCTATCTCATAAATATAACGTTCCATTCCCGACATACTCATGGCGTTTATGTTCAGGGGCAAATCTTCGGAGACATGTTCAAGATTTTTCATTATTCCTATACTTTCTGGTGAGATACATTGTTCCTTCATACCTATAGTATATACGCTCCATAGTAAAACGTCAATTATTATATTCATAACAAGAAAAATATGATTACTTATAGTATAATACTGTGATACTATTTGATATCCCCATGGAATTACGACCACCCCATGCCTATGCCCTGAGCGACCTGGTACTGGCAAATACACCAGACTATACCTGTCTCGCAGCCGAAAATGAGTCCGAAGGCAACTGTCGGTTTACTACTCAGATGGCACAGATACTCGCAAATACGGCACTTGAAAGGACTCCTCATCAAGGATCGTTCCTTACTATATATCAACCTCGTAGAGCCGATGGAGTAGATATCCCTGTGGCAATCAAAATTTTTGATAAACGTTCAGAATGGTATAAGCTTGGATGTCAAAAAAATAGAATACATCCTCAAGCTGTAATTTTGCAGAAAGTGTTGACTGATAAAAGTTTTTTTAATCTGAGTTATCTACCCCAGACTCCACAACTAGATAGTTTATCTGATGATGAGCAAAACTTTTTATGTGTTGCGACAGATCACAAATTGTGTGAAAAAATGTATACACCGTATGTCTTGCCCAGTGTCTTTGTAGGTTATAAAAGTAATGTTGAAAGCATTGATCATTTAGGACTAGATTTGAGCCATCCTATGTTTGTAAACGTACTCAACAGGTATAAATTGGAAGGCCGGGTCACTCCTGATTTAAAGTACAAAAGTATTATTCCAGGTGACATCGTTTATACCTCGGTACAGGAATTTCGGGAAGGTCTTACGAATGTATTTAGCCAACCGCTGAAAGATTTACCGTCTGAGGTAAGAACACAACTGCGAGATCTTTTTTGCAAAATATGGCATGCGCATGATACATATCATATAGCGCCAGAGACCAACTTTTATAGACCGGATTCCGGCAATCTTTGCTATGACAAAGAAGGTCGCTTGTTGATGCTTGATACAAATCATTTGCAGCACAACTCCATTACAGGCTTTGATATTTTAAAGTATAGGGAGTATATGGGGCTGCTGAGATAAAGTACACCACTACTTATCTTACCTTGTAACGTATATGTGTTACTACCGAAGTACCACTCACTTCTACTGGTTCAAGAGTCAATCCAGTGACTCCATCAAATAGCCTCGTACCTACGCCCACAGTCACCGGCACGATATGCAGCCAAAGCTCCTCTATATATCCGGCTTTTAAATACTGATTTACGGTAGTTGCTCCTCCCATAATTTTTACATTTTTGTCTCCAGCTGCCTCTTTAGCTTTGGTAAGCGCAGAATCAATACCGTCCGTGATAAAGAAAAAGGTAGTTCCACCTTCCATGGGTATCGGCTCTCTTTCCTTGTGTGAAAGGACAAAAACTGGGGCATGATACGGCGGATTTTTGCCCCACCAGCCTTGCCACTCGGGAGTATCTCTGCGGTCTTTCGGGCCAAACATATTGCTCCCCATGATGAAGGCGCCTGCGTCAAGGATTGCCTCAATTTCTTTTGTATGTTTATGCTTTTCTGGTTCAGCAAACATCCACCGATCGAGCAGCTTCGCATCAAAATTGTCGCCAAATGGTTTTTCATAACTTTGGTTTATACCGGCGCTAAATCCATCAAGAGATATGGTAAGGCCAGCGGTGACTTTTGGTTTATTCATAGAGTTATTGTAACAAAGAAAATTTCTTGCAATGCTCCTTCTCTCTCCCCTGGTTGGGCGATATTAGAAGGAGCCAAGATCGATATACAATATGATTTGGCCGATGTAGTCGAGCGTTTAAGTCAAGTATTACCGCCCCATAGAATTTGGGAACTATTTTCAAGTACTCCTCGTGAAACTGGAGGAACTGCGGAAGAACGAGCTCAGAATATTATGACTTCGGGTAAAAAGATGTATGATGAATGTTTAGTACCCTTTGCCCGTTATAGAAATGAAAATCATATGAAAGGGGATTATTTTGAAGTGTATGGTCTAGAATATCTTCTTGACCCTTTTCTTGAGGTATAAAACGAAGAGATCTTGTCTATATGCTATAATAGACCTATGAGTGAATTTGATCCTATTAATACAGGTCGGTTGGTTGAGGAAAGCTTTCTGCGACGTGAACAAGGGGGAGAACCTGCGTCTGAAATTACTGAGAACTGGAAGACAGCTGCACGAATACGTGCAGAGCGTAAGGCATTGGGAATTACGAGAGAAAAATTAGCCCAAAAATATGGCCTCGATCCGTCACAACTCTTAGATTTTGAACATGGCCTAATCACGATAGATCCAGAATCGGCTCTAGCACAAGTATATAGAGAACTGGGTATTGATATTGGAATCCTGGGTTTTTCCACTGCCTCTCCTGAAGACTTAGGTTTGTAACTTTAGGACACATTCCGAAACAGACACTCCGTGTTAAAATGGATCATATGAAAAATAGTGTAAGCTGGAAAACTTTTTTTCTCCTCATAAGCCTCAGTTTATTTAGCGTAGTCTGTGTCATTCCGTACATCATTACAGTTCAAGGTGATACTCTACAAACAATCGGCTACTCCTACGAGATCATATTTGTTGCACAGTTTATACAAAGCATCGTCCTATTTTCTGTGACCATTTTTTTTGGGCTGTATTTTGCCAAAAAAACAAACTTTCATCTTCCTTTCATCGAAGCGATATTAGAAAGAAAGGACTATAAAAAAGTACTAGATACTTTTTTGATTAAATCTATCGTTACAGGGATCGTAGTAGCAATATGTATTTATTTACTCGATAGTCTTTTCATCTCTCTAGGTATTGCCATAAGTACACATGAGATATATGCACCAGCCTGGCAGACGCTACTAGCAGCATTTTATGGAGGGATAGCCGAAGAAGTTATAATGCGATTATTTTTAATGACTTTTTTAGTATGGAGTGCCATGAAAATATTCAAGGTTGCACAACCTACACCTGCCGTAGTTATCGCCTCAATTATTATCACTGCAATTGTATTTGGTCTTGGTCATTTGCCAATTACGGCAACCCTAACTACCATCACACCGCTTGTTATTCTTCGAGCAGTTGTGCTCAATAGTATAGGGGGCATTGTCTTTGGATGGCTCTTTTGGAGGAAAGGCTTAGAGTCGGCTATGATTGCGCATTTCACGACGGATATAGTTCTCCTGACTATTTTGCCGCAATTTATATAGCCATTAGTTGATTAAAATGTGAAGAATGTATCGGCTATTGAAGTAAGTTCGTTTAAGTTGGTTTGAGTAGGACTATCTAATAAAAAGTTCTTTTTGTGAGGAATAGGGTTTGGAGTGGAGCTGTTACTCTTGTGTTTGTTGTATTAACTGATTATATTCTTCCAATGGTATGCCAAAACCCAGTTGGGACAACCCATTCCATACTCTAAATTCAGCCATGTTTCTCTCGCTTGTATATTGCTCCGATAGTCGTTGTGCTTTGAATAAATCGTTTCGTTTGTCTAGCCATACTTTTTTCAGACGCGCTGCCTCGAGCTCAGTTTTGATTTGAGTATACGTTTCTGTAGTTGCTTCGCTATGTAGCAGAGCATCGGCTGCCATCGTTCTTCTTTGCAATGCAGCCATAATTTGAGATAATGATTTTCCTTCAACAAACTCGAGGGGAAAGAGAGGATTTACTAAAATAGTTCGTAATCGACCTAAAAAAGTCAAATCTGAATCGTTTTTTCTATTCGCCATAGCTTCATCAATTATTTCCTCTATGTCTCTTCCTTTTTCAAATCTTATCCTGATTTTTACATTATCATAGTGAGCTGCGATTTTTTTTGATTCTGCTATATTATCTAGAGAAATTTGTCGTGCCGCCTCTGGCGGAAGCAGATTCATTTTGAGTTCATCAATATAAAGCTGCAATTTCTCATCCGTAAATAAATCAAATTCTTGTTGCACTTCGGGTGCGACAGTGCCTTCTGCAATGGCCTTGGGAGTAATGTGCAATAATTGGTTATTGCATTCTTGTCGTGCCTGCAAGCGTTGTAAATTTTGCAAATAGTATATACTCCGGCGGAGTGAATTGGTTACTATTCCTCTAAAACCTCCCCAATTTAATTGTTTATTTTGAGCATATCGTATGGCCTTATTCAAATGGTCAAATTGTGCTTTATCATATCTTTTCGAGGATAGTGACATTTGCATCATTAAGAGCTGACTTACCAGGTATCTTTGAAAATCATCAGAATCCAAGAATTCAGACGGAAAATTTTTATTTTTATCTGCTGCAAGCTCTTGGAGATACAGTTCTACCCGTTCTATTAAATCTTCCGCAACAGTAGTTTCGGAATAACTGTCCTCATCTTGTGGAAGTATATGTTTTGCTATAGAAGTTTTTTGTAGATTAAAAATTGCACCCTTTATATTTCTTTGTATATCTAAACTACTTTTTTTGGCTTTATTTTGAATTATTTCGCATTTCATGGCTGTTTTTTCTTCTGCATTCGCTGTGTGTATCAATCGTTCCATTTTTTCAACTTCTATTCGTATATTCTCTTGATACTCAAGATAGTAATGAAATTTTTGTAGCCGCCCTCTCAACACGCGATCTCTTCCACTTAAATAAGAAACTGTATTTAAGTCCTTATTATTTAAATGCGCATTTTCTCTGAGATATGTGGTTAAATTTTTTATCTTTTCATTTTCCTGAAAAATAACAGTATCCAAATGATGGATAGCCCCGTAATATACACTATACAAATCTATTGCTTTGGTAAATGCGACTATTTGTTCATTATCCGTTGCATATCCGGCATGCCGAAGCAAACTAAGTGCGTTTTGCATATTTGCAAACGATGGGAAAGCGGTGTCATGAAAAACCTCGATAGTATCCCATATGTGAGGGATGCCTTGTTGAATAGCGGTTTCGAGTGATTCCCTCGTAAAAACATATTGTATTTCGGGGATAAAAGAAGTAATCGGGAGTTTTTTCAATAGTAGATCTTTTCTTTCCCAATATTGTTCGGATCCGACGGTGAGATTCTGAGTTCGTTGCTTGTTTTGCCATCGTAACAATATATCTACAGTCTGGTTGCCATAATCTACAAGCAATGATTTGATTGTTTCTTCGGGTATATCTGTATCTAACTTTTCCATGATACTATCTGCTATGGCATTTACTTGTCTGGCCACCAAATCGGGATTCATGTCGCTTGTAATATCTGCTATATTTTCATCATTGACAAAAAGAGGATTAATACCATGTATAGACATCAGGCTTCCCAATCCAGCTACAAACATACCACGCACCACCACCGACTGTCTAGCGGCATCCGGAATATAGGATTGGATTTGTTTTGGATCTACAAGGGTTATTCGCTGTAGAAGAGGTATTAGTAATTGTTCAGAAACCTTTTCCAATGCTTGGCTGCGCTCATTCCTTTTCCCGGCTAATGCATTTATAGCAGGAAATTCGGCGATTCGATATTGGTTATAATACTCTGTTTTAGCTGCGGTTATTTCTGCTATGGGAAGGGCTAAATCTCCTGCCTCTGTATCTAGATCAGTTAAAAATTTATTCGCTTCATTTAAAAATATAGCTCGTACAGCAAGTCCCTCCTTTATCAATCTTTGAATCTCTGCAGGTTTGCTTGGTTGTTTGGATGATCTGTTCGCGCCTTCAAGAAAAGCTTGCGTCACTATTTTTCCTGCTATCTCAAGTCCTCCATTTGCAAAATCGGGCAAGACACTTTTATGCTGGTGATAATAACCCAATGTCCCTTTAGTAAGAGCTTCTTGTATTTGAGGAGTAAGTTCAAAAGGCTCTGCCGACTGAGGTCGATAAATGGCTGGTAATTCATTAGTAGCCATGTTCTGCCTTTCTTAATGTTCGGTAAATGATATCCTTATCGTCTATTCCATAATCAAGATCATCCTCATCAATTTTTATTTCGTCTTCTCCTCCGTCTACGTATTCAGCACATTCTTCATCCTTTAAATTATCTATAAGTCCATTTTTCTTATATATCCGCATGAGCTCAACTGCCAATTCATTCTCCTCCTGAGTCATCCGTTTTAAAATTTTTTGCAAAAGGGGTGAGACTTGTCTATTTTTTTTTGATACAAAGATTTTGGCTAGCTCGTATATGGTTACCGCATCAGAATTGTCCTCACATCGGGCACTAATAATCTCGAATAATTCATATAACTGCTGAGTATGTTCGTTTAGAAGACCAGTACGATACACTCTTTCTTCTCGCGTTTGATCTGTTGAATAAAGCGATTTTTCTGCTATATATATTTTATTTAGCATATCTCCTACATAACCTCCCAGTCTTTTCACATTGCATTCCTCTAAGTCAGCTCGGCCAAGTGATACCATGCTCCGTACAGAAAGTGCTGCAAATATATCGGAAGCATTATCCTGAAGTATAATCGCATCTTTTAGAATTTCACACTCATGAGAATCGTCTAACTGTATAAGTTGCCAGACAGTTGTACTCAATTGCCTTTTGGTGATTTGTCTTTTTGCAAAAGCATCCGCAAGTGGAGCTATATTACTTTCAAAAATTTTCTTTCTTGTAGATAATGGCATCTTTGCAGTTGCAAAATATATTGCTGCTTCGGAATCAAATTGTATACTCCCGTTTGTGATCGTATAGAGTGGATTGAGTTGAGGGGTAGTAGTAAGATCGTAGCTTTCCCGTCTTAAAGCAGGTTTAAATACTGTATCGATTAATTCTAGCTCAAAATCGTGAGAAGTCTTTTTTTTTTGTTCATCAGCCACTATTGCTTGTGCAACAGGGACAATTGCGGTTTCCTCAGCGGCGGGAGGGATTATCTCTACAGTAGGTTCGTCTGCAGGCTCTATTTTAGATTTATTATCTTTAGTCTTTAATGTAGGTATTTCGTTAATTTGCAAGCCGCTGAGAACTCCCCGTGTCTCTTCTATGACAACGCGTATCCCCGAATTTCGTCTTGCTTCTCGTAACATTTTTTTAAAAGAAGGGTTTTGAAGTCTTTGTTTTATGGCTTCAACTTGCATTGTATCTGCTGGGTTTGATGAAAGTATACAAGCGACTTCATCTACACTTAGTTCGGCGCTGCCAAGCTCAGTAGCGACATTTCCAAAAGCAGAAAGAATGGTTTCCATGTGATCTTGTTCACTGGGTAGAACTACCGGAACCTGAGGTATGGGAGCGGGTTCGCTTACCGGTGGGATTTCTGGTACTTCTACATATGCTTCCACCACTTCAGGATGAATCACTTCTTCATCTTGAAGAGGAAGTGGGAAAACTGATTCTTCGACAAGAATAGCTATCTCCTCGTGTTCCTCGGGTGCTAGTTGCTTTTGATTAAATAAATCGGGAGGGATTTCAATACCCAGCTCTGCCATTTGTTGAAGTATTGGCAGGAGTCCTTGGGTCCATACTATAAATTGTTCATTCAGTTGTGTCATTCTTCCCATGGTCTCGGCGTGTTTCATAAGTGCTTCCACTTGCGCAGGAGAAATAGGAGTAGAAAGATCAAGCGAGGGTTGATGTGCTTGAATAGCACGATCTATAGTAGCTTCTTGAAATTGCGTAAATAGCGGTTCAAAGGGATTTGCTGGGAGTGTTTCCGGCATAGGATAACTAGTATACCATATTACTATAAGACAATCAAATATTTTTAGAAATAAATATTATACCTACATGACAACCTCATACAAAATACTTCCATTACTTTCACTTAATATAGGCTATTAATATCTCAGGCTGCCTGAAGTTAAATTTTATTATTTTTTCGGAAGATCAGTATATTACTTTTTTATAAAACCCCCTCAACTGCTCAACTCTTTTCTGTTCTAGTTTGAGATATCCCTCAATAGGATGCACCACACTTGAACATTCTCTAATACTGGCGAAGGCACGGACTAATCGTAATTTTTCCTCAGGAACTAATATCATTAATTCTGATTGATTAAGCCCATCTTTAACGGCAAATTCATCACCACTAGAAGTAGTGACTGACACGATACGATCGCTAGTTAAATCTGTGCCACTTATCAAATAAAGGATTGGAAAATTATCTTCAACTAACCCTGCTATTGTCCTTTCATCTCCAGTTTTATTTACCTTTTTAAGTAATTCTAATGTTCTGATTAATCTATTATAGGAAGTTGAAATTAAATGATTGTTAATATATTGTTCCAAAGAAAGCTTTGAATTAGAACCCTTCATCTCCAGTGCAATATTTTCCTCGATACTCCTTATGTCTTCTTCTAATTTTTCTTTTGTTACTACCCCAGAATACCAAGAATAATCTTCAACAACGTAACCTGATTTATACCAGAGCTCAGCACTCACACTATGTTGATTTAAACCATAGCTGCCTATATCATTCATCCCAGTTAATAATGGTATTCCATGTTGTTTCAGATATCCTTGTGGACGCAACCCATGATCAAGGACACCTAATAGAGATCCACTTGTGGAGGTGTGAGCACCTATTATATCCTTAGAAGCTATCATATCAGCAAGGTGTGCATCATATGTAGATAATTTCTCAAACACTTGCATTGCCTCCCGGTAATCGTACCTACAAGTTGTATCGCTTAAAAATTCAAAAGATTTAGGCAAATGCTTCTCGTTGGATGTGCCAGTACCTATACCTTCTACTGCTGGTACAACAGGAGCTGGGTTGTCAAATGAAGAATCCATGCTACTATTTTACAATATTTTGTGTCTGACAACTATCATCCCAATTGGAAGTGGCCATTTTTATTGGTGGCTTGCACTGTTGTTTGATGTGCTTGCACTGAGCTTGCCGTAGTGTGACCCTAAATATTGCAGTTTCGAACACCTGATAAACGAATATACAATTATTTTTAGCCATTTAATATAAATAAGTTGATCGATTTTTTACAGTATATTTACAAGAATTTATCAGAATTTTTTAAATTTACTTTTATAGTGGTTAAATGAAGAATGAATATAAGACTTTTTTAATAGTCAATAATATCATAGTAGTGGGAGCTCTATTAGCTGCTAGATTTGATCTACTTGGAGTTTATACTACTCTATTTGCAATAAGTGTTGCATACCAAATTAGTGTTTTACGACAATAAGTATTGTGACCCCAAGGGGATTCGAACCCCTGATTCTCAGGATGAAAACCTGATGTCCTAGGCCGCTAGACGATGGGGCCGTCTATCAAAGTACAATTTTAACAAAAGGAGGTGTAAATTTCCACTAAAAGTGGGCTATTTGTTCTTCCAGTGGCTCTCATGCTGCGGGCTGTGAGCCCTAGATCGTTCTTTATGTCCACCCTTATCATAGCTTGGGGGTTGGTAAGTAGATGTATTGTACGGGTCCCAAAAAGCCAGATCTTCTTCAGCAAAACCACCTACATGTTCAAGTTCGGCTTTATCGATACGGAGAAAACGTAGACGTTCGCTCATAACCAAATTATAGTATATTTCAGCTCATTTTCAGAATAAAAATCTATCATTTTCACCACAAAATATATCTTTCTTACACAAATTTCGTAATCATCCTATCAAATCTTGTTGACACTGCTCTATACTCTTGTGTACTATAGATAGTTATATCATCACGTCCGACGGGATTATTATAGTAAAATATACCTATGAAAGTCATTATTCGTTATCTCAGCCGCATGTTCGACAAAGATACCTCCGGTAAAACTCACAAGGAGACTACCCGGAAGTATGCCCGTGATGTGATAAATAAATATGAGAAAACGCTCAAGCGACTTTCATATGAATAAATGTCATGCCTATCACCTACCTCACCAATGAAGACTTTCAAATTATCTGTACGGCGTTAAACGAATTTTTCAAAAAGACCAAGGAGCCGCCACCCGACTACAGACAAACGTATTTTGAGAAACTAGATAGCATCATCGCCATACCACAAAAAACCTTTGCTGGAAAAGATCTCTATCCTTCTCATATCCAGAAAGCATCCTGCTATTTTTATTTCATCAATAAATTTCACCCCTTCAACAACGGCAACAAGAGATTCTCGATTGTAGCTACCGGAGTTTTTCTACAATACAATGGTTATCAGCTCAATGTAGATGAGGACGTACTCTATAATTTTGCCAAAGAAGTCACCAAACACTCCGATGATCAGGATGTCGAATTTAACAAAGTAGTACAGTTTATACACAAATATTCATATACGGCACTCGCCATGCGGCTGAAAGACATGATTTCACTGCTTCAATTTCAGGGTTCTCTTTCTTCAAGGCTCGGGCTGAAAAGTAAAGGAGCTGTAGACAGTGCTACCAAAAAGACATAGTCTGTCATTCCCGCGCACGCGGGAATCCAGGAATTCATAGTCTGGGATGACAATCAAGATAATAATTCCTTCTACATCATCTTCACATTTTCATATTTCTTCAATGTTCGGAGCGAATAGTCACTATTCAATTCTATTGAAATCACATCAAGCTGCATCTTACGGCGCTCCAATTTATTGGCCAACACAAAATACTGGATAGTCCGTGACAATTTTCGTATCTTCAAAAAGTCTACAGCCTCAAATGGGTTGCCATGGCGAGTAGATAGGCGAGTTTTTACCTCAATAAAGAATATCTTTCCCTCTTTTTCAGCTACAATATCAAGTTCACCCCAGCGACTTGTTGCATTGCGCTTGAGTATAGTAAAATCGTCATCCAACAGATATTGTGCCGCATAATCCTCGCCTACTTGGCCTATGGCTTTATTTTGCATACTTTATACCATTATATAACATTTATAAAACGAGGACATATCAATAAAGATAGATACAGATATATGGATGAGAAGTAAAAAATGAAGTTATACTGCTGCGGCTTCAGGCTCTTCGACAGATTCCTCTGGTGCTTCGGTAGCCATTTCAACCTTCGCCTTATAAAGCTTGAGACGAGTATTTTTCTGTGAAAGGTCTCGTATAAAGTATGCACGAGCTTTTGGATACAAAGATTTCTTAGTTACTTTTATATCATCAATAAAGGGTGAAGACAATGGGAAAATACGTTCAACACCTACACCACTTTTGGAGATCTTGCGGACGGTGATCATACGAGTATTGTCGCTATTACCTTTTATCTTGATAAGGATTCCAGCAAATTGCTGAATGCGGATTTTGTCATCTGCTTCCTTGATCTTGTAATCAACTGCGATAGTATCGCCTATTGAGATTGATGTGTCTTTGTATTGTACGTGATTTGCCATAAAGAGATATTATACGGAATAGTTTAATAAAAATCAACGAGATACGTGTATCTCTATTTATTCGCGCAGGCTTCTACAAACGCAATAAAGAGAGGGTGTGGTGAAAGGGGTCGGCTTTTATACTCTGGGTGTCCTTGAGTACCCATATAAAACGGGTGTACATCCTGTGGGAGTTCTATTATTTCGGCCAACTTTTCAACCACAGACCTTGCCGAAATACGAAGACCGTGTTCTTCAAATTCCTTTGCAAAATCATCATTAAATTCATATCTATGGCGATGACGCTCACTAGATAGGCCATCTTCATTTAGTAAACCACCATACTTTTTATATATTTCATAGGCTCGGCTATCCTTTTCAATCATCGCTTCCCATCCGCCTAGTCGCATAGTACCGCCATAAGCTCGTCTGGCCATATGCTCTTTTTGAGATGGAATAATGTGTATCACCGAATGTGGAGAATCCTGAGTATTTTCTTCTGTATTTGCATCTTTCCACCCGATCACATAGCGCGCAAAGGCCACACAAGCAAGCTGCATACCATAACATAAACCTAAATAAGGTATTTTTTGTTCACGGGCATAGTTTGCGGCGATGATCATGCCTTCTGAGCCTCGTTCCCCCCAGCCTATTGGCACGATGATTCCTTCAGGTTTACCAATTATTTCTTCTATCTTCTTTCTTATTTCTTCTTTATCTTGTATCCCAGCAACGGCGGCTTCTACTTTTTCGGCATCTACCCACTTTGTTTTTACTTCGACACCAACTTGCCATTTTGCATGATCGATAGCATCAAAAAGTGCGGCATATGAATCACGTAGTTGGTAGTCACCGGTACCAAAATATTTACCAATGATTGCAATTTCGACAGTTTTTTGCTTGGGCGCTTCTATACGCTCTACCAAAGGCTTCCATTCGGCAAGATTTGGCTCTCTTTCTTCAAGCCCTAGTTTCTTCATTATTCGTTGCTCAAGTTTTTGTTCATGAAGAGTGAGCGGCAATTCGTAGATATTGGGTAAATCTGGATTGGAGATGATGTCCTCGGGATGCATGTTGCAAAAGAGCGCAAATCTATCTTTACGACGCTGATCAAGCTGCTTTGCACTTCGTGCCACTATAAAATCTGGCTGTATGCCCATAGAGTTGAGTGTGCGTACCGATAGTTGTGTAGGCTTGGTTTTAGGTTCACCCAAGTGAGATGGTGTGGGGACAAAACTTACATGTATATGTACGACATCACCAGGGTTTTTCAAAGTCAGTATACGAGAGGCTTCATAGTAAAATATGTTTTGATATTCTCCGGCCGTGCCACCCAGCTCAATGATTACTATTTCAGCATTCTTCTTTTCTGCGACATTGTGTATACGATTTATTATTTCATCGGTAATATGTGGTATAGCTTCTACATCTTCTCCCTTGTATTCAAATCTGCGTTCGCGCTCGATGACGGTTTGGTAAATTTGGCCCATCGTGACAAAATTGTCACGAGTCATATTTTCATTGAGGAATTTTTCATACGAACCCATATCCATATCTGCTTCCGTGCCGTCTTCACAAAGAAATGGATCTCCATGCTCGATTGGGTTTATAGTGCCAGCGTCTACATTAAGATAGTTTTCAAATTTGATTGGTGTTACGCGATAGCCTGAGAGTTTTAGAAGAAGAGCGACCGAAGCTGTTGTAATGCCTTTTCCAATGCCTGAAATGACTCCACCTGAGACAAAGATATATTTCAGTTTTTGCATATTCTATTGTACAACATGTGTTAGTAATTTGTGAGGAAAATTATATTCATTTTTGTCATCCTTGAATCCTGTCATTGTGCCTGGATCCCGGATCAAGTCCGGGATGACACTCTATCTGTCATTCCCGCCTCGCTACGTGATTGCATGTCATTCCCGTGAAAACGGGAATCCAGGAATTCATGTCCGGGATGACACATTAAATTCGTCAGGCTTTGGCGACAGTAGGCGCTGCTGCCTTCTCTGCTGCCTCTGCGGGCTTTGCTGCACCTTCCGCAGGCTTTAGGGCCCACTGGACATGCTTACATGTTGGATAGTTTTCACATCCATAAAAACGTTTGCCTTTTTTACTGTATCGCACCACAAGCTGTCCTTTGCACTCAGGGCAATTGTACCCTTTTACAAAATGCAAATTCGGCTTGATATATTTACATTTAGGAAACGATTTACATGCATAAAATTTGCCATATTTACCAAAACGGGCAATCAGATCACTGCCACACTGTGGACATTTTTCTTCAAGTATATCTTCTGCTACATCTATCACTTCAAGTGTATCTTTTTGCACATCAAGCTCTTTTTTAAATGGAGTATAAAAATTACTCAACAGTTCTACAAGCTTTTTATCACCATTGGCGATATCATCGAGTGAATCCTCCATCTGCGCTGTAAACTCCAGGTCAAAAATATCTGGGAATGCGGCTGAGAGATAGTTTGAGATCGCAGTACCCAAAAGTGTTGGCTTAAAATAGCGACGTTCCTTTTCTACATAATGCTTATCTATGATGAGTGAGATTATCGCCGAGTATGTAGATGGCCTTCCAATACCTTTTTCTTCCAAGGTTCGGATAAGAGACGCCTCGTTGTATCTATATGGGGGCCGTGTTTGCTTTTCTTCATTTTCGATTGTATCAAGTTCGAGCTTATCTTCCTGTTTTATGGTGATTTCTTTTTTATTCTTTTCGGCATATTGAGCCATGAGCACTTTCATAAAACCGTCAAAAAGAATCTGTGAAAAGACTGTTTCAAATTCGTAGCCTTTACCACTTTTTATAGACACTTTTACCTGTTTCACTTCTGCTTCCTTCATCTGAGTAGCAAGCGCACGGTTGAATATCAGCTCGTAGAGCTTCTTTTCTTGATCGGTGAGTTTCTTGTTGTCGATTTGCTTTACCTCGCGGTCAGACTGGGTCGGACGGATGGCTTCATGAGCTTCCTGAGCATTCTTTGATTTCGTCTTATATCCTCGTGGTTTTTCTAGGGCATATTCTGCACCATATTTTTTTACGATATAGTCTTTGGCTGAAAAAACGTATTTTGCGGAGAGGTTGAATGAATCAGTACGGTGATAGGTGATCAAACCCTTTTCGTACAGAGATTGAGCGATGCGCATAGTAAGCTTTGAAGGAAAAGCCAGCTTCTGAAATGCGTCCTGTTGCAACAATGATGTTGTAAAAGGTGGCGGTGGATAGCGCTTTATTACTTCTTCAGTGACTGTCGCAATATTAAAGCTATCACCTTTCAAGTCTTTTTCGATGATCTCAGACAATTCTTTATCAATGGTTGTTTTAGAGTATTCATACTCGCCATCAAAAAGCTTCAATTTTTCTTTTACTTCATACTTCTCTCCATTTTTGGCGACCAGTAAGGCACGTACATCACTGGCGCTTTTGAAATTGGCATATATCTGATAGTAAGGCTGTTGGTTAAATGCCTCTATCTCTTTTTCTCGCTCTACAATAAGGCGGAGTGCCACTGTCTGTACCCGGCCAGCGGAAAGCCAGTTTTTACCGGTTTTTTTCCAAAGGAGCGGAGAGATTTGGTATCCCACAATACGATCTAGTATGCGGCGCGCTTGTTGGGCTTTCACCAGATCTATACGGAGTGTTTCAGGGTTTTCGAGAGCTTCCTCAAGTGCCTTGGGAGTAATTTCGTGAAAGACAATTCGTTTCAAATTCGGTTTTGTTATATTAAAATCTGGCCATTTTTCATCGACATATCCCAACACATAAGCCACATGATACGATATAGACTCACCTTCACGATCTAAGTCTGTGGCAAGGATTACTTCACCATGCTCTTCTGCGAGTTCTTTCAATTTGTCTACCATTTTCATCTTCTTTTCCATGATTTCATACTCTGGCATGAATTGGTGTTTAAAATCGATAGCTGTAGTTTTTGAAGGAAGGTCACGGAAGTGTCCGACAGTCGCGAAGACAAAATATTTGCTGTCCCACTCTTTCATTTTAAGAATGCGGTTAAAAGTTCGTGCTTTTGTAGGTGATTCTACGACTATAAGTGCCATATAAAAATAAGCTTGTAGCTGGTAGTCAGTAGCTTGTAGTTATGATAAAAACTAGATAGTATATAACACTATTACAGTAGTACATACAATTACTAGCTACCAGCTACCAACTACAAGCTAATATGCTAGTATAACAAATCACGATGATCTTTTTCTCGCTTTTCTTAGGAGTTTGATATCTACTAAAGATCGACGAAGCAGAGCATTTGCATCTCCCCGATCTGTCTTATTCTCTTTATCTTCAAGCATTTGTTTTGCTTTCTCGACGGCCTGTCTCGTGGTTTCTTCGTCTATTTCATCCTGATTGTAGGCACGGGAAACGAGGATGTTTATAGTTTTTCCATCTGTCTCTATATAGCCTCCTCCGATTGCCAAATACTCTTCCTCGTTTTTAGTACGGATTGTGATGATACCCTCCTGAAGGAGTGACAATAGATGCTCGTGTTGTGGCAATATAGTGATTTCTCCCGCAGCCGAAGGCACAGTAATAGAATCTATTTGCATATCCTTCACAAGTTTTCGTGGTGTGGTGACTTTTAGATGTAACATAATTAATTAGTCAAATAGTCCATCAGTTAGTAAATCCGTCAGTATATAAGTCTAACAGTCTGAAAGTGCTAGACTTACAAACTGATTGACTAACTGACTTACTGACTATTTTACTAATGGACTGCTTAATTAACTTCTTCAATCGTACCTTTCATATAAAACGCTGTTTCTGGTTTATTATCATGCTTTCCTTCCAGAATCTCTTTGAATCCCTTGACTGTATCTGCGATCTTGACATATTTAC
>CAZMJG010000010.1:18907-21109 GCA_964566675.1 uncultured Gammaproteobacteria bacterium
CCTTCCAGAATCTCTTTGAATCCCTTGACTGTATCTGCGATCTTGACATATTTACCAGGTCGTCCGGTAAATGGCTCAGCTACGTTCATAGGCTGTGTCAGGAATCTCTGAATTTTTCGTGCTCGTGATACTACTAGTTTATCATCTTCAGACAACTCTTCCATACCCAAGATTGCAATAATATCCTGCAAGTCTTTATAGCGCTGCAGCGTTTTGAGTACTCCTTGAGCTACTGTATAGTGTTCCTCACCCACGATATCGGCAGAAAGTGCACGGGATGTCGAGGTGAGTGGATCAATTGCTGGGAACAATGCTTGTTCTGCTAGTGAACGCTCAAGTGCAATAGAAGCGTCTAAGTGTGCAAAGGTGGCGACTGGTGCCGGATCAGTATAATCGTCTGCTGGCACGTATACGGCCTGCAAAGATGTGATTGATCCTTTACGAGTTGAGGTAATACGCTCCTGTAGAGCAGCCATTTCAGATGCGAGTGTTGGCTGATATCCTACAGCCGATGGTATACGTCCCAACAATGCAGATACTTCAGAGCCTGCCTGTGCAAAACGGAAAATATTATCTATGAAGAGAAGCACATCCATGTTCTTTTCATCACGGAAATATTCGGCTGCAGTTACACCCGAAAGGGCTACACGCAGACGGTTTCCTGGTGGTTCATTCATCTGTCCGTAGACGAGTACTGTACTATCAAGTACTTTTGTCTCTTTCATTTCGTTCCACAAATCATTTCCCTCGCGGGTTCGCTCTCCGACGCCTGTAAATACAGACACACCTTCATGTTCTTTGGCTACGTTATGGATGAGTTCTTGGATCGTGACAGTTTTACCGACGCCTGCGCCTCCGAAAATGGCAGCTTTGCCTCCTTTTGCAAGAGGGGCGATAAGATCGATTACTTTGATACCAGTTTCAAAAATTTCGGCTTTTCCTGCTTGATCAGTGAAACTTGGGGCTTTGCGATGGATTGGGAGAGTTTTGGCTCCTTTTATTTCCTCACCTTCATCAATAGTTTCGCCAAGCACATTCAGGATACGTCCAAGGGTAGGTTCTCCCACTGGCATTTGTATAGGAGCGCCGGTATTGCGCACTTTTAAACCTCTTTTTAAACCATATGTATGAGACATACACACGGTACGAGCTATACCACCCGATAAGATTGCCTCTACTTCAAAAACCATGCGACCACGTTCGCTGTCGGTATATTCGAGTGCGTCATATACTTTGGGTGTTTGATTTTCTGGGAATTGTATATCGACGACTACTCCTCTTACTGTTAGAATTGTTCCTTCTGTCATAATTATGTTGCAATTATTAATAATAATAGTCTCTAAAGCTAGCTTACATCGACCGACTCCTTTGCGGTAATCATGTCGAGTAACTCATTGGTGATCTTTTCCTGACGCAATTTATTGGATAACAGGGTCAGATTATATATGATATCTGAGGCATTATCAGTTGCGCTCTTCATAGCCATCATACGAGCGCTGTGCTCTACTGCCTCACTGCTGATAAGTGCTCCTCGTATTTTACTTTCTATAAAGCTCAAGATCAGCTGTTCCAATATTTCCTCAGCTGATGGCTCAATTTTGTATTCTTGTTGCAAATGTGATCCTGTTTTGTCTGTATTGTCTCCGAGCACTTCCACTGCATTAAAGGGAAGTAGCACTTCTTCAGAAACTTCAGATTTCAGAGTTGAAATAAACTTGTTATATATGATCGATACCTTCTTATAGTTGCCGGTCTTGTATTCGCGCAGTACATGATCAAAAATTGCTGATGCTTCGGCAATCACACTGTTATTGCTGTAGCAGGCAAGCATGCTGGTATTGCGAATCCGTCCCAAAAACTGTTCTCCTTTTGTGCCGACGACGATAAAATCAGTATTTTCAAAAGAAAAAATTATGCTTAAAAACGTATCTGAAAATATTCATATTAAAAGCGCCAGCCAGCCCTTTATTGGCCGTCACCAGTATGACGAGTTCCTTTTTAGCCTCCGATGTATCTATTTGCAAGAGTTCGACACTTTGATCGTCGAGCTTCTTTGCAATATGAGAAATAAGCTCTGTCAAGGCTTCACGGTATGGTCGACTTTCATGTTCAAGCAGCTGTGCTTTGCGCATTTTCACTGCTGAAACCATCTGCATGGCTTTAGTTATTTTCTTGACGTTTTTTACCGACTTAATTTTTTTT
>CAZMJG010000010.1:21209-24288 GCA_964566675.1 uncultured Gammaproteobacteria bacterium
TTACTTTTTCTCTTCTGGTAAATTTGCCTTTACATATGTCTCAAGTTCCTTTTCAGAATCTTCAGAAATAAGTTTTTCTTCATTGATTTTTTGCATCAATTTTTTCCCTCGGGTATTCAAATCCGAGATAAATTGTTCTTCAAATTCGGCTACTTTACTCAGTGGTACAGCATCAAGATGTCCTTTTGAGCCAGCCCATATGATAGCTACCTGTGATGCCAAATCGTATGGTCTATTTTGTTTCTGTCTCAGAATCTGAGTCATCTTTGCTCCACGATTCAAGAATTTTTTGGTTTCATCATCTAGATCAGACTCAAATTGTGAAAAGGCACTGAGCTCACGATACTGGGCCAAGTCTAGTTTGAGCTTTCCAGCAACCTGCTTCATGGCTTTTGTCTGTGCCGATGATCCGACGCGAGATACAGAAAGACCTACGTTTACCGCTGGGCGTATGCCTGAGTTAAATAAGTCTGTCTCAAGGAAGATCTGTCCATCGGTAATTGAGATGACATTGGTTGGGATATAGGCTGATACGTCATTTTCAAGTGTTTCAATTATAGGCAAGGCGGTAATTGAGCCTCCACCAAAATCTGGGTGGATACGTGCAGCACGCTCCAAAAGCCTTGAATGTAGGTAAAAGACATCTCCTGGATAAGCTTCTCGTCCGGCAGGTCGTCGCAAAATGAGTGATACCTGACGATATGCCCATGCATGTTTTGAAAGATCATCATAAATGATGAGGACATCTTTTCCTTGATCCATAAAGTATTCAGCCAAAGCTGTGGCTGAATATGGAGCAATATATTGCAAAGTTACAGGGTCAGCTGCAGATGCATTCACAATTACTGTATAGTCCATAGCGCCTTTTTCTTTCAGAAGCTCAGCTAAAGCTGCTACTTTTGAACTTTTTTGTGAAATGGCACAGTAGACACAGATTACATTTTCACTTTTCTGATTGAGTATGGTGTCGATTGCAATAGTAGTTTTACCAGTTCCTCTGTCGCCGATGATAAGCTCTCGCTGTCCTCGTCCGATTGGTATGAGTGAATCAATAGCTTTAATACCTGTCTGCAATGGCTGCGTTACTGATTTACGTTTCACGATGCCAGGGGCCATACGCTCAATATCGTAAAACTTGTCTGATTTTATATCTGGTCCGCCATCCATTGGCTTCATAAGTGGATCTACGACGCGACCTAAAAGAGCATCTGATACAGGCACAGTAAGAGTGCGGCCGGTACCTTTGGCGGTTTGTCCCGCTGTAATACCAGTATATTCACCAAGTACGATTGCTCCCACACTATCTTCAACCATATCGATGATCATGCCTGTTTCACCATTTTCGAATTCGATAAGATCTCCAAATGCGATATTGTCAAGACCAGTTAGACTTACAACACCGTCTTTTACTTCTTCGACTACGCCGACATCTTTCGTCTCGACCTTTTTCCCTTGCTGCTGTTCGAGTTCTTGTTGGATTTCTTGTAAAAATTGATCAAGCTGTTTCATAGAGTGTATGTTGTAATTTTTGTAATTCTGATCTAAGAGAGAGATCAATCATACGTGAACCGTATTTGATCACAACTCCTGCCATAAGAGACTTGTCTACTTCCACTGTGATATGAGCATTTTCCAGAAGATGAATTTTCTTTTTAAGAAGATTCAGTTCTTCTGAACCCAATTCATAGGGCGCAACTATTGTCACGTATGCCTGACCAGATTTATTGGTCAGCCTCTCGCGAATATAGTTTTTCAAATCTGTTTTTAGAGCAGGATCTATTTTCATAAATAATTAGTCGATCAGTTCATTAGTCCGTAAATCATTTAGTCTATAAGTCTCTCGTAACTAACAGACTTACCGACTATCTGACTGGTTGACTAACGAACTTACTTCATTTTTAATTTTCTAACTTCATATCCTCGGGGATATGTGAGATGATATTCTTGGTGACAGCCTGCTGAGCATCGTTATTCAAATAGTCTCTGAGTGCTTTTTCAATCACAAGGCTACTTACACTTGCGACCTGTTTACGTATATCTTTGTACATGCTCTGTTTTTCATCTTCTATCTGTTCACGTGCTTTGGCCACTATTTCAGCTGCTTCTTTTTTAGCAGTTGCAATAATTTCCTGTTTTACCATCTCAGCGTCTTTTTTACTTTGTTCAATTGCTGCATGAAGCGTTTGTTTACGTTCATGTTCCAGTTTTTTATCTTGTGCGGCAAGTGTTTCTTGGCGAGTTTCAAGCTCCTGCGCCATCTTGTCACGCATCTGATCTTCTTCCTTCTGTTTCTTCAGATAGCTTAAAAAAGGCTTAGAGATAAATTTCTGGAATACAAAGAAAAAGATCGCAAAGTTCACGAGTTGTGCTACGAGTAGCTTTGCATCTAATCCTAAATTCTCCATATGTTAGTAAATATTTATAATATTGTCGTGTATTATACGAACTTTAAGATAAGCGCGACTACCAATGCAAAAATTGCGACTGATTCTGCAAATGCAGCAGCCAGAATCATTGTGGTACGGATAGGTGCTTCAGCTTCTGGATTACGACCGAGTGCCTCCATTGCTTTACTACCGATAAGACCGATTGCGATAGCAGGTCCAATAACACCTACACCAATTGCAAGTGATGTAGCAAGCATTCTCATTGATTCAGCATCCATAGTTAATATTTTAAATTTATAATTAATTATTAAACAAATTTAATCAGTCCTTTAGTCCGTTAGTTAATAAGTCCGACAGTCAATTAGTATTATATTGAAAACGCATGAACTAACTGACTGACTTATGGACTAGTTGACTAACTGACTACTTAATGATGCTCTGCAATAGCCATATTTATAAATACTGCAGATAACATAGTGAAAACCATTGCCTGTACAAGACCTACAAAAATCTCCATAAAGAACATCGGAGCACTTACAAATGAAAGGAATACAGGCAAAAGAAATGGTACGACCGTAAGAAGTACTTCTCCGGCAAATATGTTTCCAAACAAACGGAATGAGAATGACAGTATACGGGCAAATTCGAGTATTAACTCCAGAATTCCAACAAAAAGCATGACCGGACTTGAA
>CAZMJG010000011.1:0-24119 GCA_964566675.1 uncultured Gammaproteobacteria bacterium
GAATTACGAATTACGAATTACGAATTACGAATTACGAATTACGAATTACGAATTAAAGAATAAAGAGGTTTACAATGAAAATAACAGATAAGGCAGGAAATCAATTAAGTAAAAAAGATATTGCTACAAAAGTTCAAAAACGTATAGACAATATCATACTAGAGATAGAAAATTACGTACTCCTTGTTATTGGATGGATTCCTTTAGGATTTGTGCGCATGTTCTTCTATCAGCTTGCAGATATGAAAATCGGCTCATCTAGCATCATCAATATGGGAGCACGTGTATATAAGCCTTCTGGTGTAACTATAGGGGAAGATTGTGTGATTGGAGAAAAAATTGTACTAGATGGTCGTGCACTCCTTACGATTGGTAGTCATGTGGATATTGCCAGTGAGGTGATGATTTACAACAGTGAGCATGACATAAATGACCCAAATTTCAAAGCTACTGAAGCTCCCGTGACGATTGGAGATTACGTATTTATTGGGCCACGAGCTATTATTTTGCCTGGCGTAACCATTGGTGAGGGGGCTGTGGTAGGTGCAGGAGCTGTAGTCACTAAAGATGTGCCAGCAGGGTCGATCGTGGGTGGGGTACCAGCAAAAGTAATAGGTGAGAGAAAGTTAAAAGATTTTTCGTATCGTCTGCGACGTAAAGGTATTTTTGATTTACTGAAGTAATTAGGTTTTTGTTCCTCTGAGAAAAACTGCTTGCCAAGGTCGGTAGCTAGAATAGAATTCTTTTTCAAACATTTGTCCCGATCCATAGGTGACTTTATACGAAAACTTAGCTTTGCTACCCCAGGCTGGATAATCTATTTGTTTTACCACACCATTTGGTAAATTCGGATCATCTTCATATTTTGGTTCTGGTGGAGGTACCACATCCCATACGGTCGCATCTGAAATTTCGACCTTGCGATCATCTTTTTTGCCATAAAATTTAAAACGAAGTATATTGGTATCTTCTTCAATTTCAGCTTGTATGAGAATAGCGGCCTGAGTATCATTTTTAAATTTAAAGTCTACAGTGGGCGTAAATATTGTGGCGTCAAAGCCTGGCTTGGCATCATTTTCATAATAGGAGACACGATATGCATGAGCGTTTCGCTCGGAGATGGGGAGACCCGTATTGAGTGCAGCTCGAAAAATGGTGGTTGAAACCTGGCATACGCCACCGCCATCGCCGAGTACTGTTCTGCCATTTTTGATGATATATGCAGGCTGATATCCGGAAGCAGCTGAGATGTCACCAATATATTTATTAAACGAAAATTCTTCGCCCTTTGGTATCAGGACGCCATGAAATTTAGAAGCTGCAAGCTTCACATTATAAATGCGCGATTCTATACTGTGACTATAATCCGATTTGCCTTCGCCGATGAGTTCTTCTATACCTTGATTATTTGCTTTAGCCAGTGTGACCTCTGGTTCAATGATCGCGTCACCGATTTTTAAATTTATAAGTTTTTTATCAGCACTGGCGGACTCCACAGCATTATGAAAATCTATAATAAATTCATCAGTTTTTAGCTTCAGCCCATTTTCATGAGCTTTAAAGGAAATCACTTTACCATTCTCAAAGGTAAAGAGAGCATCCTTTGCTGGATGTTCGTAGGTTTCTTTTAGCTCTTCAATAAGATCTGTGACTGGTTTTTTATCGTAGCGCACTGATGAATAAAAGTTGAAGTTTCGGGCACCGATCACACTATTGATTTGTTGTATTACTCGAGACGGAAAATGAGGTGTTCTGCCTATTATGTACGCATGATCAACCACTTCTTTCACGTCGCGTTGCAGCCTTATTTGATCTGCTGAAAACGATGCAACAGGGTTGTCTTTATATATCACATGTACTGCCGTTTTATTTAAATATGAGTATTTATTATTCAATATATTCTTTGCTTCCTCCGGGGTTTTACCTCCCATATCCAATGAATCGATATAGGTATGAGGATAAATTTTACCCTCCAGGTTTTGGGACTGGGCTATAAAATAGAGAGAGATTGTGACAACAAATAAAATAATAGCAATGATTCCTAAGGTAGCATGACGTGTAATAAAATTTGCTATCATATGTACATGGATGATAATCAAAATAATGACAAAAATCAATTCGAAACTCCCCAGCCCCTACAGCCAGAGGAAGTAGCTGCAGACATCCAGTCTCCCGAGGAAATCCGTGGAAATATGTCTGATAGTTTTGCTGAAGTCCCAGTCTATGAAGAAAAACAGGATAAATGGAAACTATTTGCGGCAATTGGAGGCGTTTTTGTCGTAATCTTTGGACTGATCATATGGTTTTTCTTCCGAGGAAATGAAACACCTACCAATCCTATAGCTCCCGCAAAGAAAGCAGTAACTCTTACATATTGGGGTCTGTGGGATGAGGAAGCAATTTTTAAGCCGGTCTTTGACGCCTATATGAAGAAAAATAAACATGTAACTATCAAATATGAAAAAATGACACCTGATCAATATCGCGAGAGGCTTCTTGCACGTAGCAAAACAGGCAATGGGCCTGACATATTCAGATTTCATAATACGTGGGTACCTCAGATAAAAGAGGTGCTTACGAAAATACCAGAGACAACGATGAGCAAAAAAGATTTTGAAAGCACTTTTTATCCTGTGCACGCAAAAGATCTAAATATTGACGGCAATTATTACGGTTTACCCTTGATGATAGATGGCAGTGTCCTCATATACAACGATACCTTACTCAAACAGGCAGGCCTGGAGAGTCCTCCCTCCTGTTGGGTCTGTGATAATAATGATGTTTTTAGTGCTGCCAACAAACTCACGGTCCGTGACAATGAAAACAATATTGTCACATCTGGTATTGCGCTGGGGACGGCGAGTAATGTAGAGCATTTTGGTGAGGCTTTCGGGGTGCTTTTGTTACTCAACGGTGGTGATCTGACCAAACTTGACAAACCCGAAGCTGCCGAATCTCTTGGCATTTATCGCAAATTTGCGGAAGACAACTATTGGTCAGAAGCGATGCCCAATTCTATTTCTGCTTTCATAGAAGGGAAAGCCGCTATGATTATAGCTCCATCGTGGCATGTCATTGATATCAAAGCACAAAATCCGGAGTTGCAAGTAAAAGTAGCACCCGTTCCTCGAGGTTTGACAAACACTTCGATCTCGGTGGCCAATTACTGGGTAGAAGGTGTAAATATAAACAGTAAGAATCAGGTTGAAGCTTGGAATTTACTGTCTTTTATGATTCAAAAGGAAAATCTGGCCGCTATTCATAAAGCACAAGCTGAAAAAAGGGCTTTTGGGATAATCTATCCCCGACGAGATATGGCTGATTTGCTAAAAGATAATCCGTATGTGTATCCGGTCATCCAAACCGCACAAGAAGATGGCTTTGTCTCTTTACCCTTGGTGACGCGTACCTTTGATAACGGCCTTAATGACGATATTTTGCAGTATATACAAGATGCTATAAATTCCACTGAAAATGGCGTGAGCTATGAGTCGGCATTATCGACTGCAAGTCGAGGTATAAAGCAGGTATATGAACGTTACAAAATACAGTAACATACGTAAAGACATACATCTGTTACATATGGTATTATGAAATCATATGGCCTTTTCCCTTCCATTTTTTAAAAAAAAGCCTGAGAAGCATGTATATTTCGGTTTTTATTACACTGAGAGCCGAATCACGGGTTTTGCCTTTGATCTAGATGGCGGCACAGCCAATATCTTATCTCAAAATGGCTACGATGTGACAGCCGGATATGACAAAATGCTTGAAGATACCGATAATCTCATATCTGATCTTGAATCAAAGACGAAGCTACCTCTTGATAAAACAATTTTTTTTCTGCATTCCATATTATTAGACGAGCAAACGAGAGATATCCGTGAACCTCATAAAGAAACACTCAAAAAAATTTCTAAAGAACTGGAACTAGAACCCATGGGGTATATAGATCTTCACGAAGCCATAGAAGGTAATATGAAAGAGAATTCTGTAATAAATAACATATTACTTGAACTGAGTACCAATAAACTGGCTCTGTTTGTCTATAAAGGCGGCATTATGACGGCATCACAGACTATTAGTCGCACCGATTCGATAGCAGCAGACTTAGAGAGTGCTCTGAAAATGCTTCCGGGTAAAATCATTCTCCCTACAAAAATCATACTCTATGGTGTTGGCGATTTAGGCAAGGCGTCCGCAGACTTGACACAGTATAAATGGGATGAAAAGCTATTTGTGCAACATCCCATTATCGAGACTATAGAGGATATAAATCTCTACCAAATTTTAGCCGATACGTTTGTAGAAGAGCTGCTGGCTCCCGATCATGAGGCAGCCCCGGCGCAAACGCCTGTGGTAGCCACCGAAACAAGCGTAGCCACCGAAACGAGTTTGCCCTTTGGTTTCAGTACCGGGACTGAAACTCCAGTCAGTCAAAAAACAGTCGTCACAGCGTCTCCTCAAACGCCACCACCATCAATCCAGACAGTAACTCCGGTAGTTGAAGATATAGCAGAAGACACAAAGCCCCATTGGTTTGCGGGTATCGCACAGCATTTTGCAGTACGACCGACAATAAGTAGTAATAATAAATTCATGACAATTGGGTTGACCGTCGCTGGAATAGTCTTGGTGATAGGCTCTCTTTTTATGGGATATGAATATTTTTTGCATACAGTGACAGTTGAAGTAAAATTGCCTTCAGAAGAGCTATCTAAAGATTTTGATCTCACGGTCCCGGTGGTAGATGCGGCTGAATCAAGCGGTTTATCCGTCGTGAAACATTCAAAAGTAATTGAATACGACGAGGAAAAAAGTACCACGGGCAAACGAGATGTTGGTGAAAAGGCGAAAGGAGATGTGATCGTACACAACTTTGACAACAGTGAAAAAACAATAGATCGCGGGACAGAAATAAAAACGAGTAATCTGATTTTTACTCTTGATTCCGATGTCAAGGTAGCTTCATCTAGTGGCATCAGCTCAGATGGTGTCAAGCAATCAGGTAAACAAAAAGTTTCCGCAACAGCCAAGGAAATAGGGCCTGATTATAATATAAGCAAAGGTACTCAGCTTAAAATAGGATCGCTTTCCGATTCATTATTTATAGCCATCGCCGATGTTGCCTTTTCAGGCGGCACAAAAAAACAAGTTACAACCGTTTCAAAAAGTGACCTTGATTCTCTCAAAAAAACTGTTGAAGAAGAAATTAAGAAGCAAGCTAAAGCCGAGGTTGAAAAACTTGTAGAGGCAAAAGATGACATGATCCCAGAACTCACGTCTATAGATGTAACCGATACAGAATATTCAGGTGAAGTGGGCGAAGAGGCTAAAAATATTAGTATTAAAGCTTCTTCAGAAATAAATTATTACACAGTTGATAAAAAGAATATTCAAAAAAAACTTGCTGAACTTTTTTCCAAAGAAAAAAAGGCAACATATAGCATCGCTGAAAATGATATCATGTATAAAGTAGAGAAGGCGGAGATCTCGGAAAAAGGAGATGAAGTAGATCTTGCGGTCAAATCTTCAACTCTACAGTTTAAAGAAGCAGATGGGGAAAAGATAAAAGAAACCATTACTTTCAAGCCTGTATCTAGTGTGGAATCGCAAATAAAAAAAGTATCCGATATACAGAGTATAGATATTATATCCACTGCCAAGGGCATACCGTTTAGTCCCGGCTGGCTACCCTTATTTAGTAAAAATATAACTGTTAAAACTGTACACTAATTATGGCACTTAAAGTATATGTAAAAGAGGAAAAAACGCCGGTGGTACAGGCAGCTAAATCATTTTCATATGTGATACTCGTGGTCGGGATGTTGCTTATGTTTTGGGCTTATTATCCCATTATTTCCTTTGAAATTTATGCACGACTGTTTTTTAAAGACGGCGCCACTTCCCCCGTACCTGAAAGCATGACCGCCACGTCATTGCAGTTTGCCGAAACAGTGTATGCAGGAACAAATCAATACTCCAATAATCTTCGTGATTTCACCCATGCCAATGTCTGGTTCCCGGTGAGCAATGTATCATTGCCAAAAGAAAATATTGATATAAAGGAATATTATCTTTCTATACCTAAACTGAATTTGAAGAATTTACATGTGGCAGTAGGCGGCGATGATCTGACAAAAAGCCTCATACATTATATCCCCACATCCAAACCAGGACAGTATGGCAATATTGCCGTTTTTGGTCACTCTACTATTCCTCAGCTATTTAATGCCAAAGATTATAAGACCGTTTTTACATATCTACCGCAAATGGCTGTGGGGGATAAAATATATATTGATTCCGAAGGTACAACATATGAATATGAGGTATATGATATGTTTATTGTAAAGCCGGATCAGGTCTCTGTGCTTGAACAAAAATTTAATGCTGCATATCTTACATTGATTACTTGTGTGCCTCCTGGAACGATGAATGAGCGTCTAATCGTGAAAGCAAAACTAGCTAAACATACTCCGTACTAATTTTTAGATAAAATCCGCTTTATTTGCAGTAAATGCTCTGCTAAAATCGTGGCATGTCAAAGCAGGTCGTAGTTTCAAAAAAAACACTACTGAACCTGGGGCTTCATGTGTTCTTTTTACTTATTTATCGGTTACTTCTCCTGGTTGTATTTATAGGTGACTGGATTCAAAGGATACTTTATACCCCTCGGTATTTATTTTTGTGGCTTGTCCCTTTCATCCAGGCTGAGATAGAAGCCAGAAAAACCCTTGCCAACGAGCGTCCTACGATATTTATACCCAAAATACCCCAATCGTTCACCCGTAAAAACTGGGGTTTATCTTTTCTGTCTAAACAAAATACGTCAAAACCTTCTCGTCCGTCTTCTATATCCGGGAGCCTTTCATCCTCCAAAGGTATAAGTACAGTAGCTCTCAAAATTCTATCCGTATGGAGATCGTATTTCAGGAATATTTATAAATTTTTTATCAGCAGCCATTTTAAGTTTTTCATATATGGTTTTATCTTTTGTTTAGTGGTCATATTTATTTATCAGTGTTACCTCTTCGTATTAAATTTACCTTCACCACGATCTATAGGATCGCTGAATTTTGCGCAGTCAACACATCTGTACGATCGCAGGGGCAGACTGCTGTATGAAATCTATCGGGATTTTAATCGTACCTCTATCAAACTCACCGATTTGCCACCCTATGTATTGCAAGCGACTATTGCTATTGAGGATAAAAATTTCTACAACCATAAAGGAATTTCTTTTGTAGGCGGCATATTGCGGGCGGTAAAAGACACCCTTACAACCAACGAACTGCAAGGTGGCTCTACTATCACCCAGCAGTTGGTCAAAAGTGCTCTACTCACGCCAGAGCGTACCATATCAAGAAAAATAAAGGAAATAATTTTGGCGGTGTGGACGGAGCAACTCTATACCAAGAATCAAATACTTGAAATGTATTTAAACCAAGTGCCATATGGAGGATCGGCCTATGGTATAGAGGAAGCTGCAAAAATATATTTTGGTAAAAGCTCCAAATATCTCACGTTACCAGAAGCAGCATTGCTTGCGGGCCTTACGCGAGCTCCCTCACTCTATTCACCTTTTGTAGACAAGGATTTAGCTATACGTCGTCGAAATGACGTGCTTGATCTGATGTATCAGGATAGATATATCTCAAAACTGGAGCATGATGTAGCGCTCAAAACCGATATCAATATAAAGCCAGTGACCACCAATATACGAGCACCGCACTTTGTTTTCTATACAAAAACATTTCTGGAAAATGAATATGGCAGCAAGCAAGTTGAAGAAGGTGGCTTTCGAGTACAAACAACGCTGGATCTAGATATTCAGACAGTCGGCGAACAAATATTAAAAGAGGAAATTGAAAAACTTGCGAGTCTTGATGTTTCAAATGGAGGTATGATTGTGCTCAAGCCTGATACCGGTGAAATACTGGCCATGGTCGGATCTGTTGACTATTTTTCCGAGCAATATGGCGCCTTCAATGTGACCACTGCTTTGCGTCAGCCTGGTTCGACTCTCAAACCCATGCTGTATGCCCTGGCGCTCCAACGTGGATATACAGCAGCTTCTCCCATAGATGATTCGCCTATTATTTTTCAGATTCCGGGAGGAGAGCCTTATAGACCTGTAAACTATGATGGACGCTATCATGGAAGGGTGACGTTACGTTATGCTTTATCAAATTCGTACAATATACCAGCAGTAAAAGTACTCAATTCGATTGGCGTGCAGCCTTTTGTAGATTTTGCTAAAGATATGGGTATAGATACCTGGAATGACACTTCACGATTTGGACTTTCACTGAGTCTTGGAGGAGGCGAAATTAGCTTGGTAGATTTGGCGCAGGTCTATAGTGTCTTTGCAACAGGCGGCTATCGCATAGAGCCCACGCCCGTAAGTCGTATCGTAGACAGCAAAGAGAGGCTTGTCCGAGAACTATATCCCAGTAAAGCTCATGTTCTCAATGATGGTGTGTCATTTATCATTTCAGATATTCTTGCAGACAATGTCGCACGCCAACAGGCATTTGGATTTCATTCAGCTCTTGAAATACCAGGGCATAAAGTTTCAGTAAAAACGGGCACAACCGATGAAAAGAAAGACAATTATACAGTCGGGTATACCCCAGAATTTTTGGTGGCCGTATGGGTCGGCAACAATGATAATCGTCCGATGAATCCGTATCTCACCTCAGGTATTACGGGCGCTGCCCCAATCTGGAACAGAATGATGACGTATCTGCTGGAAAATAAATCGACAGGTAAGCAGTTTAAGCAACCCGCAGATGTGGTATCCCGACCGTGTTATGGGGGAGGCAGGGTAGAGTATTTCCTTCGAGGTACCGAAGCGCCAGGCAACTGTATAGACAGTATTTTTGCCCCTCGTCAGGTACATGGTGCAACTACGCGAAACGCCAACTGATCACGGGTACTCGCTTTGAAGACATCTTTTTGGGTATAATAGCATATGCAAAATTCTTCTTTTACATTCGATTCATTTGATATAGATCTTGTTGGGAAAAAAATAACATTCAATTATGTAATACAGAAAGATGAAGAGATTATCACGCTCACGGAGAAACTTATACTTCCACGAGAAATTAAGAGAGAAGTTTCTATGCAGCTTCTTCGTACGATCGTATCTCAACTACATCTTATATTGGGTATTAGTTATTGGAAACTATACTGCAGTGAAAAGATCATTTTAAAATCTACGCAGCTAAATGAGCAACAAGTGCAATTTTGGAATACTCTTTACACAAAGGGCTTAGGTGAGTTTTATTATCGAAATTCCATAGACTATCGGAATCTCGTATCGTTTCCCTCGACACATACCAATGTGTTGCCGGTGAACGCACATAATGTAAATCGTAGTCTCGTGGGTATCGGCGGAGGAAAAGATTCTATAGTAAGCGTAGAGTTACTAAAAAGGGCCAATAAACAGTTTAGTGGTTACAGCATACTCAAACACGATTCCTCTATTATTCAAGATACTGTACGTATCGGTGCAATTGAAAGTCTGGTGGTGGAGCGTATTATGGATCCGCAGCTTGCAGATCTCAATGCCAGAAAAGACACCTACAATGGACATGTCCCGGTATCTGCAATATACGCATTTGTCGGTGTTTTACTTGCCGCACTTTATGATTTTTCAAATGTAATCGCCAGCAATGAACAGAGTGCCAATTATGGAAATACTGATTATTTAGGTATGGTGGTCAATCATCAGTGGAGTAAATCGCAAGAGTTTGAAGAGCTTTTTTCCTCGTATATTCATGATTTTATAACCCCTGATATCAATTATTTTTCCTTACTCAGACCTTGGAGCGAAATTGAAATAGCCCATATTTTTTCACAATATCCTCAGTATTTTCAGCATTTTTCAAGCTGTAATCGCAATTTTTCAAGCACGCGTATGAATGCTGCGGGGACTCGGTGGTGCGGCGAATGTCCAAAATGCGCCTTTGTATTTGCCCTCCTGGCAGCCTTTATAGACAAGTCAAAGTTGCAAGAGATATTTGGCGCCAATCTTTTTGATAAAGCCAGCTTGCTCCCACTTTATAAAGAATTACTAGGTAAAGAGGGTTTCAAACCATTTGAATGTGTTGGTACTCCCGAAGAAACGCAAGTTGCATTCTATATGGCTGGACAAACAGGTGTATACGATGATGACATCGTTATGAAAATGTTTAAAACTGATGTTTTACCATCTCTTATAACTATTGATAAAATCAAAGAAAAAGTGTTTGTGCACGGTGATGCTCCATTAATTCCAGAACAGTATAAAAGTGTTCTCAATATATAACATTACATGAAACTTGAACAACTTAGACAATATAAGAAAATTTTGATAGTCGGCTATGGCAAGGAAGGGGTGGCTACTGAAGCGTATCTGCGTAAGTATGTACCCAATTGTGAACTGAGTATTGCCGATAAAACCGATGGCGATGATTATTTAAACAAACAATATGACTGTGATCTCGTAATCAAAACACCCGGAGTACCAAAACATTTAATCAAAGTTCCCTATACCACAGCGACCAATATCTTTTTTGCAAATAAAGGGATCTGTCAGGTTGTGGGCATAACAGGGAGCAAGGGCAAGAGTACCACTGCTTCACTGGTATACCACATACTAAAAACAGCTGGTCGTCATGTACGACTCATAGGTAACATCGGCAATCCGGCTTTGAGTGAGTTGCTCGATAAACCCCAAGATGACACTATATTTATTTATGAGCTTTCCAGTTATCAACTGGATGATATTGAATATTCGCCTCATATTTGTACCATAGTCAGCCTTTTTCCTGAACATATGAATTACCATGGCAGTGAAGAATCTTACTATGAAGCAAAAAAACGTATTTTGCACAAAGCCACCGCCGATGATTATTATGTCTATAATCCAGATTATCCTGTTCTTTGTCAGTGGGCGAAGCAAACGAAAGCCATGCCGATCCCATTTGAAACAGACTTTTTACCAATAGATACCAATCTGGTCGGAGAGCACAATAAGTCCAATATTCGTGGAGCTATCAGTGTGGTACGGCTTATGGGAGTGCCAGACGCTATTTCTACACAGGCTGTGAGCACATTTCAACCTCTTCCTCATAGGCTTGAATATATTGGCAAACATAAGGATATCCTTTTTTACGATGATGCTATCTCTACCACTCCCGAATCTACTATTGCGGCTCTTGAGGCTTTACCTCAGGTATCTACTATTTTTTTGGGAGGTGAAGATCGCGGCTATAAATATGACCAACTCGTCCAAGTGCTCGCTAAAAAAAATATACAGAATATTGTCCTTTTCCCAGAAAGTGGAGCCAAGATACTAGCCTCACTCAATACAATATTTCAAACACGACCCAACATCCTGGAAACTCGTAGTATGGAAGAAGCTGTGCGTTTTGCTTATAAATATACGCAAAAAAACACTATCTGTCTCTTGTCTACTGCGTCTCCAAGCTACTCGTTATGGAAAAATTTTGAAGAAAAAGGAGCGCAGTATCAGTTATATGTTTCTCAGCTAGTAAATGAATAAAAGAGCGCCACGCATCATACAAAAAAAGTCTTTTTTTCCTTCAGCTATTTTTTTGGCACTGTTTGTGACGGTACTGACTATTGTCGGACTTATTTTTGTTTTTGAAGCATCTTCTATCCGCGCTCTCAACGAGACAGGGGATAGCTTTTATTATCTTAAAAGGCAGATTCAGTGGCTCGCACTAGGTATATCTGCGATGGTAGTATTGTCATTTATTCCTTATAAATACTATTATTATTTATCTTTTCCTTTCATGGGTGTCGTGATTTTTTTACTTATTATCGTCCTAATACCCGGTATTGGTCATACTGTAAATGGAGCAAGACGCTGGATAGATTTGGGCTTTTTTTCACTGCAACCCACAGAGTTCGCAAAGCTTGCCACAATTTTATACCTATCTTCATGGTTCTCTGGAAAGGAAAAAAAACGTTTTTTGCCATTCCTGACACTCATGGGACTTATGATGTTTCTGATTTTGATGCAGCCAGATATGGGAACATCCATCATCATTTTCTCTTTGGGTGTGACATTGTACTATCTGGCTGGTAAAGATCTCCATTATTTATATGCGCTCGTGCCTGTTTCTATCGCCGGAGCCGTCGGCCTTATATTTATAGCTCCCTATAGACTGGCGAGACTTACTGCATTTTTGCATCCAGAAAAAGATCCGATGGGCGTGGGTTACCATATCAATCAGATACTTATTTCACTCGCAGAAGGTGGCATATTTGGCAGAGGTTTTGGAGCCTCCCGGCAGAAGTATCTGTTTTTGCCCGAAGCACATACAGATTCTATTTTTGCCATTATAGGTGAGGAGCTTGGTTTTATAGGAGCTATAATGCTCATCAGTGTGTACATTTTCTTTTTATATAAGTTGTACAACATTTATTTGCAAACTTCAGATAAATTTGCAGCGCTGCTGGTTGGGGGAATATTTGCTTTTTTTGGCTTTCAAGTAATTGCAAATCTATGCGGTATGACGGGACTTATGCCACTTACTGGCGTGCCTTTACCTTTCATGTCCTATGGCGGCTCTCACATACTCACATCTTTTATGCTTATGGGAATTGTGATAAATATTGCACGAACTTCAAAGCTCTAATGTTACAATGTAGGCATGAAGGATAGAAAAAAAGTGCTCATTACCGGCGGTCATGTGACTCCTGCTTTAGCTGTCGTTGATCAGCTTAAAGAAAATAAAATCCCGTGTGAAGTCGTTTTCGTTGGTCGTAAATATGTCAATAAACGGGAAACGGCCTACAGCTTCGAATATAGCGAAGTCACCAAACGAGGTATACATTTTATACATCTAGATGCAGGAAGGCTCACTCGTGTCGCTCATATTCGCTCATTTCTACAACTTTTAAAAATTCCGACAGGCATTCTCACGGCCTATAAAATAGTCGCTCAACAAAAGCCTGATCTCGTACTTACCTTTGGTGGCTATTTAGGTTTACCTATTGCAATTTCAGCATGGCTTCAGGGAATCCCTGTATATTCTCACGAGCAGACAGTACATCCTGGCCTAGCAAATAGGTGTATAGCATACCTTGCCAAAGGAGTTTTTGTGTCTTTCCCCGAGTCGGCTAAGTACTTTAATAAAAAAAAGGTTATTATTTCGGGAAATCCTATACGGGCAGCAGTATTTAAAAAGGATACATCCGCTTTTACTCTGCCATCATTACCATGTCTTTACGTAACTGGAGGTTCTCTTGGGGCTCATTCGGTAAACACACACATTGAGCGCATACTGCCAGATTTACTTCGGACTTTTGTGGTAATCCATCAGACAGGCAATATCAAAGAATTTCGGGATTATGAGCGTATGCTAGAGCTAAAAGCCTCGTTGGCCCCAGAGCTTGCGGCACGGTATTTTCCGCAAGAACATTTTCTGGATGATCAGATAGGGTGGGTATATTCTGAGGCAGATATTGTTGTCGGAAGATCGGGAGCAAATACTTTTTTTGAACTGATGGCACTTAAAAAACCCGCAGTATTTATACCGCTCCCATGGTCGGCCAATGATGAACAGCGGAAGCAGGCATATATATTTAAGGAGAATGGGTTAGGAGAAGTTTTTGAGCAAAATCGCTCAAGTATAGAGCTATTTGAGATTATCCAGACTGTAAAACTACATCTAAACGATTATAAAAATAATTTTGAAACTATTTCAGATCAGTACCAGACTCATGCCGCAGATACCATCATTCATACCATTTTTAAAGCGTAGCTTGTTGCCAATACTTAGTGTTTGTGTCTTTTTTATCGCAATCGGGATATTCTATTTTGTAGACATAACTTTTCGTATACAGCAGGTGATTATAAGCGCAAATCCAGGACAATTGCCGGTCGCGGGTATACCGGAAATAAAAGGAAAATACATATTTCTTACATCTGAGAAAACGGTAGCTGATATCATTACCCGTACCAACCCCTCCATAAAGTCGGTGATAGTAGCCCGACAGTATCCCAACACCATACAACTATCAATTACTCGATATGAACCGGTTGTATATCTCAAATCACAAGATGGTTACTTCTTACTGACAGAGGAGGCTATAATACTTGGAAAATCAACTGAGATAGGAAAAAAACAGTTGCCCGTGATAAGCTATTATCAATCAATACCATTTGCAGAGTATCAAGCGGGTCAACAACTACCATCTCAAGATATCCGAGACAGTATCTTTTTTTTAAAAAAGATGAAGGATATGGGGATACGTATAAATAGTATTGATATTGCCGGATTTCATATGCTAGGATTATATACAGAAGATAAGCATTACTATTTCTCATCTGAAAAAGAGAGAAATATCCAGGTATATCATCTAGAGCAAGCAATTAAGAGATTTAAAAATGAAGAATCGGACTATAAAAGTATAGATGTGCGTTTCGAAAAACCAGTTATTACATTCTAGAGTTAATGGATAGAAGTTAATAGAGAAGAGATACTATTATACTTTTCTCTTTTAATTTTTAACTCTTAACTTAATTGAAAAATATGTCTGAATCCTTAATATGTGGTATTGATATAGGAAGCACAAAAATTGCGACTATTGTAGGTCTCAAATCACCTGACACGAATGAAATTCGTATTATTGGCTTTAATACGACCCCTTCACGTGGTGTAAAAAAAGGTCTGATCGTAGATATAGATCAAGTGACTGGGGCTTTGGAAGACAGTGTTGAAAAAGCCGAAAGAATGGCTGGACATCATATAAAAGAAGCATATGTCTCAGTAGGAGGCCCTCATATTGCATCTCAAAACTCCCATGGCATCGTGGCAGTAGCCAATCCTCAGTTTGAAGTAGTCGATGAAGATGTCTCTCGTGTCATAGAGGCGGCCCGTGCGATCTCCCTTTCAAATACACGGCAAATAATAGAGGTTTCACCACGTGAATATAGTGTAGACGGGCAGAGTGGTATAAATAATCCCATCGGCATGAGTGGCGTGCGACTTGAGGTAGACACACATATCATTACTGCTTCAACAACAAATCTTAAAAATATAGATAAAGTTCTTGGTGATTTAGGCATACAAAATATGGGTTATATTTTTGCAGGTTTATCTTCTGCCGATAGTGTCCTTAGTGAAACAGAAAAGGACTTAGGTATAGCGGTTGCAGATATAGGGGGAGGAAAGATAGATCTGTGTATCTTTGTAGAAGGGTCGTTGTCTTATTCGGCTTCTATCCCAATTGGGGCTCGCCATATCAGCAACGATATTGCCGTCGGACTCCGCGTATCTTTAGATTCCGCTGAAAAAATCAAACTATATCTGAGCAATAATGCGCAACAAGTACAAGAATCCCTCAAGAAAAAAGATTACTCAATCTTTACCGCTGCGAAGCTTGGTATACCCGAAATATTGCCAGATGTAAATCCTAAAGAAGTGATAGATGGTATCATTGGGCCTCGTTTAGAAGAGATTTATAGTTATATACGTGAAGAGATAGTGAAAAGCGGCTATGAAAAGAATATACCTGCCGGACTAGTCATAACCGGAGGAGGGGCTCTGACGATCGGTATGATAGATATGGGACGTCGCATAATCCGTTTGCCAATCCGGGTAGGTGTCCCAGAGCGTGCTACTGGTCTCGTAGATGAGGTTATGAATCCTATGTACGCAGCCACACTCGGACTTATTTATTATGGAAGTAAGAGTGCGGTTGAAGGCGGAGATTCTTTTAAAGATTTTAATTCTGTTCTGAAAAATTTTTCAATGGGTGATATAATATCACGTGCCCAGAAGATGTTAAAACAGTTCTTACCATAAAGCTTGTAGTCAGTAGCTGGTCGGAAAAAGAGTGAATATAAAAAAGAACAGCTATTCAGCACTTCAGTATACTGAATATCCTGAGTTGCTGGGTCGCTATTATACATCACTCTACAAGCTACGAATTACAAGCTACAAGCTAAACATATGTTAATCAAACCAAAAGCAGGACAAGCAGCGAAAATAAAAGTAGTAGGTGTGGGCGGTGGTGGTGGCAATGCTATAAACTCCATGATAAAAGAGGGCGGTATAGAAGGTGTCGAATTTGTGGCGGTAAATACTGATGCACAAGCCTTACTTCATAATAAAGCAGAAATAAAAATACAGATTGGGGATCAACTTACCAAAGGACTTGGATCAGGAGGCAATCCCGAGGTAGGAAGGCAAGCAGCCGAAGAATCGAAAGAAAAACTCAAAGATGAACTGGGCAGTGCTGATATGATTTTTATCACTTGTGGAGAAGGTGGAGGCACAGGAACAGGCGCATCTCCCATCGTGGCTGAAGTAGCTAAAGAATCTGGTGCACTTACGGTGGCTGTCGTGACAAAGCCTTTTGATTTTGAAGGCTCTCCTCGTCGCTCTTCTGCAGATAATGGAATAGATTTCCTTAAGGAAAGTGTTGATACCTTGATTGTGATACCAAATCAACGAGTACTTCAAGTAATAGATAAAAAAACTTCAATTATTGAGGCGTTTAAACGTATAGATACAGTACTACACCAAGGTGTAAAAGGCATTGCCGAACTCATCACTTTGCCCGGACTCATCAATGTCGATTTTGCCGACGTGAAATCGATTATGCAAAATTCTGGAAACGCAATCATGGGAATGGGCATTGGGAGTGGAGAAAAAAGAGCTATTACAGCAATTCGACAAGCCATATCATCACCTCTACTCGATACATCTATCGAAGGTGCAAAAGGCATACTGCTAAATATAGTAGGCGGTGAGGACTTGGCCATGAGTGAGATAGACGAAGCGGCTTCTATGATTGCCAAATCGGTAGATGCCGACGCCAATATCATCTTTGGTGCAGCCATTGATGAAAAACTCGTAGATCAAATCAAAATAACAGTTATTGCGACCCGTTTTGATGAAAATCGTATGAAACTTTTCAAGTTTCAAAGGCCACAAGACCAAGAGCCCGCTCCTAAAGAAACCCCTGTAGAAGAAGATTTATCACTCTACCCTCCAGAAGAGCGCGGCACTTCAGAGCGCAAAGACAACAGACCTGAGCCTACTCCTCGTGCATCTACAGACTCAGATGAATTTGATATCCCTGCTTTTTTAAGGAAGAAATAAGATAGGTATTAAAAATACTATACTTCTTATTGACTTTACCAGTCTATAAATATAGTATTTTATTATGCAGCTTTATAAAAAGGTCTTTATCTTCGCCCTTGGTATTGCTGTGATTTCTACTTTTGCCTATATTGTTCTTACCAAGGCCACAGGATCCCGCGCTAGTTCTGCGACAGCCGGTTTTGTACAATTTCGAGAAAAAGCTGTCCAACTCAGTCCAGATGGTGTAATCACTATGGATATCCTGATCAATAATTCACGTGATATGTATGTTGGTACGGTGACTGTCTCTTATCCGGCAGGAGAATATCAATATATCCCACATGATGAAACATCCCTCAGTGCAGAATGTAAAAAAAGTTTTTCTTTTCCAGCCGTTGAAAAAGTAACCAATAATCAAAATGCAGGCAAACTTACTATTTCACGATCAGGGGGGGTAAATGGCCTGGTGGAACCTGGCATCCATTGCTTTACAACTGTGGCATTTACGAGCATCGGCTCAACCGATACTGCTACCACCAATTCTTTTCAGCTTGATACGACTCCCGAGTTGACATATGCCTCCGATTTACAAGGAAATCAGTCGAGCCTATTATCGCTGAGCGAAAGTTCTGAGGCAACTGTGCTTGGGATTGCTACACCTCCTTGTATGCCCACGATGAAGGATACAAACTGTGATGGAAAAATAGACGATTCTGATATTAAAAGTCCTGGCGCTCTCATGCAACAGAGTGGGTTGCAGTATTGATATATCTATGAATAAAACTATCCAAAACATACTGGTCGTGATTGCTATCATGTTTATATTTCCAACCGGAGCACATGCCTATGTACGTTCGACGCCTTTTCTTGGTATCGGTTTAGGGTGGAATATATACAATAAGGCCGATGTCTCAGAGCTTGGCCCTGCTTGGGTATACAACTGGACGATACCTCCTACTACGGGCAATAATCCGTACACAGATTTTGGAAGTCAATTTGTACCTATGGTATGGGGCTGTGGTGGCAATGTGTCTGTTCAGAACTGGATTACGACAAACAGCTATTCTGGCCCTGTATTATTTCTCAATGAGCCCGACAACGGCACCGAAGGTGGAGGTTCCAATTGTTCTCCATCAAATGCCGTCTTACAACTTGAAAGTTTCATCACCTGGAAGAAGGCATATGAGCTACAAACAAGCAGAACTATAGATATCATTTTTGGTGGCACCTATTTTGGCCCCGATATGAATTGGGCACGCAATGCCAGCGGCAGGATATGGATAGAAGAATTTTATGTGCAGTGGAAAGCAAGAAATGTCGAAGATCCAGACATTGCTGGTGTACATTTGCATATGTATCCTTGGTACCCCGATGTAGATGCATCTCAACCTTTGCCATCATGGCTAAGTAAGGAATCGCTCCTTGCCCATATGAAGCGGAGATGGACGGGTGGACGTGACCCGCTGTATAATCAAGATTTTATAGGCTGGAAACAATGGCTTAATGATCCTGTAAATAAGTGGGCACTTGGTACCAAAAGTGAAATATGGATTACCGAAATGGGCATATTGCATGATCGCGTACCAAAGACAAGCGCTGATTATGTATTAAAAGAAATTATTCCATACTTTGAGTCTGAACCAATGATGAAAAGAGTGGCCTGGTTTGCCCATGCCGTGAGGACAGATTGGCCTTGGTTTGATCAGACTGCACTGATGGATTTAAACAATGTTAATCGTACCTCCACATGGACAGTTTTTAAGGATTTGTGTTTGACGGCTGAATATTGTGTACCTGCCAATCTTCCACCTTTTACGCCAACGCCAACAGTAGATCCTAGTAGTACACCTATTCAGACACCAACGCCGACAGTTACACTGGGACCATCCCCAACACCCACAAGACTTCCTACCGTGACAAAGACACCTACACCTTCTAAAACACCAACACCTACGAAGACGCCCACAAAGACTCCCTCACCCACAAGGACGCCATCGCCTTCAAAAACACCAACAGTAACCAAAACACCAACGCCTTCACCTACTCAAATCAATACACCAACACCTGGTCCAAGTGGTAGTATCTTGTCGTTACAACCCTTGGAAGATGCTTTTGTGAAACGATCTTCGGCAAGTAGTAACTATGGCTCAGTCAATGAATTGAGAGTAGATGCTACAAGTAGTGGACCATCACTTATTTCTTATATGAAATTTGATACATCATCATTTAAAGGTCGTACTGTGCTGAGTGCCGTACTAAAAATGAGAGTCACCGATTCTTCAAAACATCTACAGACAATTTATTACAGTCCCAATGCTCAGTGGACTGAGAAAACAATAACATATACTAATTCTCGTGCTATGACTATGACGAGTGTAGCTACTATATCCAACGCTAAGTCTGGACAAACTATGAGCGTCAATGTGTTGGATGCTTTTCAGGGACTTTCAACTAGTAACAGTATGACTTTTATTATCAGCACACTTCAAACTGATAATATGGAAGTCTACTCCCGTGAAGGCACTGTAGCCCCCGTACTTGAGATTATTTACGACTAATCTGAGGAGTATCAGTTTGCAAAGTACAGGTTTTTTATTACAATATACCCATGGATCAAAACAAACTGATATCTTTTTTCGTCGAAATAGAGAAAAAATGGCTGGAACACTGGTATAAAAATGGTATTGTCGATAAATATCTTCATAAAAACGATACCGCGACCGATCGCTACTCATTTATGGATGGTCCCATAACGGCCAATAACCCAATGGGAGTACATCACGCATGGGGCCGAACATATAAAGATCTTTGGCAGAAATTTTTTAATCTTAAAGGTAAAAAACAAAGATTTCAAAATGGTTTCGACTGCCAAGGGCTTTGGGTTGAGGTTGAAGTTGAAAAAGAATTGGGTCTTCGTTCAAAAAAAGATATTGAGAATCTTATACCGGGCAATAAAAAAGAGTCTGTTGCCAAATTTGTGCAAATGTGCAAAGATCGAGTGATTAAATTTTCAGATATCCAGACAGATCAGTCGAAGCGTCTTGGCTACTTCATGGACTGGGATAATTCTTACTTTACGATGAGTGAAGACAACAATTACATGATCTGGCATTTTTTAAAAACATGTTATGAAAATGGCTGGATATATAAAGGTCACGAATCTGTACCATGGTGCCCACGTTGTGAGACAGCTATATCACAGCATGAAATGTTGACAGAGGATTACAAAGAAGTAGTTCATGAATCTATATTTTTTGCCTTACCAATACAAGGAAAATCTAAAGAATATCTCCTTGTCTGGACAACAACACCCTGGACACTCCCCGCCAACATAGCAGTGGCCGTAGACAAAGATTTAGATTATAGCTTAGTACAGGATGGTGAAAAAATGTACTGGGTGGTAAAGGAAGCTGCAGAGCGTATATTTAAAAATCCTGATATTAAAAAAACTGTAAAAGGTTCGGAGCTTGTTGGGATGCAATACAAAGCTCCTTTTGACTCACTCGACGCGGTAAAAGAGGTTGCTGATAAAAATAAAGACAAATTTCATATAGTTATTGCTACTGATCCGCTTATTATGCCTATTTCTACGACCGAGGGAACTGGCTTAGTCCATACAGCGGTAAGTGCAGGTACAGAAGACTTTAAGCTTGGCAAAAAACATGGCCTTCCTATGATCCCCGTGATAGAGGATAATGCGGACTATATGCAAGGACTAGGCTTTCTGTCGGGAAAAAATGCGAAGAAAAATCCCCGATTAATTTTAGATTATCTGACAGAGCAATCCACTGATGAAACGCCCTGGGTATATAAAATAGAAAAATATAAGCATCGATATCCTGGCTGCTGGCGTTGTAAAGCAGAGCTCGTGTGGAAAGTAGCTGACGAATGGTATATTGCTATGGATTTACCTGTCCAGTTAAAAGATAAAAGTGAAAAGATAAAAGATACTCGCACGTTGCGTGAGCGGATGATTGATGTCGCTAAAAAGATCAGTTGGATGCCCGAGTTTGGACTTGATCGAGAGCTAGACTGGCTCAACAATATGCATGATTGGCTTATAAGTAAAAAAAATAGATTTTGGGGTTTGGCTTTGCCTATATATGAATGTACTTCATGTAAAACATTTGAAGTACTGGGTTCAAAAGATGAACTTAAAAAAAGAGCTGTTTCCGGCTGGGATCAATTTGAAGGTCATACTCCTCATAAGCCATACATTGATGAGGTAATTATTGCATGCAGTAAGTGTGGAGGAGAAGCCCGCCGAGTGGAGGATGTAGGGAATCCGTGGCTAGACGCTGGTATCGTGCCATATTCGACTATTAAAGATCATAATGTGGGCAGTCCTCTGTATCTTTCAAATCATGAAGAATGGAAAAAATGGTTTCCGGTAGATTTTATTACCGAATCATTCCCTGGACAATTTAAAAACTGGTTTTATGCCATGATTGCGATGTCGACAGTACTTGAGGATACAAATCCCTTTAAAAGAGTATTGGGTTTTGGCACACTTTTGGGTGAAGATGGTCGGGCTATGCATAAAAGCTGGGGTAATTCAATTGCCTTTCACGAAGGTGCAGATCAGATTGGTGTAGATGTGATGCGCTGGATGTATGTGCGTCATAATCCCGCCGATAATCTGTTGTTTGGACATAATAAAGCCAATGAGGTACGTCGTCAATTTTATTTACTCCTTTGGAATATTTTCAAATTTTATCGTGATTATGCTGAACTGGATGGATATGTCTCTAAACAACAAACGCCATCCTCAGACAATATTTTGGATCAGTGGATACTTTCACGGTTTGCGCAAGTACAAAGCGTTGTGGAAAAGAGTTTAGAGTCATTTGAAGCCAAAGAGGCGGCACTGACAGTAGAAGCATTTGTACAAGATTTATCTACGTGGTATATACGTCGATCACGCGATAGAGTCGGTCCTTCTGCCGAAAATAAAGCAGATAAAGAGGCCTTTTATCAGACAACGGAATTTATACTTATTCATTTAAGTATTATTCTGTCACCTTTTATGCCTTTCTTGCCAGAAGAAATATATACGTATCTTACAAAAAAAGAATCGGTGCATCTTGAGACATGGCCAGCGTTTGATGCGGCTCTTGCAGAAAGTATACTGATTGCAGATATGCAGAAGGTACGAGCCTTTGTAGAGGCCGGGCATAGAGTCCGCAAGGAATTGAAATTGAAAGTTCGTCAACCACTTGCCAAGGTCACAATCGTCAAACCGGCCAGTATGGACTATGCAATAGAGCAACATAGAGAGAAATATAATATATTGATTCAAGAAGAATTAAATGTCAAAATGGTGGAGTATGTAGACGGTAAAGAAGATGTCCAAATTGAGTATGATACATCTATTACGCCAGAACTGAAATTGGAGGGAGAAGTACGAGATCTGATACGTACTATACAGCAACAAAGGAAAACACTCGGGGTGAATATTTCTGAAAAAATTCATTTGGCTGTGCCTGAAATGTTTGCTCCTTTTAAAGAGTATCTCCAACAGCAAGTTCAGGCCTCCGATATCGTCTTTGGACCTGAATTAAAAGTAGAAAAGGTATAAGCTGTAATTATGGCACTTGTATGGTATTTGCCACTTCTCTTTATATATATATTTGGGATAGTGAACCTATTTGGTATCCGTCCTGATTTAGTAGTACGCCAGTTGATATTTTTTGGTGCAGGTCTGGCTGTGTTTTTTGTCATTCGCAAGATAAATCTACATTTTTTCCGGCTCAATGCCACATTTTTTTATTGGGTGGGCATTGCCTTACTGCTTGTCACATATATTATTGGATTTGAAGTAAAAGGTTCGACCCGATGGATAGATCTGTATGTCTTCCAGTTGCAACCTTCTGAGCTTTTTAAAATCTTTTTTATGCTTTTTCTGGCAAATATGCTGTCTTCAATAAAAGGGAGGATGTCACATCAGTCCCTTTTTCTCGCAAGTCTGGGCGCCACGCTCCTACCATTTTTTCTTATTTTCAAGCAGCCAGACTTAGGGAGTGCCCTTATCATTTTTGCCATATTTATCGTCATGATCATGCATTCACCGGTAAAGAAAAGTTATCTTTTCTATTTTTTCATGTTGATGCTGGCACTTCTGCCAGTTTTTTGGTTTACCCTTCACGACTATCAGCGGCACAGAATATATAGTTTTATAGATCACGAAAAAGCGACTGGAGCAACTTCGTACAATATGCAACAAGCTATCATTGCGGTCGGATCGGGAAATCTATGGGGCAAGGGGCTTGGATATGGCAAACAGTCACAGCTATCTTTTTTACCTGAGTATCATACCGATTTTGCATTTTCCTCGCTCATTGAGCAGTTTGGATTTATGGGAGGCACTATTTTGATAGTTTTATACTTGGTCTTTTTCTTTATATTGTTTTATAGATTAGTTCGCCTTATGCGCAAAAAAGATGAGCTGTCACAGTTTCAATTTTATTATACTATTGGGTTTTCGGCTTTTATCATTGCTCAAACTTGTATCAATGTAGGTATGAATTTAGGTATTTTGCCCATTGCAGGTATCACTTTGCCGTTTGTCTCATATGGAGGATCATCGTTGCTTACATTTATGATAGCCCTTGCGCTGCTACCGTAAGTTTATGCTTTTTTGGGATGATTATTTTGATATTGAACTTATCAGAATTTACAGTATAATAATCAAATGCAAACATTCGCAGTAGTACAGATTGGTGGAAAACAATACGTCGTATCTGAAGGAGATCAGATCGTGGTTGAAAATGTAAATGTAGAACAGAGTTCTACTTTTGATGTACCAGTACTTATGACATTTGATACAGAGGGAAAAAATGTCCAAATTGGTGCACCAGAACTTGCGACCAAAGCAACCGCCGAAGTTGTAGAAAACATGAAAGGCAAAAAGATTCGTATTGCAAAGTTTAAATCTAAGGTACGATATCGAAAAGTCATGGGTTTCCGTCCACAATTAAGTAGAATAAAAATTACTAAAATATAGTCCAT
>CAZMJG010000012.1:0-23164 GCA_964566675.1 uncultured Gammaproteobacteria bacterium
ACTTGTAAAGTGTCATACTTCATCTTACTGTTAACCAACATAACTGCAATCAAAATCACTTGACTTTATACAAAAGTGAGCCATACTATACAGCATTATTGCCCGTATAATTTTTTTAAACAGTCAGTTTACAGAGAAAAAAATAGAACCGAATTGGAAGAAAATAGCACAATATGTCTCGCACTGCCAACCAAGTCCTTTTTTATCTTTGGACTGAGAAGACATACTAGGAAGCACTTTTTAGATGCTGGCTTGTAAAAGAAACCAACGTGAAAGAATGCGGCACGCCGCATAAACAAGTCAAAGAAATACATTTTTATATTTTCCCAGTAGTCCAAAAACACATTTAGTTAACAAACTTAACTACTCGATGGTTTCATACCTATGCATGACCCGGATAAGACTGTAATAGAGCAAAAAGTCCAATAGTGATATCCTTCCGAAGCTCTCGGGCCGCATGGATCAAATCTCTAAATGGATTACTGCAACAATCCATTTGAAATTTAATTGTTCCAAGGCTCTACAAATTTAGCAGATACTTAAATTGTCTGCTATTTTTAGTAAACTTGGTTTTTAGACTGTCCTGTCAATGTAAAGTTGAAATCCTTCAATCAACTAACATCTCATTTTACCTACTTACCATCAATTCTCCTGCTCTTTTGAGCTTGTCATTACATATGTATAAAAACTATAAGGATACGGTTTTATTTCAATATTATACGTGCATACCAACCCTAAATGCATAATAGTGACTGTCATATCAGTATATTATATATGAAGCGTAAGTTATAAAATAAATACTATATACAAATATAACCTGTACGAACATTCCTTTTCTCTTCATTTAGATTGGTGTATAAAGGCGAACGTGTGTTTTTGTGACTTTAATTAACCTATAACAAATATAATCCTACCCTAATGAGGAAAAAATATAACTATGAGAGCAAGTGAAAATAAAATTAAAATGTAGAAATCCATTTATGAATTTATCCGTACATCAAGGCTTGTGGCGGAAGGGAGGGGATTCGAACCCCTGGTACCGTTTCCGGCACACACGCTTTCCAGGCGTGCCGATTAAACCACTCTCGCACCCTTCCTTTTAACAATTTCAGTTACTGACAAAAAGTATGGCACTATTGTAACAAACAAGCAGCGTTTATACTATGTGTTTTTCCTTACCACATATTCACGACAACCAGATACAATTGGTTCATGTTTCCTTTATATGATTCTTCAAACAATCGTGAAACGTTTCCGTTCGTAAATTATGTACTGATAATTCTAAACGTTTTAGGCTTTTATCTCCAACTTACCGCGCCCGATTTTGAACAATTTGTCTATAACTTTGCGTTTATTCCGGCCGATTTTCACCTCTTAAACCCACTAGCGTATATCTATATTTTCACCTCAATCTTTATGCACGGAGGATTTTTACATATTTTATCCAATATGTGGTTCCTGCATATTTTTGGAGATAATGTGGAGGATTATATGGGTCATTTCCCCTACCTCGTTTTCTATTTACTTGCGGGCATTGCTGCAACTCTTGGCCAGTATATGATCAGTCCTCAGAGTGTCATACCTCTTGTCGGCGCCTCAGGAGCAATTGCAGGTGTAGCTGGGGCATATTTTGTACTTTTTGGTAAAGCTAAAGTCCGTACATTACTGACTCTTGGATTTTATATTTCTACTGCCGATCTGCCTGCCTGGTTTTTCCTTGGCTTCTGGTTTGTGCTCCAAATATTGAGCGGATTCACAACCTTTGATCCGGGAGCGGAAGGGGGAGTGGCATGGTTTGCACATATTGGTGGCTTTCTCTTTGGGTGGTTGGTAGGTCCATTTATTCACCGAAAAAGTAATAAAATGGTATAATCTCCTTTGTTCTCAAGTTGCTGCCGGAGTGGCGGAATTGGCAGACGCGCACGGCTTAGGACCGTGTCCCGCAAGGGGTGGGGGTTCAAGTCCTCTCTCCGGCACAACTTGTTTTTTAGATCACTTCACTTTCTTACAAAAGCAGGTATAATGCCTACATATTTTTATTAGTTTATTTATCACGTATGAACAAATTCCTCATTGGCTTGTTGCTACTTGTCATTGTTGCAGGAGGCATATACTTTTTTACTAAATCACCTCAAACAACGCCCCCATCTAATTCAACCACCACTCAACCACAAGTTACCACCACCGGAGGTAAGTATGCTTTAGAGCAAGTCGCTTCGCACAATCAGCCTTCAGACTGTTGGATTGCTATAGAAGGAAAAGTCTATGATGTTACCAAATATATAGCCGAAAATCGCCATCCCGGAGGAGAAGAAATTTTGGAAGGATGCGGAAAAGATGCTACCAGTATGTTCAATAATCGCCCCGAAGACGGTCGTCCTCACTCAGACACAGCTCGGGCTTTGCTTTCCGATTTCTATATCGGTGATTTACAATAAGGTATGTTGAATGTGTGGCAAGTAAATTTAATCTTTTCTCTTATTGCAGGGATTGTATTTTTCCAATGCTATAAATTAGCTATTGCAACCGCCAAACATGATGGTGCAGCTACGATTATATTACAGGTGATAGCTGGGAGTACAATGCTTGCGATGCTTCCTTTTTTTGAACTGTCACTGCCGTCTGATCCCAAACCCTATGCACTGTTACTTACTGCCTGTATTTTCTATGCCATCTCAGACCGTATACAGACTACCGTGCGTAAACATGTAGAGGTTTCCACCTATTCTATCCTCGGCCAGTTATCCAACGTATTCCTTATACTTTTTGGTTTTCTTCTCTTTCGTGAGCCTTTTATTTTGTCAAAGGTGGCCGGAGCTGCAAGTATTATCGGAGGCAATGTTCTTCTGCAATATCGCGGTAAGAAAATTGTTTTAGACCGTTATATCATGCTAGCAATCCTCGGAGGCTTTACCTTGGCCATAGCCCTTTCCATCGATATTGGCAACTCAAAATCCATGACATTACCCATCTATATTGCCATCACTTTTTTCATTCCCGCTCTGATCATCATTATAGGCGAAAGAATCAGCCTTACTATGCTCAAGCAGGAGCTACAGTATCTCAATATAAAATACACCTTAATCACCGGATTTTTCTGGTCTCTGTTGATTTTTTTTCTTCTACGAGCATATCAGTCGGGAAGTGTATCAACTATAGTTCCTCTCCAAGCCACTCTAGTACTGTGGAATGTTCTTATTGCCACTCTTTTATTTAAAGAGCGCAGTTATCTCGTTCAAAAGGTAGTTGCCGCGGTATTGGTCGTGATTGGTATAATGCTCACTGTAATATGATGAACAACACTCTCACGGCACTCAGTGGTGTCAAAGTAGGCCACTCAACCCGTAAAAATGAACTCACTGGATGTACGTTCGTACTTTTTGATAAACCTTATCCAGTGTCATATAAAGCATACGGAGGCGGACCAGGCACCTTCAATACCGACCTTCTTCAGAACGGAAAAGATTTTTACCACCGTCATGGTTTATTTATTTCAGGCGGCAGTCTTACTGGCTTACAATGTGGCGCCACGATTATGAATGAGCTCATTGAGCAAAGGATCGGATATAAAAACTACGCTGTTGTAAATCCAAGTATTAGCGGTGCGATCATATTTGATCTGGGGATGAGGATAAAACAACTTGATCCGACGATGGGAGGAGAGGCAGTCATCAATGTCAGTTCTCAGCCAGTTCAAGGTGGAAATGTGGGAGCCGGAACCGGGGCAACGGTTGGCAAATTTTATGACACAAATAACGGCACCACCTTTGCGGGCATGAAAAGCGGCGTCGGTTCAGCGTGTGTGAGGTTAGCAAATGGAGCCATGGTATGTGCCCTAACGGTGGTAAATGCTGTTGGCAATATCATCAAACCCGATGGCTCTATCTTATGTGGCAATCGCTCAGATAAATCAGGAGAACGATTTAAGACCTTTGATGGGTATGCGAAATCGCTTTCTATGGCGGAAAATACGACAATTAGCATTGTAGGCACCAATGTAGCACTTTCCTCTCATGAACAATATGAAAAAGCTGCTCATTTGGCTAGTTTGGGCCATGTGCGGGCAATCAATCCCATTCACTCTTCGGTAGACGGGGATACTGTGTTTTTCTTTTCGACTGAAGAATTGTCAAGTTCTTTGCCTAAAAGGCAGAGAAATAAGCTCAAAAATGATCTGTGGTATCAACTTGAAACCGATATTATTGGGGCATCGGCAGCTCAAGCTGTTCAGGAAAGCATATATAATGCTTGTTATGAAGCACAAAGCATAACATTTGCCGCTGCCTTTGAAGGTAAGATTCCATCTTGTCATGATTATTGACAGGTTACAAACAACCTATAACATAAAATAGCTATTCATTTTCCTTTCTGGTGTTTCTCAAACATATACGTTTGTACACTTTAAAGACAATCTTTTTAGACTTCTGGTATATGAAAAAACAGTATAACGCCACTAAAAAAGTTAAACCATTACAATAGTTCTTCTTTCGGATTGAAATTGTGTGAATATATATTATTTAACAACATGAATTCACTGTTTATTTGCATTTTTTATATTCATTCTGTATACTAATGCATCATGTCACTTTCACTTCAAACTATTTCTCACCTAGAAGAATTAAATAATGAGTGTATTCTTATATCTAGACGCAAAAATTCACTTTTACCCCTTATTTACGAAGCAGAACTACCTGAGAATGTATACAATTCCAACGCCATTGCCGAATCGCCACTCTCCCTTGAGGAAACAGAAAAAATTTTAGTAGATATGGAAATTCCTCGACGACGTGATTTGCGTGCCGTCTACGCAGTCACCAATCTTGCCCAGGTGTTACTTTTTATCAGAAATAAATCTTCAGAAGTAAAACTTACTCACGACACATTACGTATGCTTCATAGCATGTTGCTTGGCAGTATCAATTTTGATATTGCGGGGCGCTTTCGCCAGGACGATGAGAATATCCGCATTGGGACACATATTGCACCATCACCTGCGCATATAGAATTCCACCTTACCAAAATGTACGAGCAGTATGCTATTGAATCCCACGACCATTTCATCGGGTCCATCAGCCGCTGTCATTTGGAGTTTCTGTCTATCCAACCATTTGTCGATGGCAATGGACATATTGCTCGGGCACTCATCAACTGGCAGCTTTCCGCACTTGGATATCCGGGGATCATCATACGCAGTAAGGATAAAAAAGAATATTTACATGCGATTACCGAGTATCTCAATCGTAAACAAACTCTCCCTATGCAAAAATTACTAGCTAAATATTTGTTTGAATCTCTCCATAAACGGCTTGCGTATTTGCGAGATGAGATGATCATCCCTCTTGCCGAGTACGCACGCAAAGAAGGTAAGCCTGTGGCTGCACTACTCAATGCCGCCAAACGTCAATCGATCCCAGCCTTCCGCGAGCGAGGAGTATGGTCGATTGGTGTAAGAATTTAATCCTGCATCTATTATGTTATAATGCCTCCATTTCTATTTATTGTATGTCTATGGGCATATATGTTGAAAAAAGTTTAAATAAACCCGATGATGCGGATCCAACGGCTATGCTCGTTGTGGATGGGGAATTTGATAAGGAACCACTTCGAGCAGAATTTGAACTTTCTGAAATATTTACTACAAATATATGACATCAGAAATTCCCAAAGTCATCGTAGGCAGAACTGTCTTATCTGGTGGCGGTCATCGCGAGTATAAACAATTAAATTTACAGCCAGCTCAGTATAATGGTGCAGATGAATCATGGCAATTGCAAAAACAACATATTCTGTCTGTCTTAAAAGCAAATAATATACTTTTTGACATATTGAAAAAACAGAGAGAAAGCTCTAAAGAAGGTGTGGCCGTAGTTGTTGATCCCGTGAACAATGTATTAATAAGCGAATATGGTGACAACACACAGGCAATGTTTCCTCATCTAAGTCTTACAATACAAGTATGTGAATACTATCATGCACTACATGGCCGATCGATTAGTAGCTTTACCTCAGATGGATATCTTCATCAAATAATAAATTATTATTTAGAGCATAGTATTCTTCCACCCTTTAATCCTTTTGAAATATCGCCACAAGATTATCTTGCAGGCATTATAGTTACGGGAGAAGATGTGCAATTTACATTACCTCTAGTTCCATAGTAGTATATATATAATGCAACAAAAAAAATATATTAAGCCAGCCCTTTCCCTCCTTGTCGGATTTTTGACGATTTTTATATTAAATACTATAAGTAGACTTTTTATTTTTCAAAAAGTTAAGGGTTTTGCAAATGGCAGCAGTATGGTTGATACGACAGTTTATAATTCTTTCCTTCATACGACAGTAGCACTTTTTATTCCCATTATTGGAGGTATTGTTGTGGGATATTTAGTAAAAAAAAGAGGAGCATATTTTGGCGGAGCACTGGCAATTATACTTAAAATGATCTCGGTGGGAGTAATATGTACGCTTTTTATTTATCCACCCGCTTTTTATGGTATTCAACTATCGGGAGAAGCGGCTCGCACCTATGCATTGCAAAACTTAAGTCGAGAATTTATTTCTCTGCCATTTTCGATTTTATTTATGGCGTGGGGAGGTTGGGTAGGGGAGAAGTTTGCTCAATTTACTTTTTTCCAAAAACGTATTTCTCAATAACTTCTACTAAACCATCTTCTTCAACTGTAGGTGCAATAAAATCGGCATTTTGTTTAAGTATTTCTTCTGCATTTCCCATCGCCACTCGTACACCGGCCACGTCAAACATAGATATATCAGTGCCACCATCACCTACTGCAATTGTTTCCTCAGCAGATATTCCAAGCGTTTCTTGGATAAATTTCATTCCATTACCTTTTGTAGCTTCTTTATGAAAGACCATCACTCCAGACCATTCCGAAACTACCCAATGATGAATTATGTAGCATGCATATTCCTGAGGAAGCGAGGCAACTGCTTCCTTGAGCATATGAGCATGTACTTCATCTTCACATGTAAAAGACAAACCATTCACCAGAGAAGCGTAGGGAGTAGATGGTTCTTCATCGAGCCAGTGGTTATCTGTACAGAAGCCTACTTCTCTATAATGGCCTGTCGCAACATCAAGTATTTCCTGTACTTCAGCATGGGGTATGTGTAAATCACGAAGCAGTTTTCCCTTAGGACTCATTATTTTTGCACCATTTTCAATAACATGAAATGCATCAGGACATCCAAGCTGAGGTAAAAATTGTATAAGATGGTCATGAGATCTAGCTGTAACAAGCGATATTACAATTCGCTCCGAAGCTTTTTTTATAGCCTGGGCAACCTTAGGAGAGATTTCATCTGTACCTTCAGGCACAATAGTACCATCTATATCTAGTGCTAAAAATCGATATTGCATATTGTATTATAAAAGATATATTCTATATTGCAGTATAAAATTATGAATCATATGTAAATGTTTGACAAAATATTTGACTATTATTTACAAATAATATCTTGTATATTTATATTAGGAGAGAATTTTACGTTCTCTTTTATCTTATATACTTATGTTGAATAATAGATTTAGTTTTCTAGCAAGACGAAATAGCCTTGCACTCATCATCGTTGTTCTCATAAGTACGATCATTCTTCTTTCGTCCTTCATGATCCAAAATGGTCAGTTTACATTTTTAAATCGAGCCTCAAGTTCCTGGACGGTGGCACCTTTACCACCTACCTGTAGTGGCACTTGGCAATTTGATACTTCCACGACTCATAATGGCATTGATGTCAGTGAATCATATAATGTTACTTTGCCCTCCGCCAAGAATGTAATTTTATACGACTGGGATAACGATCCAAAAGGTAGTGGCTCCTCTAAAGAAATTGGACATATATTTAAAATCAACGGTGTTGAATACAAAGTGCCCGAACAAGACCCAGCCAAAGATGATCAGTGGTCTACCATTAGCTTAAGCAATGTAACCAAAATTGAGTATAGCCGTAATCAAGATAGTGGAGGTTCAAATGTTTGTATACTTGGAGCCGCCACCACACCCACTAAAACACTTACACCGACAGTACCAAAGACACCTACACCCAAACCATCAGTTACGACAGTAGCCAGCCCCACAAAAACACCGTCACCAAGCCTTACCAAAGCTCCAACGAGTACTCCTGTGAAAAGTTCTACTCCCGTACCGAGCGGACAAGTATGTAAACTCGATGCAGATATCATACTTGTTATCGACCGTTCAAGCAGTATGAATTCAAAGGAGACAGATGGACGCACCAAGCTTGAGTGGGCAAAAGAAGCAGCTGCCAGTTTAGTTACTCGTATAGCGGCTACCTCTGGCGTCAATGCGAAAGTCGGAATCGTTTCATTTGGAGCACAGGGGAATGATGGCAAAGGTACCAAAGATGCTAAATACAATTCAACTATGCATATTGCACCATCTGCCGATTTCAATGCTGTCAAGACAGCGATAGCCAATGTGAAATATATAGAATCAGGTACTTGTATTGAGTGCGGACTTCGCATTGCCAATGATCAACTTACCTCAACCACAAGGAATCGCGTAGTAATATTGCTATCTGATGGTAAGGCAAATCATAACTGGGAAGGTACCTCATCCGATGCTACAGCTCGAACAATTACAGCTGCCAATAATGGCAGATCAAAAGGCATAGTCTATTATGTTCTGGGCTATGGTACAAGTGTAGATTCTAATACCCTCACCTCTGTTGCAGGAAGTGCCTCACGATATCGCTATAAACCTGATGCAAAAGACTGGCCATCCGCATTTTTAAGTATCCTAGATCAAGTGTGTAGTGAATTACCGACACCAACACTAAGTCCAACCAAATCACCGACACCAACCAACACACCACAACCCACAAGTTCACCTACAAAAACGCCATCGCCATCACCAACTAAATCACCGACACCAACCAACACACCGCAACCTACCGATCAGCCGTCTCATACACCCACACCTACCGTGCCAGCATGTATCATACCAGTAGTTCAAAATGTGCGTATTACCTGTCCGATATGTAATTAATTTTTATGAAAAACTCAGTTAAAATTCTCATTATCGTCGCTGTTCTTGCACTAACCATACTCATTGGTTACTTGGGTAATTCATTGGTAAGTCAGCGCCGACAGGTAGATACTCGTGCCACTCTTGAGCAGCTTACCTGTCCCACCGATGGAGCTTCGTGTGAATGGGACGCGGTAGATGTAGATGCCTCTCATAATCGCATCACTAAAACGCCAACACCTAGCAAATCTCTCACTACCACCCCGATTCAAACTACTCCTGATCCTACAGAGGAATCAATCACTATGTATCGTGTAGAGGTGACCGATCTTACATCGGGCCAAACTATTTTGGCACGTACCACAACCGATACCAAAGTAAACTTTACTCCCCAAGTCGATCACGAGTATCGTTGTTCTGTTTCAGTAGTACTTGAATGCGGTACCGGAGATGCTACCTCGGCCACCAAAATTTGCCGATCCGTACCAAGCAACACGCCTACTATTACCGAAGCACCATCAATTACCGCTACTCCATCTGCGACGCTGATACCGACCAATACGGCAACGCCAACCAATACAGCTACCCCCACCAACACACCGACACCCACGAATACAGCAACTCCTACACCAATCATTTGTCAAACCCCCAATACCTGTATGCCACAACTTGACTGTAACTTAAATGGAGGGAATATTCAGCCTGGTACATGTCCAGTAGATGGCAATGGTAGTACACAAATATGTTGCCGCTTACCAAATAATTCACCCACACCTACAGCGACACCGACTCATACGCCAGTCCCAACAGCCACCTTTACACCTGTTCCACCCACAAATACACCAGCGCCTACGAGTCCACCGCCAGTTATTACTCAAGTCATTGTGAATGTAACACGTGTTATTGTGCAAAACCAAGTCGTCCAAGGTCAGACCCAAGTACAGGTCATTACCCAGCCACCAGGGCAACCTCAACAGCCAGCTCAACCTCAACAACCTACACAACCTCCAACTCAACTTCCAAAAGCAGGCGGGGGAGCTTGGATGGTTATACTTGCACCAATAGCTCTTATTCTTGCAGGCCTTGCCCTCTGATCGTGCTATTTCTTAGTTGATCAAGACTCCTATATCCTTTATACTGTCTTTAGTTCCTTCAGGGTAGGGTGACCCCACTTCACAGTGCGGGAATTCCCAATCGGTGGTATAGCCCACGAGCCTGCGTATCACAGATACAAAGGTAGGATTCGGTGAATCGCAAGAGTACTCCGAAGCCGACGGTATAGTCCGGATGTCTCGCGAAAGCGAGCAATCCCGCATTACGGGGTGAAAGAGGGAACGGGATTCTAGTGTATCAACTATAGAATCAATCTATTAATCTGCCCTGAAGAACTTCATTATTTATTTATATATATACTTATGTCATCGTCAACATCACGCATGGGCCCTTTTATTATTATGCTTGCCGCAAGCTTCTGGGCAATAGATGCACTATTTCGTACCCAACTTACCTACACAATTCCGTCAGCTTCAATCATTTTTCTAGAGCACCTCATCGGATTTATATGTTTGCTTCCACTATTTATACGCAACTTTTCTGAGATAAAAAATCTCAAAAAAACTGAGTGGTTCAATTTTATTGCTTTAACAATTGTGAGTAGTGTAGCAGGTGGTCTTTTATTTACTCAGGCTTTATCTGATAGTTTTGCTCAAAAAGATTTTATTACTCCATTACTACTTATTAAATTACAACCAGTTTTTGTAATTGCATTATCTGCGCTGTTTCTTAAAGAGAAATTAACAGTACGATTTTGCATTGCTGCCTTATTTGCACTGTGTGGTAGCTACATCATGAGTTTTGGATTTATGCCCATTAGTCTTTCGCTTGAAGGCAAAATGCTTGTATATATTCTTGCGCTTGGCGCAACCTTCTGCTGGGGGATAGGCACTATCCTCAGTAAACGTGCGTTGTCACAGGTCAGCTTTCAAACTGCTACTACCTTAAGATACGGTATCGCCATCCCAGTTGCTCTTATTTTTGCCTACGTACTTGGACAAACCTATAACTTCGGACAACTAGGCTTTGAGCAAATTTGGAGATTTTTGATCATTGGAGCAGTCACAGGGGGCGCTGCCGCCATTTTCATCTACTATTGGGGACTTCGACACACACAAGCAAAAGTTTCAACTATAGCTGAACTCATTTTTCCTCTTGTGAGTCTTATCATCGGGACCACCAACCTAAATCCCTATGGTGCTCCTCAAACTTTAACTATGGCAAATATCATCGGAATTATTTTATTAGTAAGTGCCGTACTGGTGATAACGTTAGAAAAAGTAGAAGAAAAAAAAATCGCTAAATAATTCAAACGACAATTTGATCTTACAATTCTATAGTAATATGGATATATGCAGGTCAAAAAAAGCAGTCAGAGATTATTTGCTCTCGACAAAACTCGTGCCGTTATAGCATTTCTCTTTGCGGCAACACTTGTCTTTATGGTTTCAACAGGATGGTTTATCTCACAAAAGGAATATATTCACGAGAAATATCTGGCCTCAGCTCAACAACATGCCAAAGATCAACATACTCTGAAAAAAAAACTTGAGATGCTACAAAAAGAAGATCAGTATCTGAAAAACAAGCAAATGAATAAAGAGATTGAAGATATTGAAAAAACATATAAGGCGGCAAGTCAAAGTTACGAAGAGCTCGTAAAACTCCGCACTATCACCAAAACGACACCACTGGATGAACAGTATGCGCAAGTCATCGCACACCTCTCTGAAAAAAATTTTGCATCGGGTTCTGCACTTCTTGCCGATTTAAATACCAAAATCAAAGCTGAGCGCACCAAAGCTGAAACGGCTGCTGCTCCGCAAATACCAGAAAATGTCAAAACTAGCAATAGTGCACCTGGTGGAGGATATGCGAGACAATATGTTAAAAATGATTATGGCACCTACATGGTCGATATCATCGCGGCCGACCTGAGTTCCAAAAAAGTGGTTGTTGATACAGCTTCTGATTCTACGTGTGGAAATGATTGTCCGGTGATGTCTCTTGGGGCATATGCTAGCCGAAGCGGAGCTATAGCAGGCATCAATGGCCCTTATTTTTGCCCAGCTAGCTATCCGGCGTGCTCGGATAAAAAAAATTCTTTCGATACATTGCTTATGAATAAAAATAAAGCATATTTCAATTCAGACAACAATGTTTATAGCACCGTACCCGCTGTCATATTTCAAAGTGGATCGGCACGCTGGGTCGGACAATCTCTAGAGTGGGGGAGAGATACTGGACCCGATGCAGTCATCGCAAGTCAACCCTTGCTTCTTATGAATGGTAATGTTGTTTTTGGTGGAGACAGTGAGATAAAAAGAACAGGCAAAGGATCTCGAAGCTTCATCGGATCGTCTGGTGGTACTGCATATATAGGTATAGTATACAATGCCAATGTAGCCGAAGTAGCACAAGTACTTAAAACTTTGGGTATTCAAAATGCGCTCAATCTAGATAGTGGTGGCTCAACTGCGCTTTGGAATGGGGGAAGATATATCGCAGGTCCCGGACGCGACTTGCCTTTTGGGATTCTCATTGTCAACAGATAGTTTATACAGTTAAAAGAGAAGAAAGAAAAATATTGGAAACTTCTTAATTTCTATCTGAAATTAGAATTCCAGCTGCTGCGCAGAACTCTTCCCAAGATGTAAGCTCTTTTCCTAAAATAGCATATACGAGCTGCAACGCATACCATCCATTTTCAAACCCCTCAAGAACATGAGGAAATGTATATTTTTCCATATTTACATATCTGCTCTTTGGATGGGTGATAGGTACTCGATACGTTTTATAAAATTGCAAGTATATATCTAAATATTCTGTTTCCTGTATTTGCAATGTATCATATACTTTTTTCCACTTATTCTTAAAAGAAAGCGATTTATAGCGTTTATGTAAATCCTGATCCGCCCGACGCACTGGTTCCAAAAGTGGGTGATTGAGTAATTCTTCGTTTAGGATAGCTTCAATGGCAGCTTGAAAAAGAAGGATTGCTTGTATGCAAAATTCAGCTTCCTTACCTTCACTCTTTTCACTTTGAGCTTTTTGAGCTTGCGCAAGCAATAAACCTGCATTTATCGCCAGAAGTTGTGCGATATCAATTTGTATCATCGAAATATATTGTACAATAGAGCCATGCAAAATAGTGGTACGCGTAAAAAATTTGTCCTCATCGATGTTATTCCTCCCATTATTCCCAAGGAAGAAGCCCAGGAGAATCTCGATGAAATGGTTTCTCTCATCAACACCTATGGCGGGGGAGAGATTGTACAAATAATTCAAAGACGCGCAGATCCACATCCTGGAACCTATATCGGTTCAGGTAAAGCCGAAGAAGTAGTGGAGATCATACGTTCAAAAAAAATTGATGCCGTTATCATCAATGGGCTTGCAACTTCATCACAAATTTTTAAACTCACCAAATTATTCTGGGAAGTAAATCCCGATATAGAAGTTTGGGATCGCGTTGATCTCATTTTACACATTTTCCAAAAGCATGCACGTACAGCAGAAGCTAAAATACAGATTAATCTTGCTCAAATGCGTCATATGGGCCCTCGTATGTACGGACTTTCGGGTGAACTTGGACGACAGGCCGGAGGTATTGGAGGACGTGGAGTAGGAGAAACCAACGTCGAACTCATGAAACGACATTGGCGAGATGCTATCAAAAATACGGCAGATCGCCTTGCCGAACTAGATAAAATTCGAAGTCGCCAACTCGAACGCCGTAAAGAAATAGGTTTTAAAACAGTCTCAATTGTGGGGTATACCAATGCAGGTAAATCTACACTTTTTAATAAACTCACCAAGAAAAATAAACTCGCCAAAGATGTACTCTTTGCCACTCTTGATAGTACTGTGGGGAAGCTCTATTTGCCAGGTGTACAACAAGAAATCATGATTTCAGATACGATTGGTTTTATTCGAAACCTGCCGCCTGAGCTTATCGTCGCTTTTAAATCAACACTTATGGAGTCTGTGCATGCCAACTTACTGATGCATGTCATTGATGCCGGTGATCCCAAAATGTATGAAAAGATTGCAGTCGTCCGCTCTATACTGGCGGAGCTTGGACTTTCCCAAAAACACCAACTTTATATATTCAATAAAAGTGATATGCTCTCTCCCGAACAAAAAGATATCATTCGCCAGACAATGAGCGATTATGAATGTGCTTTTATTTCTGCCCGCACAGGGGAGGGGATACCCGAACTTATTTCACTTATTGAAGAAACTTTTTGGCAAAGACCAAAAACAAACTAATTGTTTATAGAGAGCGCCTCTTACATAAACTTCATGGATCTATCTCCAATTTCTTAATAGATGCAAACTATCATTTAATTATGAAAAAACCGGTTATTCATATGGAACAGGGGGGAGAGGGAGAAGCTTTCTATATGGAGCTCATGAAATTTCTAAAAAAACACAAGATCTCTTTTATTATTGGGGGGACATATGCACTTCGATATTATACAGGTCTAGATAGACCAACCAAAGATATTGATATTTTCTGTAAAGCGGGAGATTATCCCAAAATTATGAAACTCTGCGCCGAACATGGATACAAGACTGAAATTCTTGATGATCGTTGGCTGGCCAAAATACGCAAAGACAAATATTTTATAGATATTATTTTTGGTTCTATTTCTGGTACATGGACTATAACAGATGAATGGCTAGAGACTGCTCCAAAAGGAAAGATATCAAATTTATCGGTACATTTTACTCCTCCCGAACAACTGATTGTCAGTAAGCTATATCGTATGGGAAGAGGACATTTTGATGGAGCTGACGTTACACATATGATCCTTAAGCAAGGTAAAAAAATAAACTGGAAAGTCCTTATGAATCTTATTGAACCATATTGGGAAATTCTTCTAATTCATATTTTATTATTTCGGTTCACTTATCCTTCAGATCGCGATATTGTACCATCGGAGATACTACACGAACTTCTTGATCGCATACATGCTCAGATAGATATCCCCACACCAAAAGAACAAATTTGTCGAGGATCATTGCTTTCACATAAGCAATACGATATTGCATATACTAAATGGGGCTACAAAGATGTTACACAGTTTGATAATCGCATTTATGGCAAAAGTGAAAATAGCAGCAATGGGTGATATTCATATAGGACGGGTAGGGGTTTCTCATAAAGAAAATTTCAAACAACTTTCTGAGGAGGCTGAAATTCTCCTTTTATGTGGAGATCTCACGGAACGAGGTACCGAAGAGCAAACAACTATGCTGATTGAAGAATTGGCATCTTGTACAGTACCTGTTATAGCTGTGCTAGGTAACCACGACTATGATAAAGGCAATGAAAAAATAATTGAGACTATGCTCACGCAGGCTCATGTAAAAGTACTGGATGGCGATTATACAATTATTAAAGACATCGGATTTGCGGGCATCAAAGGGTGCGGCGGAGGATTTGATAAATATATGCTTACTCCTTTTGGTGAACCTATGGTCAAAGAATTTGTCCGTCAGAGTGTTGAAGATTCGCTGCGTCTTGAGAATGCGCTTGCTCAACTTTCTACAGATAAAAAGGTCGTACTTATGCATTATTCTCCCATAGTGCAAACAGTTTCAGGTGAACCAAAAGAAATATTTCCGTTTCTGGGCTGTTCTCGATTTGTCAGTCCCATTCATCGATTTCAGGCAACTATAGTTTTCCATGGACATGCGCATCATGGCACGTATGAAGGTAAAACAGAGCAAGGGATACCAGTTTACAATGTTGCATATCCAATACTAAAGAAACAGTTCCCGGACAAACCCTATGCAATTTTTGAGGTATAATATGGCAATGGATACTATTCTTGCCCGACTTCGTCCATATTTGAAAGAGCTGACTGCATCTAAAATTGTATTACTTGTGTCTTCAGCTTTAGCTATTTTAAGTCTTACTATGCTAGCCCTACCGTTATTCCTCATTTTCGCTATTATCGGCCTCATCGCATATCTCCTGATTCCTCGCACTAATCCATAAAAAAGTGACTATTTCAAAATTATGTTTTTTGATACTCCTTATATAAATCATAATTGGCCGCTTGTGCGGCCATCGATCCTTCATGCACGGCAGTCACAATTTGATGCGAATGTAGAGAAGTAATATCACCTGCGGCATAGATAAATGGGATATTTGTCCTTTGCTCTGAATCTACACTTATACACTTTTCTTTGGTGAGTTGTATGTCTAATTTTTGTGCGAGTTCATAATTGGGTATAGAGCCTTGTTGATTAAATACCATCTCTGTCTGTAATTTCCTTCCATCTTCTAAATTGACCTCTTTTATATAACCTCGACTTCCCTTTAGGGCTATGATATTTTGTGTGTAATATGGTATTTTAAATTTTTGAAATCGCCTAGTCCATACGTCGCTAATAGTTTCTTTGCCTCTATGGATATTAGTAACAAAGCTGATATCTTTTGTAAAATTGAGAAACTGTAATGCCGTACTTGCTGCTTCATCATCCTGGCCGATAACAAGAATCTTTTTATTGATTGCTTTATGTCCATCGCAGGTGATACACCAAAAAAGCGAACGTCCTACAAAATGCTTCCAATCCCCAATGTGTGGAAATAAATCTGTGACACCCATTGCAAGTATGAGAGTACGTGAAGAATATGAATCCTTTTCGCTTGCGGATATAAATCCTTCGCTCGTTTTTTTCACACTGATAATATTATCACTTACAATTTGAGCACCATATTTTTCTGCTTGTTTTCGTCCGCGCGTGCAAAGTTCACGAGCCGTGATGCCAGAAGGAAAACCTAAATAATTTTCATTTTTCTGTGCGAAAGATGATCGTCCATCATGTTTATCTATTACTAAAACTGAACGATTAAACCGAGCAAGATAGATTGCAGCAGAAAGCCCTGCCGGACCACCGCCTATTACAAGACAGTCATATGTTTTTTTCATTAATGTATTGTAATAGATATTTGTAAAGGCTAAGTAAAATATATTTGAGCAGCGGTCACTATTCTGCTATATTGTGTATATTGCTAATTAACTTAAATATGGAAATTAAACAGAATGAATTTAGACATTCAGATACTTCAGGACTACCTGAGTTACCAGCGCCCTTGGAGGCAATAGCACTTCCCGATGGAAAAGTACATGATGGATATTTAATAGCAACAGGAGATAGCATTGGTCGGGATACGCCAACTATGAGAGGAGAGAATGGTCAAGCTATACAAAATATTAGTCAAGTTCTTTCTGAAACTCCCAGTTCTTATGAGGCCTCTTTGACACAGTTGCAAAAACTTCGCCATTTATTTAAAAGTTTAATACCTGCTGACAAATACGAGAAAGTTGATTTAGGAAACAATGCAAACATACGTAAAGAATTACTACTCAAGTTGATGGAACAATCAAATGGCGCTGTATCCAGAGACATGTTAGATCATTTATTAGATGAAGACTCACGAATCTCAGGGGAGGATACTCGTTGGAATTTATATAGAGTGCTAAAACAAGATAGTCAAACTTTAGTTCCTGCCTATCAAAATATCAACCGAGAAATAGTCACAGCTATAGATGCTGGCAAACTTAATGCAACTACTGTAGAAGAATATATAGATACCATTTTAAATACATACTCCACCAAAGGCACATTAAAAGCATTGCCCCAAGATGATATAGATATACTAAGAGAGAGAGTGCTTAAAAGTGCCAATTCTACTCTTGCAGCACAAGAAGCAACCAGAGATGCGACGGAACATGCGATAGAGGCACTTGGTCATGATGTAGAGAATAGGCATAATGATCAGTTGATGACAGATACAGTACGTGCACGCCTGGCTGAATACACCCAAACACATGAGGAAATAAGGCCTGCACAAATAGAGGAAATAGTAAGAAAAGCTACTGAAAAGGTAGCACAAAAACTGACAGTGCAGGCTTTATCCAATGAAAAGCCATCATTTATAAGACGCATAACAAACACACCTTCACCTATGGTGATTCCAGCTGCAACACGACCTGCAGAAGTGCCAGTTCCTATTGGAAGTAGTGGCCGAACAGAACCAGTCCACCAACAAGCCGCCGAAGCCCCCCAAATGCCAGAACGCCCCCAAGTGAATGTTCAGACAGCCGCAAACGCCATTTTAGCGAGAGCACGTACAGATGTACCACGCCGTATTGAAACAGAAGCGACTCGACTATTCAGAGAACGTCGGGCCAATAATCCTGATGCAGTTGCAGGTCAGCAAGAGCCTTTACATCAGGAGACATACGATGAAATGATAACAAGGAATATCGATACCTACTTGATGAATCAGCGGGAAGGTACAGCAAATCCACAAACAAGAGCTGATATTGAAGCATTAGTACGAGAAGGGTTACATGTGTCACAAGAACGAAGTGTTCAGCAAGCGGCCGCGTCCCCAAGTCCAGAGCCACCAAATCCACCAGATAAACCATCCGAGATTCCAAAAGCCCCGGTACTTTCTGATTATCTCACCAAGTTATCACGTGATCTTGCTCTCACGGCGCAAGGAGAATTAGCAAAAGGAAACTCAGAGCCTGTAAAAAGTATCGTAGAAACACAAATAAAAGAATATGAAAAGGAAAATGGTCCACTTAATCAAAGTAATAGAGATGCTCTTGCAGATGAGATTCAAATAAGAGTTCAAAAGTTTAAAAGCCGTCATGAAGACGCTGCGGAGCAAAGAAATCCACAACCCATAACATCACCACCAATAGCTGAAGTAAATCCCAGTATCCCCAAGAAAAAAGGATTAATGAGAACCTGGCTCGATATTATGACAGGCAAGTCATAAATTACTTAGTCATATATCTCAGTCGTAAGCTGTTACTTACTACTGAGATTGAACTGAGCGCCATCGCCATACTAGCCACAATAGGGGAGAGGAGAATACCTGCAATTGGGTAAAATGCACCCGCGGCTAGCGGTATACCTATTACGTTGTAGCCAAATGCCCAAAATAAATTTTGTTTGATGATCCTCATTGTTGCACGAGAAAGATCTATAGTTTCAATTACTTTCTCGAGGTTTCCTTTCACAAACACAATATCGCCTGTCGCAATCGCTACATCCGTACCCGTTCCCATAGCTATTCCTACATCCGCTGTTGCAAGAGCAGGTGCGTCATTTATACCATCTCCAATCATTGCTACAGCTGTCGTACGGGATCCTTGAAGATCTTTAATCTTTGCAGCTTTATCGCCAGGCAATACTTCAGCAAGTACTTCATCTATCCCAATTTCTTTTGCAACTGCTTGAGCCGTAGCCTTGTTATCTCCGGTTATCATGACTGTATGTATTCCTCGCTTTTTTAAATCTTTTATTACTTGTTTTGCTTCTTCTTTAATGGTGTCTGCAATCCCAATCAAACCCACAGCCTTTGAATCTACGCCAATATATGAAACTGTTTGTGCCTTAATTCTCAATTCTTCAGCTTGTGTTTGCAAATCCGAGGGGATTGCTACATTAAAGTTTTTCAGTAGATTTTCAGTCCCAATAAGTATAGTTTTACCATCAACTGTGGCTTTTATACCTTTACCCGATATATCTTCAAATGATGTGGGCCTTATTGTCATCCAGGATTTAATTTTATCCTTCTCCAAATGTCTGACCACCGCATCAGCGAGAGGATGATGAGACATTTTTTCGACAGCATATACAGTAGGGGAGAGGGTAGTATCTAAAACAGAATAGGTTGTCACAGAGGGTTTTCCTACTGTCAGAGTTCCTGTCTTATCAAAAACTATCGTATTTACCTTATGCATTATTTCCAGAGCCGCCGCATCCTTGATCAAAATTCCTTTTGAAGCAGCTCGTCCTGTACCCACCATCACCGCCGTAGGCGTGGCTAAGCCCAAAGCACAAGGACAAGCAATGATAAGTATTGTAATAACAATATACAACGAAAAGGGAAGCGTGCTACCCAGTACAAAGAACCAAATGATAAAAGCTGCAGCTGCCACAGTAAGTACAGCGGGAATAAAAATAGAAGATACACGATCTGCGAGTTTCTGTATAGGGGCTTGCGTTGCTTGAGCTTCTTCAACCATCTGAATTATTTGAGAAAGCAATGTTTCTTTACCCACTTTCGTCGCTTCGTACGTAAAAGCTCCAGAAGTGTTTATAGTAGCACCGATCACTTCGTCACCTTTTTTCTTGTGTACTGGTATCGCTTCACCAGTCACCATCGACTCATCTATATCGGATTCACCTTCTACTATCAATCCATCGACTGGTATTTTTTGTCCCGGTTTAACAATAATCAAATCTCCTTTTTGCACAGCATCTATCGCAACAACTACTTCCTTACCATCGCGGATGACGGTGGCTTCCTTTGCCTGAAGAGTAAGCAATGCTTTGATAGCCTGAGTCGCACGACCTTTCGCTCGCATTTCCAATAATCTTCCTAACAAAATAAAAAAGATAATAAAGACAGCAGCTTCATAATATACATCCATACCTCCTTCAATTCCTCCAAAGAGCATGGGATAAAAGGTCACCAGAGCAGAGTAACTCCAGGCTGCAAATGTCCCAATCGCAATAAGCGTATCCATATTGGTGGCACGAATTTTGAAAGCACTCCATGCACTTTGAAATACTTCTTTTCCACCCATAAAAAGGATTGGTGTTGCGAGGATAAATTGCCATATATAAAGAAGTGATATACGGGTCTCAGATCCTTCTATACGTATAAAGCCAAACATCATCATAAGATCTGGCAAGCCCAACATTTTACCGAGCGCCATCCATATCATCAAGATAAGAAAAGGAATAGCGCCCAAACCCATGAAGAATACCCGTCGACGCAAGGCATTATAAATAGTGGCTCTCAGCTGATCATCAAGGGGTACTCCATGATCATGATGACTGCCCATTTGATCATGATTGTCATGATTCATTACCATTTTCTTTGCCTCAGGTGGAGAAGCCAGTACGGTATTGCCTTCTGCGGTATCTACTAATTGATAGGTGCCGGCCGATGCGACAGTTTTTTTTAAATCTTCAACCGTCACCTTTGCCTCATCATATTCCACCGACATTTTTTCAGCAGCAAAATTTACCATCACTTTTTCCACACCAGGTAACTCTTGCACCACGGCTTCAATAAGAGCCTTGCAAGATGAACAATGCATGCCGACTATAGGAAAAATTCTTTTTGTCATATGTTTAATAAAAGTTAATAGAGAAAAGATAATAGAGAAAAAAATAGAATAGGAATTTGAACTTTTCTCTTTTATCTTTTAATTTTTATCTCTGAACAACTACTTGCACAGGTGGTACCATTCCCATCGTGCAACTCACTTTATAATTGCCTGGTTTCGCAGGCGTAAACTCGGCCGTTGTAACTTTATCCTTTAATACAATCATGTTGTTATAAATACCTGGCCAATACATAGCCGCCGCGCATCCAATAACCCCATTGTTTAATACTTTTAATTTCACTGGCAAACCAGCTTTTAACGTAAGTGTTTTCGGAAAATATTCAAAGCCTTTTGCTTCCATAGTGACTTCTTGATACGCGTTTTTACCTTCACCTTTTAGCTGCACGCCAAGCTGGGTATTTTCAGATAGAGTAGAGGAGTGAGGCAATATATCGCTCATACTTGGTAATCCCAATACGTTAAATTGCGCATTTATGTTGTACAGACTAAATAAAACAATACCTATAGCTGCAACGACATTAAAAGTAGTTGCCCATGATGCACTTTTTTGTATGGATACACTGCTATATCCTATAAACCAAAGTACCGGGAGCGTACCTACGGCAAACAACAGCATCATCAGCAAACCCGTCAGAAAACTTCCCGATGCAAGCGCCATAGATTGTGCCATAAGAGTAAATCCGCATGGCAAGAAAAAAGTAAGTGCTCCGGTCACAAATGGCATATATTTTCCTTGAAAATTTTGTTCATCACTCACATAGCGTGAGATAAAAGAGGGGAGTGCAAATCGTATTTTTTGAGCCCAACCAACACCAAGCATTTGCAGCCCTAAAATGAACATCAAGGCCGAAACAAAAATGATAAGCACACTCGTAAATTGGAGTGAAATTTGGAAAAATGATCCAATATATCCGAGTAAACCGCCCAACAAGGCATATGAGATAATGCGTCCAATATTAAAAAGCATGACTGGTATGACTCTTTTTGACTCGTCTTTACCGCCATATAATGTATTCCATTCTCTCGTAAGAGAAAGTAATATACCGCCAGTAAGCGCGGCGCAGCTTGATACACTGGCAACTACTCCTAGAGCAAAAAATGCGGGGAGAGTAGACGTACTTGTTAGTGTAAAACGTGCAAGCATCTGCGTATCTTCCAAAATGATGTAAAGAATTACAAAAACAATACTTATACCTACAATCTGGGTGATATTACTGTAGGAGATTTTTCCAGAACCAAATGGCTGATCGCTAAACGTATAACCAAGTTCCCGAAACTCATTATTTAATGTTTCTACGGAGGGCTTATGTCCATTTTTATACGTAATAAATACCGCTTTATCCTTTAGATACGCATCTACTTTTTCCACAGATTCAAGCTTGCTTATCTTCTTCTCAAGCAATACTTCACAAGCTGCACAATGCATCCCGGCAACATATAATGTAGATGTTTTTGTATTTTTCATAGATATTCAACATTATTCGCGAAGTAATCAAAAAATTTGTACGCGAGCGCGGAGCCTTTACAATTACGACTTCGTGAGCTTACAAATTTTTTGATTAAGAGCGATGTATTAAACCCTGGATCCCGAAACGAGTTCGGGATGACAAAAAAGTTATTTATACTTATATATACTGATTAACTCTTCAATCGTCTTTTCCTCTTTCCCTTCTTTAATTTGCTCTACCGCACATGTTTTCAAATGCTCTTCCATAATAAGCATATCAATTTGCTTCAGTGCCTTTTGAAGTGCCAAAGACTGATGCACAATATCAATACAATACGCATCATCATCAATCATCGTCATCACTTTTTTGAGATGTCCTTGTATGATCTTCATACGGTGGAGGAGACGTTCTTTATTGTTTTTTATAGTAACCATTATTAGATAAGTTAATAGATAAAAGTTAAAAGTGAAAA